>JAEUPH010000275.1 GCA_016790395.1 Rubrivivax sp. | reverse complement strand
GTCGGCATCAACGGCTTCGGCCGCATCGGTCGCATGGTGTTCCGCGCCGCCGTGCAGAACTTCCCCAACATCGAGATCGTCGGCATCAACGACCTGCTCGAGCCCGACTACCTGGCCTACATGCTGAAGTACGACAGCGTGCACGGCCGCTTCAAGGGCGAGGTGGCGGTGGACGGCAACACGCTCATCGTCAACGGCAAGCGCATCCGCCTCACCGCGGTGAAGGACCCGGCCGAGCTGAAGTGGGGCGACGTGGGCGCCGACGTGGTGGTGGAAGCCACGGGCCTGTTCCTCACCAAGGACACCTGCCAGAAGCACATCGACGCCGGCGCGAAGAAGGTCATCCAGAGCGCGCCCAGCAAGGACGACACGCCGATGTTCGTCTACGGCGTCAACGACAAGAGCTACGCCGGCCAGGCCATCATCAGCAACGCCAGCTGCACCACCAACTGCCTGGCGCCCGTGGCCAAGGTGCTGCACGACAGCTTCGGCATCAAGCGCGGCCTGATGACCACCGTGCACGCCGCCACCGCCACGCAGAAGACCGTCGACGGCCCCAGCAACAAGGACTGGCGCGGCGGCCGCGGCATCCTGGAGAACATCATCCCCAGCAGCACCGGCGCCGCCAAGGCCGTGGGCGTGGTGATCCCTGAACTGAACAAGAAGCTCACCGGCATGAGCTTCCGCGTGCCCACGTCCGACGTCTCGGTGGTGGACCTGACCGCCGAGCTGGTGAAGGAAGCCAGCTGGGACGACATCTGCAACGCCATGAAGGCCGCCGCCGCCGGCCCGATGAAGGGCGTGCTGGGCTACACCGAGGACAAGGTGGTCTCCACCGACTTCCGCGGCGAGGCCATGACCAGCGTCTTCGACGCCGACGCCGGCATCGCGCTGGACAAGACCTTCATCAAGGTCGTGTCCTGGTATGACAACGAGTGGGGCTACTCCAACAAGGTGCTGGAGATGGTGCAGGTGATGGCGCGCTGAACGCCCGCCCCTCTGAAGCCCGAGGCCCGCGCGAGCGGGCCTTTTCGCTGGGTGGCCGCGAAGCGGGGCAGAGGCCCGAAAACGGCGTAACCCGGGGCAACGCCTGTTGACAATGTTGAGGAGAAACCGGGCCGCTGCCGGCCCTTTCCAACGCATTGGCAACGGAACCGGCCCCTACACTGGCCCGATGAACATCCGCACGTTCCTGCGCCGGCTGCTGCTCGGCCCCCTCGTCCTGGCGGCCGCGCCGCTGCAGGCCGCGCGCCCGGCCCTGCCGCCGGTGCCCGGCGAGGTGATCGTCAAGTTCAAGGCCGAAGCCACGAGCGTGCGACAGCATGCGCTGTCGTCGCGCGCCGAAACCGCGGCGGTGCGCAGCGCCCTGTCCGGCCGGGCGACGGCGCTGGGCCAGCGCGTGGGGCGCGCGCTGGAGGCCGGGGATGCCGTGGGCGCGAACACGCAGGTGGTACGCGCCAAGGGCATGAGCAGCGCGGCGCTGGTGGCGCTGCTGAAGGCCGATCCGGAGGTGGAGTTCGTCGAGCCCGTGCAGCGCGTCCGCCGCCACACCCCGCCCAACGACCCCTATTACCTGGCCGGCCCGGCCGTCAGCGGCAGCACCGGTGGCCCCGTGGCGGGCCAGTGGTACCTGCGCACGCCCACGGCCAACGC
>JAEUPH010000263.1 GCA_016790395.1 Rubrivivax sp. | reverse complement strand
CCGCGCGAGGTGGTGGAGGCGCTGGCGTCGGTGAAGGTGGAAGTGGGCTCGGGCGACACGCCCTCGGGCTTCGAGATGAGCTTCGACCTGCCGCCGCGTTCACCGCTGCGCACGCTGTTCCTGCTGTCGGGCGGTGGCGGGAGCGTGCCGCTGATGCGCGTGGTGCTGGTGGGCGTGGTGGCCGGGCGCACCGAGCCGCTGGTGGACGGCGTGGCCACGCATGTCGAGACCGTGCCCGGCGCCGGCGGCGTGGGGCAGCTGGTGGTGAAGGGCAAGGACCTCTCGGCGCTGATGGCCATCGTCGACTTCCCCAGCCTGCCCTACCCCGCCATGCCGCCCTCGCTGCGCGTGCTGACGGTGCTGGCCAAGTACGCGGCGCTGGGCGTTGTTCCGATGGTCATTCCGTCGCTCGCCGACGAACCCCCGCTGCCCACGCGCACCGTGCCGCTGCAGCGCGGCAGCGACCTGGCCTACATCCAGCAGCTGGCGCGCGAGGCCGGCCACGTGTTCTACCTCTCGCCCGGCCCGGCGGCCGGCACCAGCACGGCCTACTGGGGCCCGGAGATCCGCATCGGCGTGCCGCAGCCCGCGCTCACCACGGGCATGGACGGGCTCACGAACGTCGAGAGCATCCAGTTCAGCTTCGACCGCGAACGCAAGGACCTGCCGGTCGTGTACTTCCAGGAATCGGTCAGCAAGACCGGCATCCCGGTGCCCATCCCCGACATCAACCCGCTGGCGCCGCCGCTGGGCGTGGTGCCGCCGCTGCCGCCCAACATCCGCAAGCTGGACCACACCGCGCACCTGACGACCGGCGCCGCCTTCATGCGCGGCCTGGCCCACGCCACGCAGAACAGCGACTCCGTGTTCGGCAACGGCCAGCTCGACGTGCTGCGCTACGGCCGCGTGCTCAAGAGCCGCGGCCTGGTGGGCGTGCGCGGCGCGGGCCTGCCCTTCGACGGCCTGTACTACGTGAAGAGCGTCAGCCACGACATCCAGCGCGGCAGCTGGAAGCAGGGCTTCCAGCTCGCCCGCAACGGGCTCCTGTCCACCGTGCCGGCCGTGCCGGTCTGAACCCGCCCCACACCATGAGCGCAGGACCCTTCTTCGGCAAGTACCGCGGCACCGTTCGCAACAACATCGACCCCGAGATGGTCGGCCAGTTGCAGGTGGAAGTGCCCGACGTCGGCGGCAACATGGTGCTCAGCTGGGCAAAGCCCTGCCTGCCGGTGGGCGGGCCCAACATGGGCATGTTCAGCGTGCCGCCCATCGGCGCCGGCGTGTGGGTGGAGTTCGAGCGCGGCGACCCCGACTACCCCATCTGGACCGGCGTCTTCTGGGGCATCGGCGCCGAGAAGCCGGTGCTCGGCAACCTGGTGCCGCCCGGCGTGAGCGGCGTGACGCTGCAGACGCAGCTGGGCAACGGCATCGTCATCAGCGACGTGCCCGGCCCCACCGGTGGCATCCTGCTGCAGACGGCCAGCGGCGCCAGCATCTCCATCAGCGACATCGGCATCGTCATCAACAACGGCAGGGGCGCGGTCATCAGCATGGCGTCCGGGCCGATGGTCGACGTCAATGCCGGCGCCCTGCAGGTCACCTGAGGAGCGACGCGCATGCCCGCACCCGTCCTCCACCTCGGCGCCACCGTGTTGTGCGCGCACGCCGGCCCGGCGCAACCCATCAGCCCCTTCCCGCGCGTGCTGCTGAGCGGCCAGCCGGTGGTCACGCAGCTCTCGCCCTACGGCATCACCGGCTGCTCGCTGGCCAGCACCAGCAGCCCGCCCTGCGTCACCGGCAACTGGGTGGTGGCGGCCACGCGCGTGAAGGCCGGGGGCGCACCCGTGCTCACCGCCAGCAGCACGGCGGTGTGCGTGCCCACGGGCACGGGGCTGAACGTCGTGGCCGTGCAGCCGCGCGTGCTGGCCACCTGAGGGGTACCCGCCATGCCGCACCTCGATCATCCCTGGCACATCGACGCCACCGGCCGCACGGCGCAGACCGACGAAGCCGGCCACCTGCGCGACCTCATCGAGCAGGTGCTGTTCACCGCACCCGGCGAACGCGTGATGCGGCCCGACTTCGGCAGCGGCCTGCTGGGCCTGGTGTTCGAGCCCAACAGCAGCACGCTGGCCGCCACCACGCAGGTGCTGGTGCAGGGCGCGCTGCAGCAGCACCTGGGGCACCTGATCGCGCTGCGCGCGGTGAATGTGGAACCGGTGGATGCGCGCCTGGAGGTGACGGTGCAGTACGTGGTGCTGCGCGACCGCAGCGCGCAGGAAGCGCGCTTCGACTTCAGCGCAGGGAGCGTGTCATGAGTCCCCAGGCTCGCTGGCGCTCGCCACCCCCCGCGGGGGCTCGCCTCCCTCGGGAAACCCTGCGGGAGGCGGCATGACTTGCCAACCTTGCTGCCTGCCCCAGCGGCTGGAGCTGATCCAGCGCGCCGGCACGGCGCACGCCATCGAGTGGATCGAGGTGCTGGACCAGGCGGCGCCCGCCGGTACGCCGCGCCAGCAGACGCTGTTGGTGCGCCTGGTGCTGGCGCCGCCGCCGGTGGACGCGCCGGGCGCGCTGGGGCGCGGGCAGGTGCGCATCACGGGCGGTACGCGCATCGGCCATGTCGGCGTGCTCTGGGCCGGCTTGGCCAACGCCGCGCTGCCCGAGGCCGAAGCGTCGCTGCAGGCGATGCTGGCCACGCTGCCCGACGCCAGCCGCACGCTCGTCGTGCGCACCAGCAGCAACGGCGATTTCTCCCGCTACCGGCTGCTGCTGGTGAGGGGTGCCGACGACGCCCGCCCGCCGCCCGGCTTCGACCCCCTGCTGGCCGGCATCGAGTTCAGCTTCAAGGTCGAATGCCCGAGCGAATTCGACTGCCAGGACACGAGCGCCTGCCCGCCCGAGCCGCGCAGCAAGCCGCAGATCGACTACCTGGCCAAGGACTACCCCGGCTTCCGCCGCCTGATGCTGGACCGCATCAGCCTGCTGGCGCCGGGCTGGACGGAGCGCAGCGCGGCCGACGTGGGTGTCACGCTCGTCGAACTGCTGGCCTATGCCGCCGACCAGCTGAGCTACCGCCAGGACGTGGTGGCCAATGAAGCCTATCTGGCCACGGCGCGCCAGCGCATCAGCGTGCGCCGCCACGCGCGGTTGGTGGACTACCGGCTGCACGAAGGCGCCAATGCCCGCGCCTTCGTGCACCTGGCGGTGGGCGGCGACGACGTGCCCCTGCCGGCGCGCACGCGGCTGCTGACGAAGACGCCGGGCCTGGGGCCGGCCGTCGCGCCCGGCGCCGAGGAAGCCGCGGCACGGCAGGCCGGCGCGCTGGTCTTCGAGACCGTGCGTGCGCACACGCTGCACCAGCGCCTGAACACGCTGCGCTTCCACACCTGGGGCGACCTCGGCTGCAGCCTGCCACGCGGCGCCACACGCGCGACGGTGAAGACGCATGCCACGGGCCTGGCGCCGGGCGACTTCATCGTGCTCGTCGAGCACCGCAGCCCCGGCACCTTCCTGGAAGCCGATGCCGACCGCAGCCGGCGCCACGTGGTGCGGCTCGTCGACGTCCGCACGGCCGTCGATCCGGCCGGCGGCCTGTTCGAGCCCGTGCCCTTCACGGGTGCGCTGCCGGTGACCGAGCTCGAGTGGGACGCCGCCGACGCACTGCCCTTCCCGCTGTGCCTGGGCGTGGCCGAACGGCCGGGGCTGGACATCAGCCTGGTGCTGGGCAACGTGGTGCTGGTGGAGCAGGGCCACTCGCCCACCGGCGACGCCGAAGACCCCGCCAACACCGGCGAAGACCTGGGCGCCGTGCCGGCCAATGCCGGCCGCTTCGCCCGCGCGGCCGATGCCGGCGGCTGCTGCGACACGCCCGCGCGCGAACCCTGGCCGCTGCGCTGGCGGCCGACGCTGCGCGAACGCGCGCTGTCGCACGGCTTCGAGCTGGCCGCCCTGCTGAACCTGCCGCTGCAGCCGCAGCGGCCCGACCGCTGGTGGACGGCCAACGCGCTGCACCAGCTCAGCCCACGGCAGGCCACGCCGCAGATCCGCTTGCTCGCCGCACCGGCCACGCAGCCCACGGCTCGCCAGCCCTGGGAGGTGCAGCCCGACCTGCTGGGCAGCCTGGCCGGCGACGCGCACTTCGTGGTGGAGATGGACGACGTGCGCACGGCCCGGCTGCGCTTCGGCGACGGCGTCAACGGCCGTCTTCCCGAAGAAGGCTCGCGCTTTGCCGCCTACTACCGCGTGGCCGCCGGCGCGGCGGGCAACGTGGGCGCGCTGGCCATCGCGCACGTGGTCAGCGCCGGCAGCGGCGTCTTCACCGGCGTGGCCAACCCGCTGCCGGCCTTCGGCGGCGCCGAGGCCGAAGACATCGAGGTGGCGCGCCGCGACGCGCCGCAGGCCTTCCGCACGCAGGAGCGCGCCGTCACCGCGGCCGACTACGAGGCCGCCGCGCAGCGCCGCCACGACGTGCAGCGCGCCGCCGCGCGTTTCCGCTGGACGGGCAGCTGGCACACCGTGTTCGTGGCCGCCGACCGCCGCGGCGGTGCCGCCGTGGACGCGCCCTTCGAAGACCGGCTGCGTGGCCACCTGGAACGCTTCCGCATGGCCGGCACCGACCTGGAAGTGGACGCCCCGCGCCCGGTGCCGCTGGACGTGCAGCTGTTCATCTGCGTGCAGCCGCAGGCGCGGCGCGCCGAGGTGCAGCGCGCGGTGGCGCGCGAGCTCTCGTCGCGACGCCTGAGCGACGGTCGACTGGGCCTCTTCCACCCCGACCGCTTCAGCTTCGGCGAACCGGTGTTCGCCAGCAGCATCGTCGCCGCGGCGCAGGCCGTGCCGGGCGTGGAATCGGTGCGGCTGGAGCGATTCCAGCGGCTGGTGAACCCGAGCGCCACGTCCTTGGCCGAGGGCGTGATCCGCATCGGCCAGCTGGAGATCGCGCAGCTGGCCGGCGACCCGAACTTCCGCGAGCGTGGTCGGCTCGTCCTGCGTTGTGGAGGTGGCCAATGAGTCCCGTGCAGCCCGAGCCCGCGCGCGGGCCCGACGTGCCCGAGGGCACCGAACACTGCCACGCCTGCACCGGCCTGGAAGCCGCCACGCCGCAGGCCGTGGACAACCGCCACGGCCTGCCGGCCGTGCCCTACCGCGCCGGCGACTGGGCACAGTTCCGCGCCAGCCTGCACGCCGGCCTGTCCGACTCCACGCTGCCGGCGCTGAACGCCCTGCTCACGCGCGACGGCGGCGACTTCAGCCTGGCGCTGATCGACGCCTTCGCCTGCAGCGCCGACGTGCTGAGCTTCTACACCGAGCGCATCGCGCAGGAGAGCTGGCTGGCCACGGCCACCGAGCGCGTGTCGCTGCAGGAGATGGGCAAGCTCATCGGCCACCGGCTGCGCCCGGGCGTGGCGGCCGAGGTGGCGCTGGCCTTCTCGGTGGAAACGCCGCCCGTGCCGCCGGCGGCCATGGCGCCCGAGCCCGGCGTGTTCGTGCACGGCGTGCCCGACGCGGTGAACATCCCGCTCGGCTTCAAGGTGCAGAGCCTGCCGGGGCAGGACGAGAAGCCGCAGGTCTTCGAGACGGTGGAGCCGCTGCAGGCGCGCGCCGCCTGGAACGCGATGCGCGCGCTGCCCGACGCCGACGTCGCGCCGCGCTTCGGCGCGCGCAGCACCTGGCTGGCCGGCACGGCCACGCAGCTGCGGCCGGGCGACGTGCTGCTGTTCGTGGGCCCCGAGTTCGAGGCCGATGCCGACAGCAACCGCTGGGACGCCCGCGTACTGACGGAGGTGCAGGCCGACCATGGCGCCAACCGCACCCGCGTGGCCTGGGACGAACCGCTGGGCTCGGTGGTGCCGCCCATGGACACGGCCTCGCAGCCCACGATCCACGCCCTGCGCGACCGCGCCGCCATCTTCGGCCACAACGCGCCCGACTGGTCGGGCATGACCGACGAGTACAAGGCCGCTTACCTGCACAAGGCCGTCGGCGAACTCACCGACGAAGACCTCAAGGAGTGGCCGCACTTCGACATCTACGCCGCCGAGGGCGAAGGCACACGCGTGAACCGCTTCGTCGGCGCCGCCGACGCCTCGCAGCTGCTGCGCGAGAGCGTGCGCTTGGCCCTGCTGCAGCAGACGCGCGACGGCGCCATGGCCGTGAGCCGGCTGGTGGCCAGCGGTGCCAGCCTGGCGCGCAGCGCCGCCGCCGTGCCCGTGGCCGGCGCGACGGCCTGGGCGCTGGCGGCCAAGGAAGTGCCCGAGGCGCTGAACACGCTGGCCGAATCGCTGCTGCAGCCCACGCGCGAGATCGCCGTCCACACCAGCAACCGGCTGGACGCGCTGCGCGGCGAGGTCGAACGGCACGCCGGCGACATCGACCGGTTGCTGAGAGGCTGAGGGGCCACCATGAGTTTCGACGCCCTCAAGACCGCCATCGACAACGTCGTCAGCGCGCTGGACGCGCCGGTGGCCGAGTTCGCGCAACAGTCGCGCCAGCTGCGCAACAGCACGGCCGGCCTGCTGGAAGCCGCCGTCGCCGGGGCCGCCGCCACCGCGGCGGCGGCGCGCCTGGAAGCGCAGCTGGCGCTGGCACCGCACGTGCCCGGTGCCAGTGGCGTGGGCGTGGCCGGCGACCTGCTGTCGCCCGACGTGCACCTGGAACTGACGCAGGCGCTGCCCGCGGCCACCACGGTGGCGCTGCTGACCAGCGACCCGCGCGCACTGCCCCTGCTGCTGGGCCTGCTGGCGCGCGACGAAGACATCGACGAACTCCAGCTCGCAGCCAGCAGCGCCATGGTCACCGGTGGGGCGCGCAGCGTGGAACTCGTGCAGCTGGGCCAGCAGCTGACGCAGAGCCTGGCCAGCGCCAATCTCACCGACGCGGCGCAGGCCGGGCCCTGGCTGCTGGCGCTGGGGCGCAACGAGCCGGTGGTGGAAGGCGTGGGCGGTGCCGGGCTGCGTGTGCTCTCGGGCAGCGTGTCGCGTGTGTACGGCGCGGCGCAACGCGGCGCCAGTTCGGTGCTGGAGCGCGCCTCGCAGCTGGCGCTTCAGCTGCAGCAAGGCCGACTGGGGCGCGTGTTCCCGGGGCGCAGCCGGCGCAGCATCAGCCTGGACCGTGAATACGCCGGCGTGGTGCCCGGCAGCTATGCGCTGCTGGACCGCGGAAGTTACCGCGAGCTGTACCGCGTGCAGGCCGTCGCCACGGCCTCGCGCGCCGAGTTCGCCGTGCAGGCCAAGACCAGCAGCCTCACGCTGGCCGGGCAAGGGCTGGAAGGCTTCGCCACCCAGGTGCGGCAGACGGCGGCCTACGTGCGCAGCGAGAAGCTGGAACGCGCGCGCACGCCGATCGCCGACGACGTGGCCGGCGACCGCTTCCACGTGGCCGCCGATGTGCGTGGCATGGCCGCCGGGCGCCGGCTGCTCATCCGCGCCCAGCGCAGCGACAACGGCCAGGCCCTGGTGCACGCGGCCACGCTGCTCAGCGCCACGCCAGCGGCCCAGGCGGCCGACGGCGGGCTGATCGTCTTCACGCCACCGCTGCCGGCGCCTTGCCGGCGCAGCAGCGTGGTGGTCTTCGGCAACGTGGCCCAGGCCTCGCACGGCGAGACCGTGGCGCAGGTGCTGGGCAGCGGCGATGCCGCGCAATCGCACCAGCGCTTCGCGCTCAAGCACGCGCCGCTCACGCACCGCGCCGGTGGCGGCGAGAGCGGCGCCACGCCCGAGCTGACGCTGCGCGTGGGCGACGTGCAATGGCAGCGCCGCGACACGCTCTATGGCGCCGGCCCCACCGAGCGTGTGTTCACGTTGGTCACCGACGAGCGCGAGCAGACCTGGGTGCAGTTCGGAGACGGCGAACGCGGCGCGCGCCTGCCCAGCGCGGCCAACAACCTGCGCGCCAGCTATCGCAAGGGCCTGGGCGAGGAAGGCAACGTGCGCGCCGAGGCGCTGAGCCAGGCGCTGTCGCGCCCGCTGGGCTTCAAGGGCGTCAGCAACCCGGCGCCGGCCAGCGGCGGCAGCCCGCCCGAGAGTGCCGAGGAGGCGCGCGCCAGCCTGCCGCTGGGCACGCGCACGCTGGGCCGCGTGGTCTCGGTGCTGGACTACGAGGACTTCGCGCGCGCCTGGGCCGGCATCGCCAAGGCGCAGGCGCGCGTGCTGCGGCTGGCGCACGGGCCGGTGGTGGCCGTCACCGTGGCCGGGGCCTCGCAGCCGGTGCTGGACGAAAACAACCCGTTGCGCCAGCAGCTGCTGGCCGCGATGCGCGCGCAAGGCGACCCGCATGTGCAACTGCGCCTGCTGGCGATGGTGCCGCGGCTGTACCGCGTGGGCCTCAAGGTGCGCTGCGACGCGGCGTACGA
>JAEUPH010000261.1 GCA_016790395.1 Rubrivivax sp. | reverse complement strand
GAGCCGATGCTGAACATCGGCGACTTCATGCAGACGGTGGACGGCAAGGGGGTGATCAACATCCTGGCCGCCGACAAGCTGATGAACGCGCCGCGCCTGTACGCCACCTTCCTGCTGTGGATGCTGAGCGAGCTGTTCGAGATGCTGCCCGAGGTGGGCGACCTGGAGAAGCCCAAGCTGGTGTTCTTCTTCGACGAGGCGCACCTGCTCTTCAAGGACGCGCCCGCGGCGCTGGTCGAGCGCATCGAGCTCGTGGTGCGCCTGGTGCGCTCCAAGGGCGTGGGCGTGTACTTCGTGACGCAGAACCCGCTGGACGTGCCCGACACCGTGCTGGCCCAGCTGGGCAACCGCGTGCAGCACGCGCTGCGCGCCTTCACGCCGCGCGACCAGAAGGCGGTGAAGGCCGCGGCCGAGACGATGCGCCCGAACCCGGCCATCCCCGACCTCGCTGCCGCCATCACCGAACTGGCGGTGGGCGAGGCGTTGCTCAGCTTCCTCGATGCCAAGGGCCGCCCCTCCGTCACGCAGCGCGCCTTCGTGCGGCCGCCGGGCAGCCAGATCGGGCCCATCACGCCCGAGCAGCGCAAGGCGCTGCTGGCCGGCTCGCTGGTGGCCGGCGTCTACGAGAAGGCGGTGGACCGCGAGTCGGCCTACGAGAAGCTCAAGGGCCGCGCCGCGGCCAGTGGCGAGGGCGCCCCTGCCGCTGGCGCGCCCGGGGCCGGCATGCCCACGCCGCCGCGCATGCCCATCGGCACTGCCGGCCCGGCCACCGCGCCGGCCGGCGACGAAGGTGGCGGCCTGATGGGGGGTCTCAAGGACATCCTCTTCGGCAGCACCGGCCCGCGCGGCGGCCGCCACGAGGGCCTGGTGGAGAAGGCCGCCGGCTCGGCGATGCGCAGCGTGGGCAGCGCAGTGGGCCGCGAGATCGTGCGCGGCGTGCTCGGCTCGCTGCTCGGTGGTTCGCGTCGTCGCTAGGGCGCTGGTCTGGGCCGGCGCCGCGTTGATGGCGCTGGTGCTGGCGGCCGTGGGTGCCGGGCAGCTGGGCCTGCTGCGTGGCCAGCCCCCCGCGGGCCTGGGGGTGAAGGATGGCCGCCTGGCCGCGCCGTCCACCACGCCCAACAGCGTCAGCAGCCAGGCCGAGCTGTGGCCCGGCCACCCGCAGCAGGCCAGCGCCCGCATCGCGCCGCTGGCCGGCGGGGCCGCCACGTTCGCCAGGCTGCAGGGCCTGGTGTCGGGCTGGCCCGGCGCGCGCATCGTCGAAGCGCGCGAAGGCTACCTGCGCGCCGAGTTCACGACGCCGCTCATGAAGTACACCGACGATGTCGAGTTCTGGCTCGACCCCTCGGCCGGCGTGGTGCACGTGCGCTCGGCCTCGCGCCTGGGGCATGGCGACATGGGCGCCAACCGGCGGCGCGTCGAAGCCCTGCGCGCCCGGCTTCTGGCGCCATGAGGGCGCCGTTTCGCGCTCGCCGGCCCCCGGTCGTCGCAGCGCGCTGGCGCCGCAGTCCGCCGGCGCGACACTGGCGGCCATGAACCCACCGGCCGACACCGCCCTGCAAAGCCTGTGGCAGCACACGCGCCGGCACGCGCTGCGCTCGGCCTTGTTCCTGGCCGGCCTGTGCACCACCATCGCCGTGCTGCTCTCGGTGCTGGACAGCCGGCACATCGGCTTCAACTTCGTCTACTCGTTCTGCATCGGCACGGCCTGCTCGCTGCTGATGGACTCGGTGCGCCTGGCCACCGCCGCACTGTCCGACGCCTGGTACCGGGCGCGCGGCCTGCCCCCGGACCCCGCCACCTTCGGCCGCGGCTGGCGTGGCGTGGCCATCGCGGCGCCGGTGGCCGCACTGCTGGGCCCGGCCCTGGGCATGCAGCTCGGCGACCTGCTGCTGGGCCGCGAATCGCCCAGCCTGCTGGACTGGGGCAAGGGCAGCACCCGGGTCACCCTCACGCTCGGCGTGCTGGGCACCGCCGTCTCGGTGTTCGTGTTCACCATGATCGAGCGCCTGGCCATGGCGCGCGCGCAGGCCGAGGCCGCGCAGCGCGCAGCGGCCGAGCACCAGCTCAAGCTGCTGCAGAGCCAGCTGGAGCCACACATGCTGTTCAACACGCTGGCCAACCTGCGCGTGCTGATCGGCCTGGACGCCATCCGCGCCCAGGAGATGCTGGACCGGCTGATCGCCTTCCTGCGCAGTTCGCTGTCGGCTTCGCGCAGCCCTTCGCACGCGCTGGCCACGGAGTTCCGCCACCTGGACGATTACCTGGCGCTGATGGCCATCCGCATGGGGCCCCGGCTGGCCGTGGCCTTCGACCTGCCGCCCGAACTGGGTGCATCGCCGGTGCCGCCGCTGCTGCTGCAGCCGCTGGTGGAGAACGCCATCAAGCATGGGCTGGAGCCCAAGGTCGAAGGCGGGCGCATCGCCGTCTCGGCCCGGCGCGACGGCGACATGCTGCAGCTGCAGGTGCGGGACACCGGCGTCGGCCCGGGCGCCGCAGCCACCACCGCAGGCACCGGCTTCGGCCTGGAGCAGGTGCGCACGCGGCTGGCCACGCTGTTCGGCGGGCGGGCCACGCTGGCACTGGCCGCCGCCGGCGACACCGACGGCGGCACCCTCGTGACCCTGCGACTTCCCCTGCCATCGCCATGAACGCTGCGCGCTGCCTCATCGCCGAAGACGAACCGCTTCTGGCCGCCGGCTTGCGCGCCGACCTGGCCGCGCTGTGGCCCGAACTGCAGGTGGTCGCCCAGGTGGGCGACGGCCTGCAGGCCGCTGAACAGGCGCTGGCGCTGCAGCCCGAGATCTGCTTCTTCGACATCCGCATGCCCGGTGCCACCGGCCTGGAGGCTGCGCAGGCGCTGGCCGAGGACTGGGCCGAAGGCACCCCCTTCCCGCTCATCGTCTTCGTCACCGCCTACGACGACCACGCGCTGGAGGCCTTCGAGGCGCAGGCCGTGGACTACCTCGTGAAACCCGTGGACCGCACGCGCCTGGCCGGCTGCGTGGCGCGGCTGAAGGCCCGGCTGGCGGCCCGGGTGCCGCAGGGCGAAGGGCTGGCCCAGGCGCTGGCACAGCTGCGCGGGCTGCTGCAGGCGGCGCCGGCGGCGGCGGAGCCGCGGCTGGAGGTCATCCAGGCCCAGGTGGGCAGCCTGGTGCACCTGGTGCCGGTGAACGAGGTGCTGTACTTCGAGGCCGCCGACAAGTACGTGCGCGTGGTCACCGCCGAACGCGAGCACCTGATCCGGCTTTCGCTGCGGGAGTTGCTGCCGAGGCTGGACCCGGCGCTGTTCTGGCAGGTGCACCGCGGCACGGTGGTGCAGGCCAAGTCCATCGCCACCGCCAAGCGCGAGGAATCGGGCAAGGTCACGCTCACGCTGCGCGGCCGCGACGACAAGCTCACCGTGAGCCGGCTCTACGCCCATCTGTTCAAGGGCATGTGAGCGGGCTGCGGCCCCGATAATCGCCGCACCATGTCGAATCCCAAGCCCACGGCCGCACCGGCCGCGAACTTCCTGCGCAACATCATCGAGCGCGACCTCGCCGCCGACACGCTGGCCGGCCGCCAGTTCGGCGGCAGTCCCGGCGATGCCGCGCACCACGCCGCCGGCCAGCCCGACGTGGCGAAGATCCGCACCCGCTTCCCGCCCGAGCCCAATGGCTACCTGCACGTGGGCCACGCCAAGAGCATCTGCCTGAACTTCGGCCTCGCGCGCGACTACGGGGGCGTCTGCCACCTGCGCTTCGACGACACCAACCCCGAGAAAGAGGAGCAGGAGTACGTCGACGCCATCATCGAG
>JAEUPH010000241.1 GCA_016790395.1 Rubrivivax sp. | reverse complement strand
GCCGGCACGGTCTACGTCTGCGCGCAGGACCGCGGCGACGAGGCCGCCGACCCCGGCCGGCCCGAACGGCTGCTGCTGCTCGTCAATGCCCCGCCCAACGGTGACCGCGTCGCCGCCGACCCGCTGGAGATCCAGACATGCGAACAGACCACCCTGGCGCTGCTGCGCCGTTGCGGCCTGAGGCTGGATCCGGTGCCGCCCGAAGCGGGCTCGGCGCCGAGCTGGCAGCGGACCACGCCACAGGACTTCAGCCACCTCTTCCCGGGCTCGGGCGGGGGCCTGTACGGCACGGCGACGCATGGCTGGATGGCCCTGTTCAGACGCCCCGGTGCCACGACACGGCTGCCGGGCCTGGTGCTGGCGGGGAGCAGCGTGCATCCGGGGCCGGGCGTGCCGATGGCGGCGATGTCAGGCCTCAGGGCGGCCGAGACGGTGATGGCGCACCTCGCTTCGACCAGCCGGTCGTTCGCGGCGGCTACCTGTGGTGGTACTTCGACGCCCTCAGCGACGACGGCCGCCACGGGCTGACCGTCATCGCCTTCGTCGGCAGCGTCTTCTCGCCCTACTACGCTTTCGCCCGCCGTGGCGGGCCGGGTTCCGATCAGGCCGACCCCGAAAACCACTGCGCCATCAACGTGGCGCTGTACGGCGAAGGCGCGCGCCGGTGGACGATGACGGAACGCGGCCGGCGCTGGATGGCGCGCGACGCTCACGAGTTCCGCGTCGGCCCCAGCCGGCTGCGCTGGGACGGCCAGGCGCTGGTGGTGGACATCGACGAAATCGCCGTGCCCTGGCCGCATCGCGTGCGCGGCCGCGTGCGCCTGGTGCCGCAGGCGCTGAGCCGATTCGTCACGGCGCTGGACGCCGGCGGCCGCCACCGCTGGGGGCCGATCGCGCCCTGTTCGCGCGTCGAAGTCGAGTTCGAACAGCCGGCCCTGCGCTGGCAGGGCCACGCCTACCTGGACAGCAACGAAGGCGACGAACCGATCGACCGTCCCTTCCGTCACTGGGACTGGGCGCGTGCCACGCTGGGCGACGGCAGCACGGCCGTCATCTACGACGTGCGCCCCCGTGAGGGTGACGACCGCGTCATCGCGCAGCGCTTCGCGCCGGACGGCAGCGCCCATGCGTTCGAGGCCCCGCCACGGCACGCCCTGCCGCGCACGGCCTGGCGCTTGCCGCGCACCATGCGCAGCGAGCCGCAGGCGCCGGCCAGGCTGGTGCAGAGCCTGGAGGACACGCCCTTCTACGCCCGTGCCACGGTCGCCAGCACGATGCTCGGGCAAGCCACGGTCGCCATGCACGAGACCCTGGACCTGCCCCGCGTGGTGTCGCTGCCTGTCCGCCTGATGCTGCCCTGGCGCATGCCGCGGCGGCCCTGACACGCCGGGACCTTGAGCCAGAGCAGAACGCGCCCATGGCGCTGACGGCACAGTGCGGTCGGTTCCTAGCAGTATCAGGAGAGAGAGACCATGTCCGTCTGGCGCAACCTGCTCGTGTCCGCCGTGCTGGTGGGCCTGGCTGCCGCCGTGCCCGTGCTGGCGTCCGACGCGTTGTCGGCCAAGGGCACCTGCGTGGCCTGCCACCTGGCCAAGCAGAAGCTGGTGGGCCCCAGCTGGCACGACATCGCCGTGAAGTACAAGGGCAAACCCGACGCACCCAAGAAGTTGTTCGATGTCGTGCGCAAGGGCGGCAAGGGCGTCTGGGGCCCGCTGGCCATGCTTCCCGTGGGCCGCGACAGGATCAGCGACGCCGAGCTCACCACCCTCATCGCCTGGACGCTGAAGACCCCTTGAGCGGCCGTGCGTCGGCGGCGAACCGTGCGCAGACCTCGGCCAGCACGGCACGGCCGGTTTCGGTAACCTTGAGCGTCTGCTCACCCAGTTCGACGGCCCCTTCGGCGACCAGCGGCGCCCAGCGAGCCGCATCCGCCATGTCTGCCGGCAGTGCGCAGTGCAGCTTGCACAGCAACTGCTCCACGGCGGCGCGCCGCTTCAGCGCCGCCGCGTCGGGCACGGCGGCGTGAACCACCGGGGATTCGCCGGCGCGCACGCGCTCGTGCCACAGCGCCAGGGCCGCCTCGTTCCAGAACAGCCGGCCGTCGATGTCGCTGACGGCCCCCACCCCCAGGCCCAGTTGCGGCAACGGCGGCAGCGCGCTGTAACCCCCGAGGCCGAAGCGCAGGCGGCCGGCCTCGGCCGCCTGGGCCAGCTCGTCGGACTCCAGCACGAAGTGGTCGGCACCCAGCCAGCGGTAACCCGCCTCGCCGAGCACTTCGGCCGTGACGCACACCAGCGCGCGCGTCTGCGCGGCGTCGGGCAACTCGCCCTCGTCGATGTCGCGCTGGCCCGCGACGAGCGCAGGCTGGTGGTGGTAACGGCCGATGGAGATGCGGTCGGGCGCCAGGGCCAGCACCTGTCGCAACGTGCGGCGCCAGCCTTCCGCGCTCTGGCGCGGCAGGCCGACCATCAGGCGCAGCTCGATGCAGCCGATGCCCGATTCGCGGGCCATGTCGCAGACATCGCCCAGCAGCTGCGGCGTGTGCGAGCGGCCGATGGCTGCCTGCACGGCCGCGTCGAGGTCGAGCACGCCGAAGGTGAGTTCGCGGAAGCCCAGGCCGCGCAACGCATGCAGCTGCACCCAGCCGATGCGCCGGGGGTCGCAGTCGGCAGAGAGCAGGGCTTCAGCGGGCAGACGGCAGTGCCGCTCGATGCCGTCCACCACCTGCGAGAGCTGCGCTTCGCTCAGCTCGTTGGCCGTGCCCCCGCCCAGGTGCAGGCGCAGCACCTCGCGACCGGGGCCCAGCACGCGCGCCAGCCCGGCCATCTCCTCGACGAGGTCGGCCACGTAGGCGTCGAGCACCGCCGCTGGCTGCGCGACGTGGACCTGGCGCTCGCAGCACAGGCAGTGCGAGGCGCAGAAGGGCAGCGCGACATCGACGGACAGCGCCTCTTCGGTCCGTCCGGCCAGCGCCACCAGCGCCTGTGCATGCCGGCCCTGCTCCGCCGCCAGCGGCCCCGGCGCCACGGCGGCGGCCAGCCAGGCGCGCAGTGCAGCACCCACCGCCTGCGGGCGCGCCGCGGAACTCCGGTGCAGGCCCCAGGCCATGGCAAACGGGCCCGCGGGCTGCGCGCAGGCAGGCTGTGGGGTCGAATTCACGGGGGGGCTACTTCGAAGTTCCGGCAGAAGAACCGGCATGGGCACCTTAGACTGCGACCGACGCGAACGGTTGACCCACGTCAAGCACGGCGCGGCGCTGCACCCTCTCGAGGCCTGCGCTTGCCGCTGCCGGGGCGGCCGCGCACACTTGACGTGGCGCAAGCCCCCACCCGGCACGCGCCTCTCCAATCTCGGCGGGCGAGCCGCGGCCGGCCGTCCGTTCCGTTCTAGGATTCCGGGATGACGACGACGACCGAGAAGAACTCTCTGCATGACGCCATGGCCGTTCGCGCGGGCTCGCTGCAAGCCTGGGCCGTGGCCGTGCGCCCGCGCAGCCTGCTGGTGGCGCTGAGCCCCGTGCTGGTGGGCGCCACGCTGGGCTTCCGCCGCACCGGCCAGATCGACTGGGTGGCCGCGGCGCTGGCCCTGGCGGCGGCGCTGCTGATGCAGGTCATCACCAACATGCAGAACGACGTCGGCTACACCGTGCGCGGCGGCGACAGCAGCGGCACGCGCACCGGGCTGCCGCGAGCCACGTCCAATGGCTGGCTCAGCGTGCGCCACGTGCGGCTGGGCATCGTCGTCGCTTCCCTGGCGGCCGTGGCCTGCGGGCTGGCGCTGGTGGCCTGGCGCGGCTGGCCGGTGCTGGCGATCGGCGTGTGCTCGCTGGTGGCGGCGCTGGCCTACATGGGCGGGCCCCGCCCCATCGCGTACTCGCCCTGGGGTGAGTTGACGGTCTTCCTTTTCTTCGGCCTCGTGGCCGTGATGGGCAGCGACTGGGTGCTCACCGGCAGCGTGGGCACCGTGACGATGCTCGCCTCGTTCGCCATCGGCGGCATCGCCGCGGCGGCGCTGGCGGTCAACAACCACCGGGACATCGCGCACGACCGCCTGGTCGGGCGGCGCACCTTCGCCGTGACGTTCGGCGACGCCGCGTCGCGTGGCCTGTACGCCTTCCTGCTGCTGGGCCCGTTTGCGCTGCTGCCGGTGATGGCCGCCATCGACGACGCGCCCACGTTGCTGTTGCCGATGCTGATGCTGCCTGCGGCCTGGCAACTGCGCCGCGACTTCGAACGCTGCCCGCGCGGCCTGGCGTTCAACCAGATCCTGTTCCGCACCTTCAAGCTGGAACTCTGGTTCGCGGCGCTGCTGTCCGCCGGCGCGCTGCTGCAGCAACCGGTGCTGCGCTGATGGACGCGCGCCCCACCTCGCGCCGCGCACTCGTCGCGGCCCTGTGCAGCCTGGGCGCCGGCGCGGCCTGGCCCCGTCAGGCCTGGGCCGCCGCCGAGCGCTTCCCGCAGCGGCCCGTGCGCATCGTCGTGCCCTATTCCGTGGGTGTCGGCCCGGACGTCGTGGCCCGCGCGGTGGCCGCGCACCTGTCACGCCGCTGGGACCAGACCGTGTGGGTGGACAACAAGCCCGGGGCCTCCGGCATCGTCGCCTTCGGCGAAGTGCGGCGCACGCCGGCCGACGGCCACACGATCTTCCTCGCCGACACGGCCACCATGGCCGTCAACCCGCTGCTGCACGCCAGCCTGCCCTACGACCCCGTGCGCGACCTGGTGCCGCTGACGCTGCTGTTCCGCGCCACCTTCCTGCTGTGGACCGGCGGCAGCGGCCGCCTGCCCAGCCTGCAGGCGCTGCTGGAAGCGGCGCGCTCCAAGCCGCGCAGCGTCAGCTACGCCTCCCTGGGCCACGGGCACGCCAGCCAGGTGGCGCTGGAGACCTTCGCGCATGCGGCGGGCATCCAGATGCTGCACGTCCCCTTCAAGGACGTGGGCGCGCTGATGACGGCCGTCGTCTCGGGCGATGTCGACCTCACCGCCTTCAGCCTGAACACCATGCAGGGCCTGTTCCAGCAGGGCAAGCTGCGTCCGCTGGCCGTGGCGGCGCGCCAGCGCCTGCCGGCGCTGCCCAACGTGCCGACACTGCCCGAGGCCGGCGGCCCGGCCGTGGAGATGCACCCGTGGGCTGCGCTGGTCGCCGTGGCCGGCACGCCCGCACCGGTGCTGGCCCAACTGGAGAGCCACATCGCCGCGGCGCTGGCCGCGCCCGAAGTGCGACAGCAGGCCGAACAAGCCGGCTTCGAGCTCACGCCCTCCACCCCCCAGGCGCTGCGCGAGCGCATGCAGTCGGACACCGCGCTGTACACACCGCTGGTGAACGAAGGCCGCGTCGCGCGCATGTAGGCAGCACCACGATGATCGTCCAGCGCTCCGCCCTCGTCGCCCGCCCCGCCGCGCAGTTGTTCGACCTCATCGAGGCCGCCGAGCACTACCCGGCCTTCCTGCCCTGGTGCGAATCGGCCCACATCGTGCTGCGCACCGACGACGTCGTCTCGGCCGATATCCGCGCGCGCTTCCATGGCCTGAGCTTCGAGATGCGCACACGCAACCCGAAGCGCCGCCCCGAGTACATGGCCATCGAGCTCGAACGCGGCCCCTTCAAGCGCTTCCACGGCGAGTGGAAGCTGACGCAACTGGGCACCATCGGCTGCAAGGTCGATTTTTCGCTCGACTGGGAGTTCGACAGCGCGCTGGTGAGCCACGCCGCCGGCCCGATCTTCGGCAAGGCGGCCAGCACCCTGGTGGACGCTTTTGTCGACCGCGCCCTGGCGATGCCTGTACGCGACGAACCCCCTCCGGAACCCCCGCCCGGCTTGCCGCCTGCACCGGCCGCGTGATACACCTGATCATGCGCAACGGCCGCCTCCGGAAGACGTCTTCCCGGGGCATTGCAGTGACCGGACTGTGCAGCTCTTGCAGCGCGAGGAACCCCCATGAGTACCTATGACGGCAGCCAACGCAGCCACTGGCTCGGCGCACCGACGATCAGCCTGGACCGCAGCGACTTCGAAAGCACGATCCTGGCCCGCTTTGCCCACGCCACCGACGCCGCCACGGCCTACGTCGAACGTCTCGGCGACCGTCAGGTCGCGAAGGCCCAGGCACTGCTGCCCTTCAATGCCATCGTGTTCGCGCTGTTGACGATGACCGACGCGCGCACCGTGCTGCCGCGGCTGGCCACGCTGGGCGCCTTGCTGGCCGTGCTGGCGGCGCTGTTCGCGCTGGCCACGCTCTACACGAGCTGGGGGTCCTCCACCGAGTTCGCCACCGCGCAGGCCGAGTTCAAACGCGTGTGCCGGCAGTGCTACCGCCGCGGCTACCTGCTCACCTTCGCACTGTGCGCCTCGGCCCTGGCCACGGTCATCGCGGTCCTGCCGCTGCTGCGGCAGTTCATGCCCTGAGCATGGACACGCTCCCACGCAGCGCGCTGCTGCGGATGGCTGCCCATGCGGCAGCCGCCGCCGTCGGGGCGAAGTACGGTTTCGACTTCGGGGTGCAGATCGGCGGTGCGCCGATGGGCTTCCTGATGGGCGCCAATGCCGCCGTGTTCGGCTGGCTGATGGTCGGCGCGGCGGCCGACGTGGTCCTGCGGCTGAAGCGCCGCTAGGCGCCGGAGCGCGGCCCGCGGGATGCGGGCCGCTGCCGCGATCAGCTTTCCTGCTGCTCGGCCTGCTTCTTGGCGTACTGCTGCTGGCGGTACTCGAAGTCGCGCTTGAGGTTCGCGTAGTAGAAGTGGTTGAGCAGCCAGACGAACACAACCGCGAGCCACAGCGTCAACAACACGTACTTGGTTTCCAAGGTGATCTCCTATCGTGGGGTTGGGCAAGGGGCCACCGGGCCCGGAGCAGCACGGCGCTGCAGCGCCGACATCAGCCACACCGTGCACGCCAGCATGGCCATTTCGAGGACGTACACCGACAGGTAGCCGGTAATCGGGCTGGTCAGCAGGGCCCCGAGGTGGCCCCGCAGCGCCAGCGCTGAAACGGCATCGTTCATGATACCGCCCAGGGCCACGGCCACGCCGGCGGCGGTGGCTTGCACCGCGCCCCAGGCGCCGAGCGCCAGGCCCGCCTGTTCCCGGGGTGCGCTGTTCATGGTGGCCGTCAACGTGCCATGGCCGAACAGGCCGCCGCCGAAGCCGACGAGAAAGACGCCGGCGGTGAACATGGGCACCGACTGGAAGGTCGCCGACAGCATGACCAGCGCGAACGCCGGCAGGCCGAACATGGCGCCGGTCGAGGCCATGCGGAAGGCGTCGGCCCCGCGGCCCAGCACCCAGGAGGCAATGGAAAAGCCGATCAGGCCACCGCCGGCCAGGCTGGCGGTGAGCGAGGTGGTGCTGCCCACCGACATGCCCAGCACCTGACCGCCGTAGGGTTCGAGCAGCACGTCCTGCATGCCGAAGGCCATGGTGCCCAGGCCGATGGCCAGGAGGCGCCGGCGCGCCGCGCCGTCGGCCGCATAGGCCGCCCAGGCCTGGGCGAAGCTCGGGTCGTCGCGGCGACGCGCCGTGCGCGTGCGGTCACGCGTTTCCTGTTTCCACAGCGCCACGGTGTTGAGCACCATGGTGGCCACGGCCGAGGCCTGGATCACCTGCACCAGGCGGCCCGGGCTGAACTCGGCGAGCAGGTGGCCGAAGACCACCGCGCTGACGATGCTGCCCACCAGCAGCATCACGTACATCAGGCCCACGACCTTGGGGCGTGACTCGGGCTCGGCGAGGTCGGTCGCCAGGGCCAGGCCGGCGGTCTGCGTGGTGTGCAGGCCGGCACCGACGAGAAGGAAGGCGATGGCCGCGGCAGCCGGGCCGACCCAGGCCGGCCACGCGGCGGCGTTGCCGCGGCCGGCCAGCACGAGCAACGCAAAGGGCATCACCGCCAGGCCACCGAACTGGATCAGCGTGCCCATCCAGATGAAGGGCACGCGGCGCCAGCCGAGTTCGCTGCGGTGGTTGTCGGACCGGTGGCCGACCAGCGCGCGGAAGGGCGCGTAGATCACCGGCATGGCGAGCATCAGCGCCACCAGCGAGGCAGGCACGCGCAACTCGACGATCATCACGCGGTTCAGGGTGCCGACCAGCAGCACCAGCGCCATGCCCACCGACACCTGGAACAGCGACAGGCGCAGCAGCCGCGACAGCGGCAGCTCGGGCGTGGCCGCATCGGCGAAGGGCAGAAAGCGCGGACCGAGGCCGACCCAGGTGCGCAGGAGCTTCTGGCTGAGGGCGTTCATGGCCGCGGGTTGAGAAGGAATAGGTCCGGGCGGCGGGGGAAGCCTGGAGGTTTCCGCCCGCGCGCCCGGCGGGATCACCGGTGCGACCCTACTTGGGTGCTGCCGGCGTGGCAGGCGCCGTGACGGCGGCCACGCGGCCCGCGGCCCCTTCGTAGTACTTGGGCAGCCACGTGGTGTGCGTGAGCAGCGCGTAGTGCACGGCGAAGGAACTCACCGCGACCGCACCCAGCAGCAAGGGCACGCCGACCGACGGCTTGACCACCAACCAGATCTTTCCGTAAATCATGAGCTTGTCCTCCTGTCAGTGAAGCCAAGGCGAATAGATGTACGCCAGCAGGTGCGCGAACGCCGCGATGGCGCCGAAGATCTGCGTGCCTTGGATGATGTTGCGGTGAAGCTCTTGGGCTTCGGGCTCGGTGAGACCGGTCGGCCACACCTTGTTGGGATCGGACATGGGGATCTCCTTTTGTTGTCCGTTACGTGCTCCACCCGCACGCGGGTACTGCTGCTCGCAGTGTCATTCTCTCCTTACATTCCACGATGTCAATGCGAATTGACATGGACAGTCTGTGTTCGCCGCCGTTGCTCGACCGTCTCGAGCAGTTCGAGGATGTGGACGGTGCGTGCATAGAAGCCGCGGCGTGGTTCAGGTGCTGGCGCGGCTGCGGCATCGACGAGGAAACTCACCGCCGGCAAGGCAGGCGCCTGCGCCTTGGAGCCCACGCGCAGCCAGGCGGTGCTGGCACGGGCCATCAGCGCCAGCTTGCGGCGGTCGCTGACGACGGCACGGCGGTTCACGGAATCGAGCCCGGCGTCCTCGATCGCGCGCCCGATCTCGGCATAGACGAGCCGTGCGCCCAGGATGGCCGGCCGGCAGTCGCGTGGCAGTGCAGCCACACCCTGCTCGGCGCGCACGTACAGGCGCTCGGCCTCGGCCAGCAGGCGCTGCACCACGGCCGCGATGCCGGGCCCGAAGACGGGCTGCGCCAACCAGGCCGCTGGGTCGATGCCGGCCTCGCGCAGCCAGGCGTGCGGCAGGTACAGGCGGCCGGCGCGGGCGTCCTCGCCGACGTCGCGGGCGATGTTGGTCAGCTGCATGGCCACACCCAGTTCGCAGGCGCGCGACAACGCCGCCTGACCGCGCGTGTCCATGACAAGCGACATCATCGCGCCCACCGTGCCGGCGACACGCGCGGCGTAGCCGTGCAGGTCTTCGAGGCTTTCGTACTGGCGGCCCTCGGCGTCCCAGGCGAAGCCGTCGAGCAGCGCGTCCAGCAGCAGGCGCGGAATGCCGCGTGACTGCACCACGTAGGCCAATGCACGGTCGGCCACGATGGGACGGGGCTGACCGGCGTACACCGCATCCAGGCGTTGCCGCAGGTCGGCCAGCGCACCGTGGCGGTCGTCGCTGAGGTCGATGGCGTCGTCGGCCACGCGGCAGAAGGCGTACAGCGCCGCCGCCGGCGCGCGCATGCGCGTGGGCAGCACGCGCGAGGCGGCGAAGAAGCTGCGCGAGCCCGTGCGCATGAGTTCGTCGCAGGCCTGCAGGTCGAACAGCCCGGCGGGCGCGCGCGCGTCCATGGCTTCAGGCCCCCGCCGCGACCAAGGCGGCCTGCGGCAGTGGCGACTCGATGGGCGGCAGCACCGCCTCCAGCGCCTTGGCCGACATGAGCACGCCGGGAATGCCGGCGCCCGGGTGCGTGCCGGCACCGACCATGTACAGCCCTTCCACGTCCTCGCTGCGGTTGTGCGGGCGGAACCAGGCGCTCTGCAGCAGCAACGGCTCCAGGCCGAAGGCGGCGCCGTGGTAAGCCAGCAGGCTGTCCCGGTAGTACTCGGGTGTGGTCACGCGGCTCGTCACCACATGCTGGCCCAGGCCGGGCAGCACGGTGGCCTCCAGGGCCTGCTGCAGGCGCTGGCGGTAGCCTTCACCGATGGCCTTCCAGTCGGTGCCGCTGCCCAGGTGTGGCACCGGGCTGAGCACGTAGAAGGCATCGCAGCCCGCGGGCGCCAGCGAGGGGTCCGTCGCCGTGGGCCGGTGCAGGTAGAGGCTGAAGTCGTCGGCCAGCTTCTGCCTCTTGAAGATGTCGGTCAGCAGGCCCTCGTAGCGCGGGCCCAGCAGGAGCTGGTGGTGCGGCACGTCCTCGTAGCGGCGGTTGGTGCCGAAGTGCCAGACGAACAGGCTCATGGAGTAGCGGCCGTTCTCGATGCGGCGCTCCGTCCAGTGACGGCGCCAGCACGGCGCCACCAGGTGCTTGTAGGTCCACATGGTGTCGGCGTTGCTGACCACGGCCTCGGCGGGCAGCGTCTCGCCGCTGGCCAGGGTGACGCCGGTGGCACGGCCGGCCTTCTTCTGCCCAGGCTCGATCTCGATGCGCCGCACCTCGGCCTGGCAGCGCAAGGTGCCGCCCAGGCTCTGCAGCAGCCTGGCCATGGCCTCGATGATCTTGCCCGTGCCCCCCATCGCCCAGTGCACGCCGAAGCGGCGCTCGAGGATGTTGATGAGGCTGTAGATGCAGGTCACCGACAGCGGGTTGCCGCCGATGAACAGCGGGTGGAAGCTCATCACCACGCGCAGCTTGGGGTCCTTCAGGTGGCCCGAGACCATCTTGAAGATGCTGCGCCAGCCCCGCATGCGGAGCAGCTGAGGGCTGGCCTTGATGAGGTCGCCGATCGTGTCGTAGGGGATGCTGCCCAGCTGCTCGAAGCCTCGGCGGTAGCAGTCGGCGGCCTCGGCCAGGAAGCGCTCGTAACCGGGCAGGTCGGACGGGCAGAAGCGCGCCACTTCGCGCTTCATGTGATCGGCGTCGCCGCTGTAGTCGAACCAGGTGCCGTCGTCGAAGCGGATGCGGTAGTACGGGTTCAGCGGCCGCAGCTCGACCTCGTCCGAAAATCTGCGGCCGGCCAGTGCCCACAGCTCCTCGAGCATGAAGGGCGCGGTGACGATGGTGGGACCGGCATCAAAGGTGAAGCCGTCCTGGCGGTGCACGTAGGCGCGGCCCCCGGGGGCGTCGAGCCTCTCCAGCACCGTGACCTGCCAGCCTTTGACGGCCATGCGGATGGCGGCCGCCAGACCGCCGAAGCCGGCGCCGATGACCACGGCCCGCGGTCGGCTGCCGCGCGGGGCACGTGACGAGGGCGTGGCGGCGCCACCGGACGGGGACTCAGGGTGCGCGTACAAGGTTTTCATCGCGTTCCAATGACGGGGTCTCGCGGCGTCCGGCACGCAGTGCCCAGCGCCACAGGGCCGTGGTGTCCAGCGGCAGCACCAGCAGCCAGTGTTCGAGGATCGCCAGCGCGAGCAGGGTGGCCACGAGGGCCGTGCCGATGGCCGCCGCCGGCGGCATGGCCGGGCTGCGGGCCGCATCGACCAGCAACGCCAGCGCCGCGCTGGCCGCCGTCACCGACAGCGGGAACAGCAGGTTGACAGGCCGGCGGCGGAAGCAGCTCTCGAGGTAGCGCAGGTGCGGCGGCAGGAACTGCTCGCTGAGGTTGCGCACGCCCAGGAAGAGGTTGAGCTTGGCGCTGGTGCGCATGACCCACAGCACGAGGAAGGTGCCCGTGCCGACCTGGTTGGGTGCGCCCCAGGTGAGCGCGATGATGGCCACGCCGGCCACCACGATGCCGATCTCATGCCACAGGATGACGCGCAGCGCCTCCACGAAGCGCCGTCCTTCGCGCAGCCCCGTCGGCAGGGCCGTCGTTCGTGGCCCGGTGATCCAGCCCGTCAGAAAGCTCAGCTCGTGCCAACCCCACACCAGCAGCGCCGAGGTGAAGGCGCAATACGCCCCGGCCACGGTGGTCTGCCTGGCGGTGTGCGCCACCGCCACCAGCGACACCACCCCCAGCAGCGAGGAGATGAGCAGCGCCAGCACCACGGCACCGCGCGACAGGCGGTTGAGCAGCAGCACGACACCGGTGCTGAACCACCAGATGAAGACGGCGAAGACGACGGCGAGCGCGAGTTCCGACATCAGTGGCTACCGTCGAAAGAGCGGGGCCCGAGGCACTACCAGGCCGGCGCCAGCCGCACCTGTTCGGGCAGCGCGTGGCGCTTCACCGGCAGCAGATAGATGCGTGCGAACGTCGCCACGCCCCGCACGGCGCACCAGCCTTGCCGGAGGGCGCCCATGACACCGCCCTGCTGCCGGGCCGCATTCAGTTCCAGCTGCAGCGCGAACAGCCGCTCCATCCCGGCGCGGAAGCCGGGGTGGTCAATGTCCAGCGAGACCGGGAACACCTGCTGGCTGATCTCGTTGGTGATGCGGAAGACCTCGTAGTCGTAGCGCGTGGCGTCCAGGCCCATGGCCTGCTTGAGCATCGGCCGCGTGTGGTCGCGCACGTACATCGTGGCGTAGACGGCCAGCAGGAAGAAGCGCACCCACAGCAAGTTGGCGCCGCGCAGCAGGTGGGGCTGGGCGCGCATCAGCAGCGCGAAGCTCTCGCCATGGCGGAATTCGTCGTTGCACCAGCGCTCGAACCAGCGAAAGATCGGGTGGAAGCGCTTGTCGGGGTGGCGCTCCAGCTGGCGGAAGATGGTGATGTAGCGCGCGTAGCCGATCTTCTCGGACAGGTAGGTCGCGTAGAAGATGTACTTGGGCTTGAAGAAGGTGTAGTGCTTGGTGCGCTTGAGGTCGCCGAGATCGATGCCCAGGCCGAAGTCCTTCAGGCTCTGGTTGATGAACCCGGCATGGCGCGATTCATCGCGCGCCATGAAGCGCATCAGCGCCTTGATGTCCGGGTTCTCGATGTTCTTCTGGATCTCGTTGTAGAGGATGCAGCCGCTGAACTCGCTGGTCAGCGAGCTCACCAGGAAGTCCAGGAACTCGGCGCGCAGCTCGGGCGACACCTGCGAGAAGTTGGCCGCCACCTCGTCGGCGAAGCCGGCGTCGCGCTGAAAGTGGTCGTGGTTGTTGTCGCCCTCGTACTCCGCCATCATGGTGTCCCACTCGGCGCGGATGGACGACACGTCCAGCGCGTCCATGGCCTTGAAGTCGGTGGTGTAGAAGCGCGGGCTCAGCAGCGTCTTCTCGCGCGCCTTGTCGGCGGCATCCTCACGCGTGGCGATGGCTTGGGCGGCGGTCATGTCTCACTCCTGGCTCTTGGTCTTGGTGGCGGCGCCCGGCAGCAGGCGTGCGAACACGGCGGCGTTGGCGGGGCCGAAGGATTCGAGGTCGATGCGCTGCTGTGTCGCGGGGTCCAGCAGCGTCAGGCGGCCGTCGGCGCGCGCCAGCAGGCGGAAGGGGGGGCCGGCGTCGATACCGGCGCGGCGGCGCTCGCGCGCCAGCGCACGCAGCGTGCCGCGCAGGAAGCCCTGCTCGCCGCTCATGCGCGCGGCCGGCTCGCCGGTGAGGCCGTCGGTGACGATGATGCTGCCGTCGGCGCCGTCGTCGAACCGCAAATCGCGGCTGGCCACGGTGCCGGCGTCGGGTTCGCGGATGTCCTGGCCCGACCAGCGCACGAAGGCCGTGCCGGCCAGCGTGACCAGCACCAGCACGCCGATGGCCATCAGCACGCCCCGCGGCAGCACGTCCCGCTTCGGTCCTGGGGCTGACAAGGTGTTGCTCATGTGCCCTTCAACGGGTGGCCAATGCCGGGGAGACGGCACGGGCAGGCGCTGCCGGGGCCGCGGCGTTCAGAACCGAAGCCCCGTGGACCGCCGCCCAGGCCTGCGTGAGCCTGGCAGCGACGGCTTGCGCATCGGGCAGGCACAGCAGCGTCGGCTCCGGACGCGCGAAGCGCCAGCGGCGGGCATGGGGCCAGAGGTGGACGAAGGCCACGCGGTCGCCTTCGCGCAGCTTCAGTGCAATGTCGCCGATGCCCGCCGCACCAAGCCCCAGGTCCGCGCTTTCGATGCGCTTGAGCGGCAGGTTCAGCGACAGCGTCAACGCGATGCCGATGCGCATGACCACGCGCTTGTCGGTCAGCGTGTAGACCGTGGTGCGTGAGGAGTACCAGGCCATCCAGACCAGGCCCGCCAGCGCTGCCGCGGCGACGCTGGACAGCACCGCCGTGCCCGACAGGGCCGCCAGCAAGGGCATGCCGTCCGAGACGAGCGCGGCCACGCGCGCGGCCAGAAGCACCACGAAGTAGATGGCCAGCTTGCGCACGTGGAAGCGGCGCAGTGCCACGGCCTTCCAGTCCGGCGTGCCCTGCCAGAGGATGTGCTCGTCGCGAGGCAGCAGTTCGGGCAGCCCGTACTGCGGCTCGTACTCGTGCTCGTGCTGGCCGGGCGGCGTGTGCCGGTGGCCTTCCAGCGGCCGCGTGGTCTTGCGTTCTGGCGTCATGGCAAACCTCGCGGGCGTCAGAAGAGCGGCTCGGCGCGCTTCTCGTCGGCGTACAGCAGACCCGCACCGAAATAGGCCACCAGCTTCTCTTCCTCGAGCATGGTGATCGTGTCGGTGGACTTGATGGCCGGCACACCGGCGAAGTGCTTGGCGTGCAACGCCCACACTTCCACTGGCTTGTCGCGGCGGATGCGCGCGAAGTTGAACGGCACCAGCACTTCGCGGCTGCCGTCGGACAGGCGCACCTGGATGTAGCGGAACAGCATGTCGGAACTGTCGACCCACAGGTCGGTCACGACGCCGGCCACTTCGCCGTCACCGCCGATGATCTCGGCGCCGCGTGGGTCGAAGTCCTTGCCGGAAACGCCGAAGTCGGGCATCACGCTCAGCGGGCGGATGCGGGCGTTGCCCAGGTAGTCGACCTCGGCGACGTCCTCGCGGTCGGCCCAGGCGCCGGGGCCGACGCCGGCCGTCATCGGGTCGCCCACCGGCTGGATGGGACCGCCCGACCAGGCGTGCACGGGCTCGGCGCTGAAGTGCTGCGCACCTTCGTTGGGGTTCGGCGACAACGCCACATGGCCGTTCGGCTTGAGGAACTCCTTGGGCGACGGCACCGGCGGCCAGCCTTCGATCACGCCGCGTCCACCGCTGTCCAGCGGGTAGCCTTCGCGGTGGTTCTCGCGCAGCAGGTAGTAGACGAGCCCGAAGAAGAAGATCCAGAACGCGTACAGCACGAGCTGCGCGACGTCGATGTAGCTGGTGATGGCACCGGTTTGCATGTTTCGAACTCCTCTCGGTCGTTCTTGGGGTATGGGTCAGCCAGGCAGTTCGGCGAGGCCGAACTTGCGCGGTGTTGCGGGGACGGACCGGCGGTGGCGCACCAGCGGGCCGATGGCGATCAGGGTGGCGAACAGCAGGTACAGCTCGACGTGGTAGACGAAGCTGTAGCCGATGCCGGGGGAGTTCAGCACTTCGCCCAGGGCGCCGCTCTGCGCCAGGCCCGTGATGACGTCGCGCAGCGCGCCGCCGAGGGCGATGGCGCAGCCTGCGGCGGTGGCCTGCACCGCACCCCAGGCACCCACGGCCAGGCCGTTCAGGCCCGTTTCGTCCAGGCTCATGGCGTGCGTCAAGGTGCCCACGCTGAACAGCCCGCCGCCGAAGCCGATGAGGCTGGCGCC
>JAEUPH010000230.1 GCA_016790395.1 Rubrivivax sp. | reverse complement strand
GCAGCGCAGCCGAGACAAGTGCCCAGCGTGTGAGCAGGACGACGCGGCGCCCCTGGATATCGGGGGGACGTGTGTTGAACGTCGGCAGGTGCGTCCTAGAATTGAAGCGAGATCTGGAGAGTCTGGATGGAAAACGACCCTAAGCGCGCGGAAGTTTCACCCTCCGCAGAGAAGGCAGTGGAAGCTGAAACGCTGTCCCGCAAGCAGGTCGGCCGACGGACCCTGCTTCGCGCTGGCGCCGGCGCGGCCCCGGTGCTGCTGGCCCTGCGCAGCGGCCCGGTGGGCGCCACGGGCCAGTCCTGCGTGGTGGCCTCCTCCTTCGTCTCGGTGACGACTTTCAAGAGCCGGAATGCGGCCGCGACGACTCTGCAGTGCACCTCCTACAACTACGACCATTGGCGCGGCTGCGTCGTCAACAGCAACCTCTGCCCGGGCACCGACACGACCTATTGGCCTGCGTGGACCAAGAAGAAGATCAGCACGCAGGTTGGCTGCACCGGGACAGGCTACGACAACGAAACCGTCGGTGCCTTCCTGAAGAACCGCGCCTTGGCTGGCACTGGCAAGCTGGCGGTGCTGCAGCGCATCCTGGCGCTGACGCTGACGATCGACAACGCTGGCAGCCTGGCGCCCAGCGGCATCCAGACGGCAGGCGCGCCTGGCGGAACGCTGACGAAGCTCTACCTGCAGGGTGTCCTGTCCAGCTACCTGGGCAACGCCGGCGGCAACTACGTGGTCGCTGCGAGCGGCATCAACTGGCCTGAAGCCACCCTGATCGACTGGCTGCAGCGCCTGCAAAACCCGATCGCCATTTGAGCGAATCCGCGCTCACCCCTGGCCCTGGTCGGCGCTATGGCGCCAGGCTTGGTCTGAAGGTCAGGAGTTGGGGTGAGGCCAGTGATGTCGCGTACGTTCCCTCAGCGGGCCTGACTTTGCTGGTTGACTCGAGCGCGGCTGGGCTCGCCCTCGAGCTCGCAAGGTTTGGCGCCGGAGTCTCTGCTGCCGAACTCCTGAGCGACCTGGCTGCCACAGCCTTCGCTGACCCAGCGAGTGAGCCGCGTCCCACGGTCGACGAGCTGACCGCGCAGCTGGAAGCCCTCTGCGACCACGGTCTCGCCGTGCGCCTGTAGCCATGGCCCAGCTTGCCAGCCTCGCTCCCGGCGAGTGCAGCCGTCAATTGGCGGACCAGGGGCTGAGGCTGAAGCTCGGCCCATTCGTGGCACGCGTGCGTACACCGTTGCCCGACGTCGCCACCTCGGTCGAACGCCTCTACGCAGCGCATGAGCTGGCCGACACGGCCGATTTCATCGACTTCGACGTCGCTGTCCGGCGCGTGCCCGGACCCCGCCGCTGGTGGCAGCCACAGGTGGCCTTCCACTTCGACGGCGACTCGCCCTTCAACCCCTTGCCCGGTGACCAGGGCTTCCCGGTCCTGGAGTGGGGCTTGAACTGGTGCGTCTACGCCCTGTGCCACCAATACCTCAACCTGCACGCAGCCGTGCTCGAACGCGCCGGGCGGGCCTTGATCCTGCCGGCCCCCTCGGGGTCGGGGAAGAGCACGCTGTGCGCCGGTCTCGCCCTTCGCGGCTGGCGCTTGCTGTCCGATGAGCTGGCCCTCATCTCGCCCGCCGATGGCCGGGTCAGCGCGATGCCGCGCCCCGTGAGCCTGAAGAACCAGTCGATCGATGTGATCCAGGCCTTCGAACCCACGCTCAGCTTCGGCTCGCGCGTGCGCGAGACGAGCAAGGGCGAGGTGGCCCATTTCGCACCGCCGACCGATGCCGTGCGGCGGGCCGCGGAGTCCGCCCTGCCCGGGTGGATCGTGTTCCCGACCTATGTGGCCGAGAAGCCTGCCACGCTGCAGCCGCTCGACAAGTCGCTGGCCTTCATGCGCCTGGTCGAGAATGCCTTCAACTACGATGTGTACGGCGTGGAAGGTTTCGAGCTGCTCGGTTCGGTCATCGACCGCAGCAGCTGTTTCAGCTTCGAGTACGGTCATCTGGAAGAAGCCGTCCAGGTGTTCGATCGCCTCTCCGCGGGTTGAAGCCCGGTCCGGGCGGCAACGCCGCCCATGGCGGGAATCGCGATGAACCCCTTGACGGCGAGACTGCTGTCGGTGATGCAGAACCCCCAGTCGGCCAGGCACCTGAGCCTGGCCGAGTGGAGTGATCTCGTCCAGATGGCGCGTCGCGCCGGGCTGTTGGGCCGCCTGGCCAGTGCCCTGCTCGACGCCCCCGACAGCCCCGCGCTACCGGGCGCCGTGAGGCCGCACCTCGAGTCTTCGCGGCGAGTCACCGTGGCGCAGGTGGACGAGATCCGGCGTGAAGCGCGCCACCTCATGCAGGCCCTGCACGACCTGAAGGCGCCCGTCGTCCTGCTGAAGGGCGCTGCTTACGTGCTGGCGGGTCTGCCGGCCGCCGAGGGCCGCTTGTTCGGCGACATCGACATCCTGGTGCCGCGCGGCGTGCTGGAGCACGCCGAAGCCCGCCTGGCGATGCATGGCTGGGTGACGGCCAAGAGCGACGAGTACGACCAAGCCTACTACCGGCGATGGTCGCACGAGATCGCCCCCTTGCAGCATGCACAGCGCGGCACGGTGCTCGACCTCCACCACGCCATCGTGCCCCCGCACTCGCGGCTGCGCGTGCCGGCGGCGCCGCTGTTCGAGCGCCTGGTGCCGATCGACGGTCACCCGGGGCTGTGGACGCTCGGCCCGGAGGACATGGTGCTGCACGCCACGGTGCACCTCTTCCTCAACGACGACACCTCGCACGCCCTGCGTGATCTCTCCGACCTCGACCGCCTGCTCCGGCACTTCGGCCGCGACCCGGCCTTCTGGCCTTCACTCGTCGGCCGCGCGGGCGAGCTTCAGGTGGAGCGCCTGTTGCACTACGCGGTCCGCCATCTCCGGCGCTGCATGGCCACGCCCATCCCGGCTGAGGTGTGCGACACGCTGGACAGGCATGCACCGCGCTTCCCCCTCTCGGCCATCATGGACCGCGTCTGGCTCGAAGTGCTGCAGCCGCGGCACGAACGGGTGCGAACGGCGTTCACGCCGCTGGCCGAGTTCCTGCTGATCGTGCGCGGGCACTGGCTGCGCATGCCCCTGCTGCCCCTGGTCGGGCATCTGGCCACGAAGGCGGCCAAGCGCTGGTCAGCCCGTCGCGAAGCAGCCCGAGCGGACGCGCCGGCCTAGCCTGCGCCCGCCGCCGGGCCGTGCAGGAATCGGCGGGCGAATGTCACGCGCGGCGGACACCTGCACGCCGTCGAAGCGAGGCCATGGCCGCGTCTGCCTATGCTTCTGCTTCCTGGCCAAGCCTGCGCTTGCCCCCCGAGGCGGGGATTGGCAGCAGCCGAGGCCGGCCTCTAGAGTCATAACCCGAAGGCGAACCGTTGCTGCATCTTCACCTGGTCGGTCCCAAGCCGCCGTTGGCCTGTGGCATTTCTGTCGGTTTGGGCTGCGAAGCGTCTGCGGGGTGCCGTGCGCGGCGAGCGTCATGATCCGAATCTTCAACCACTACGTGCACAGCTCCGCGCTGCGGGGCATGGTGTTCGACCTGTGCATCGTGTTGCTGGTGGCCGCGGTGGCGGTGGGCATGCAGGTGGGATCGGTCGACCAGGCCGTGCCGCTGGCCGGCAAGCATGTCGTGTCCTTCGCGGCCTGCCTGTTCGTCATCAACACCGCGTCAGGTCTCTATGACCCTCTGCAGGCCGGCTCGGCCGCCCGCGCGGCGGCGCGGGCCATCGTCGTGTTGCTGATCGCGCTGCCCATCACCTACCTCATCTTCGGCCTGCTGCCGACCAGTTTTGCCAACCGCACCACCGTGCAGCTGTCCATGCTGGCCGGCGTGTCGGCCCTGATCCTGCGCCGCGCCTACCTCTCGCACTCGTCGGCCGCCGCCGCGGCGCGCACGCGGATCCTGATCTTCGGCGCCGGCCCGGCTGCGGTGGACGTCGGCCAGACCCTGCACAAGGCCGACCCGAACGCGCACATCGTGGGCTACCTGGCCGGCCCCAACGAGCGCGAGCCGGCCGTCCCGGGCAACCAGATCCTGGCGCAAGACGGCACGCTGCCGGAGATCGCGCGCAAGCATGCTGTCGATGAACTCGTCGTCGCGCTGACCGAGCGCCGTGCCGGCAGCATGCCGTTGCGGCAGTTGCTGGACTGCAAGGTCTCGGGCATCAAGGTCTACGACCTGGCCACGCACTTCGAGAAGACGCTCGGGCAGATCCGCGTCGACTACCTCAACGCCAGCTGGCTGATCTTCGGCGACGGCTTCAACCAAGGCGCGTGGCGCACGGCCGTCAAGCGCGTGTTCGACATCCTCTGCGCGTCGATCCTCGGGCTGCTGGCGCTGCCAGTGATGATTGCCGCAGCCATCGCGATCAAGCTCGAGAGCCCCGGGCCGGTGCTGTACCGCCAGGAACGCGTGGGCCAGAACGGCCGCGGCTTCAGCGTCACGAAATTCCGCAGCATGCGCACCGACGCCGAGAAGGACGGCCGCCCCGTCTGGGCCCAGGCCAACGACGCCCGGGTCACGCGGGTGGGCCAGTTCATCCGGCGCACGCGCATCGACGAACTGCCGCAGCTCTTCAACGTGCTGCGCGGCGACATGAGCCTGGTGGGCCCGCGCCCGGAGCGCGCCTTCTTCGTCGAACAGTTGACGCAGGAGATCCCTTTCTATGCGCTGCGCCACAGCGTGAAGCCCGGCGTCACCGGCTGGGCGCAGGTGCGCTACCCTTACGGCGCCACCGTCGAGGACTCTCTGCAGAAGCTGCAGTTCGACCTCTACTACGTCAAGAACCACACGCTGTTCCTCGACCTGGTCGTGCTGCTGGAGACGGTCGCCGTCGTGCTGACCGGCAAGGGCGCGCGCTGAGCCCCGCGCCGGCCAGCAACGCCGGCGCACCGCGCATCACCTCAGCGGCAGGGCCGTGCTGAACGGGTCGAAGGGAGAAGATTGACACCGCTCGTCGACGAAGTCACGGTCTGGGGCCACGGCCTCGCCGCCGCTGCTTACGGCGGATTCCTGCTGTACCTGCTGCTGTCGGGCCGCCTCCGGGCGGCCAGCGGCGCGGCTCGCGGGTCCTTCCTTGCTGCGCTCGGCTTGTCCACGGCCTGGGCTGCCGGCGTAGTGGCCCTGGAGCTGGCCTCGACGCGTGACGCCGCCTTGCTGGTGGTCGCGCTCGACCTGCTGCGCTACGGAGCCTGGTTCGCCTTCCTGCTGGCGCTGTTCGTCACCGAAGGCGCCGCGCCGGCGTCCAGGCGGCTGAGGTGGATCAGCGCGGTGTGCGTGGTGGGCGCCCTGCTGCTGCTCGGCGTGGAAAGCCTGTCGGCCAGCGGGCCCGGCGCCCGGCACGCCCGCGTGGCCCTGCAGCTGGCACTGCCGGTCTGCGGGCTGCTCATCGTCGAGCAGCTGTTCCGCAACCAGGTCGAGGCCTCGCGCTGGAACGCCAAGCCGGTGTGCCTGGGGCTGGGCGGCATCTTTGCCTTCGACATCTACTTCCACTCCGAGATCCTGCTCTTCGGCCGCGCCGACCCGGACGCCCTGGGCGTGCGCGGGCTCGCCCATGCCCTGGCCGTGCCCTTGCTGTTCATCGCCTCGCGCCGCGGCACCCACTGGTTCGCCCGTCTCAAGGTGTCGCGCGCCGCGGCCTTCTACTCGGCGACGCTGGTGCTCGTCGGGGCCTACCTGCTCTTCGTGTCCGCCATCGGCTACTACGTGCGCTTCTTCGGCGGCAGCTGGGGCAGGGCGCTGCAGCTGGGGCTGCTGGTGGCTGCGCTGTCCATCCTGGGCGTGCTGGTGTTCTCCAGCGCCGTGCGCAGCTGGTTGCGGGTCTTCGTCGGCAAGCACTTCTTCAGCTACCGCTACGACTACCGCGAGGAGTGGCTGCGCTTCACCGCCATGCTGTCGGCCAAGCGCTCACCCCAGGAAACGGGCGAGCTCATCGTGCGCGGCCTGGCCAAGATGGTGGAGTGCCCGGCAGGCAGCCTCTGGACACGCCACGGCAACGACGGCGACTTCGTCCAGAGCGCCGCCTGGAACCAGCCGCAGGAGACGTCGCACGAGCCCGCAGGCTCGCCCCTGTGCACCTTCCTCGGCAGCAACGGCTGGGTCATCGACCTGGACGAGTTCCGCGCCTCCCCGCGCCGCTACGGCGACCTCGTCCTGCCCACCTGGCTGCTGGGCGCACCGAACGGCTGGCTGGTGGTGCCGCTGCTGGCGGGCGAGGACCTGCTCGGCTACGTGGTGCTGTCGCGGCCGCTGACCGAGATCAAGCTGAACTGGGAGGTGCTGGACCTGCTGAAGACGGCCGGCCGCCAGGCCGCCGGCTACCTGGCCCAGATGCAGGCCACCGAAGCGCTGCTGGAGGCCCGCAAGTTCGAGGCTTTCAACCGCATGTCGGCCTTCGTGGTGCACGACCTCAAGAACATCGTCGCCCAGCTCTCGCTCATGCTGAAGAATGCGGAACGCCTGCACGACAACGCGGAGTTCCAGCAGGACATGCTGTTGACCGTCGAAAGCTCGCTTGAGAAGATGAGACGGCTCATGTTGCAGTTGCGCGAAGGCGCAACGCCACCGGGCGGGAGCCGCGGTGTCGAACTGGCCCCGATCGCCAGCCGCCTGGGGGCCCTGGTTTCGTCCCAGGGGCGGCAACTCGACATCGAGATCATGGAACGCCTGTCCACGCGAGGGCATGACGAACGTCTGGAGCGTGTGCTGGGCCACCTGGTCCAGAACGCGCTGGACGCCACGCCGGCTGCCGGCCGCGTCTGGCTGAAGGTGTCGCGCTACAGCGGCCAGGTGCAGGTGGAAGTGGGCGACACCGGTGCCGGCATGAGCGAGGAATTCGTGCGCAGCAAGCTGTTCCGCCCGTTCAACACCACCAAGCACCAGGGGATGGGCATCGGCACCTACGAGAGCCACCAGTACATCCGTGAACTCGGCGGCAGCATCGATGTCGACAGCGTGCCCGGCCGCGGCACGGTGATCCGCGTGCGGCTGCCCCTGTTCGAAGCCCAACACGTCTCGGACCTCATGCCGCTGTCCCCCCGATGAGCACGTCCACCTCCCCCCTGCTGATCGTCGAGGACGACCTCGCCCTGCAGAAGCAGATCAAGTGGTCGCTGGACCGCTTCGAGTCGGTGGTCGCGAGCGACCGCGAGAGCGCCCTCCTGCAGTTCCGCCGCCACCAGCCGCAGGTGGTGACCATGGACCTCGGGCTGCCGCCCGACCCCGACGCCGTCTCCGAGGGCTTCAAGCTGCTCGAGCAGATGCTGGACATCGACCCGTCGGCCAAGGTCATCGTGCTGACGGGCCAGAACGACCAGGCCAACGCGCTGAGGGCCGTTTCGCTGGGCGCCTACGACTTCCTGGCCAAGCCCTTCGAGCCCGACGTGCTGAACCTTACCGTCGAGCGCGCCATGCGCATGGCCGAACTTCAGGCCGAGAACCGCCGGCTGCAGGCGCTGCACCAGCCCGATGCCATGTCCGGCCTGATCACGCGCGACGCCGAGATGCTGCGCATCACGCGGCTCATCGAACGCGTGGCCTCCAGCGACGCCACCGTGCTGCTGCTGGGCGAGAGCGGCACCGGCAAGGAGGTGCTGGCCCAGGGCGTGCACGCCGCCAGCAAGCGTTCAGGGCGCTTCGTGGCCATCAATTGCGCCGCCATCCCCGAAAACCTGTTGGAAAGCGAGCTCTTCGGCTATGAGAAGGGCGCGTTCACCGGCGCGGTAAAGACCACGCCCGGCAAGATCGAGACGGCGAACAACGGCACGCTGATGCTCGACGAGATCGGCGACCTGCCGCATTCGCTGCAGGCCAAGCTGCTGCGCTTCCTGCAGCAGCGCACGGTGGAACGGCTGGGCGGGCGCAGCGAGATCCCGGTGGACGTGCGCGTGGTCTGTGCCACCCACCAGGACCTGAAAGGCCTGATCGCCGAGAACCGCTTCCGCGAGGACCTGTTCTACCGGCTGGCCGAGATCGTGGTCAACATCCCGCCGCTGCGCGCGCGCACGGGCGATGCCGTGATGCTGGCGCAATCGTTCCTGCGGCGCTTCGCCCAGGACCAGCGCCGCCCCGGGCTGGGCTTCAGCGACGAGGCCATCAAGGCCATCGAGCAGCACACCTGGCCCGGCAACGTGCGCGAACTGCTGAACGCAGTGAAGCGCGCATCCATCATGGCCGACGGCGAGCGCGTGGGCTACGAGGATCTGGGACTGCCGGCGCCAACCAGCGCCGCCGACGGGAGCTTGGCGTCCGACCTGGACCTGCGCACGCTCCGCGAAGCCGCGGAACGCCAGGCCATCGTCGCCGCGCTGGCCCGCAGCAATGGCAACATCGTGAAGGCGTCGGAGATCCTGGGCGTGAGCCGGCCGACGCTCTACGATCTGATGCGTCGCCTGTCCATCAAATGAAGCGGCCGATGGCCGTGCCCTGTCCCTGCGAGGTGTCATGACCGTCCTGCTTCCCCGCTCCCATCCGGCCCTGCGCGCTGTCGCGCTGGCCGCCCTGCTGGCGCTGGGCGCCTGCGGTTCGGAGTCGCCCCAGTCGCTGATGGAGTCCGGCAAGGCGGCGCTGGCCAAGAGCGACCCCAAGACGGCGGCGATCCAGTTCAAGAACGCCCTGCAGCAGGACCCCACGGCGGTGGAGGCCCGCATCCTGCTGGGCCAGGCCCTGCTGGACAGCGGCGATCCGGCAGGGGCCGCTCTGGAACTGAACAAGGCCCTGGACCAGAAGGCGGCGGCGGACAAGGTGGTGCCCGCACTTGCCCGCGCGCTGCTGCTGTCGGGCGACTACAAGAAGATCGTCAACCTGTACGGCGACATGGTCCTCGCGGACAAGCAGGCGCAAGGGGCACTGAAGGCCGCCGTGGCCGCCGCGTGGGGCGCGCTCGGTGACCGAGAGAAGACCGAGGCCGCCGCAGCGGCTGCGCTGGCCGCAGCCCCTGAGCTGCCCGCTGCGCTGATCCTGGACGCGCGGCTGCTCGCCGGGCGCCAGAAGTACGACGAAGCGCTGGCCCGCGTGGACAAGGTGCTGGCGGGCAGCGACCGCGAGTACGAGGCCTGGGTGCTCAAGGGCGAGATCCTGGACGTGGCGCGCAAGGACAAGGCCGGCGCCGAGGCGGCATTCCGCAAGGCATTGGCCGCGCAGCCGGCGTTCCTGCCGGCCCACAACGGCATCATCGGGCTGGCCATCCGGAATCGGGACTTTGCAGCTGCCAAGGCGCAGGCGGCTGAACTCAAGAAGCTGCTGCCGAGCCATCCTATTTCGCTGTTCGTCGACGCGCAGCTGGCCTTCCTGGATCGCGAGTTGACGCGGGCTCGTGACCTCACCCTGCAGATCCTGAAGGTCGCACCGAACCACGCCGGCGTCCTGCTCCTTGCGGGGTCCGTCGAAGGTCAGCTGGGCTCGCTGTTCGCAGCCGAGACCTACTTCTCGAAGGCTCTGCAGATCGACCCCGAACTCCAGGTCGCTCGCCGAAGTCTGGCTCGCGTCTACGTCATGCAGGGGCAGCCGGACAAGGCCCTGCAAACTCTGAAACCCATCCTTGACCGGGCCGCCGAACTGGGCGATGCGGACGCGTTCAGCCTGGCCGCCGAGGCTGAGCTGCGCCTCAACCGTGCAGAGCGCGCCGAAGCCTGGTTCCGACAGGCGGCTCGTGTGGCCCCGGATGATGTCCGGGCCAAGACCGCCGTGGCTCTGACCCGTCTGCGTCGCGGCGAGGCCAGCCAGATGTTCACCGAACTCGAGCAGGTTGCGGCCAGCAGCAAGGAGATCATCGCCGAGCAGGCGATCTTTGGCGCCCGCATGAAGCGCCACGAGTTCACCGAGGCCCTGCGCACCCTGGACGCCATGGAGAAGAAGCAGCCCGGCAAGGCCATGACGGCCGAACTGCGCGGGCGGGTTCTGCTGGCCCAACGCGACCTGGCCGGCGCGCGCGGCGCCTTTGACGAAGCGCTCAAGCGCGACCCCGCCTACTTCGGCGCCATCGCGAACCTGGCCGCGCTCGACGTGATGGAGAAGAAGCCCGCGGACGCCGAACAGCGCTTCCGCGCGGCCCTGAAGGCGGACCCGCGGAACTACCTCGCGTCGCTGGCCCTGGCCGAACTCATGGGCCGGGCCGACGCCCCCATCGAGGACATCCGCAAGCTGCTGCAGGAGGCGATCACGGCGGCGCCCCAGCAGGCGGCGCCGCGGCTGTCGCTGATCTCGCTGCTGCTCAAGAAGCGCCTCTACAAGGACGCACTGGTGGCCGCGCAGGAGACTCTTGCTGCCATGCCTGGTGACCTGGCCGTGCTGGACGCCGTGGGACGTGCCCAGATGGAAGCCGGCGACGTGGAACAGGCGGTGAGCACCTTCCGCAAGCTGGCCGGCGCCAGCGCGAACCCGGCGTCGGCCTACCTGCGCCTGGGCGACGTGTTCCGCGTGTCCGGCAAGCGGGACCAGGCGGAAGTCGCCTTGCGCAAGGCCATCGAAATCGACCCCGACTTCATGCCGGCCCACAAGGCGCTGGTCGACATGCTGGTGGCCTCCAAGCGCCAGGGCGAGGTTCTGAAGTACGTGCAGCAGTTGCAGCGCGACCGACCCGAGAAGCAGGTCGGCTACATGCTGGAGGCCACCTACCACTTGCGCTCGAAGGACACACCCAGTGCTGTCGCTGCGTACCGCCGCGGCCTGTCCAAGACCAGCCATCCCGACATTGCGCGCGAGCTCTACAAGCTGTACCTCGAGAGCGGCCAGCGGGCCGAGGCGGACCGCTTCTCGGTGGAGTGGCTCAAGGCCCATCCCGACGATGGCGCGATGGACTTCCAGGTCGCCGTCACGATGATCGCCGACGGCCAGCTCGAGGCCGCCGAGACGCGCCTGGCGCGCATCGTGTCCCGCTTCCCGGACAACGCGCTGGCCGTCAACAACCTGGCCTGGGTGCTGGCCACGCGGGGCCGCCCAGGAGCGGTGGCCATGGCACAGCGGGCGGTCGACCTCGCGCCGGGCAACACGGCCGTCATGGACACCATGGCCAACGCACTGGCTTCCGAGAAGCAGTTCAGCAAGGCCATGGCCCTGCAGAAAGAAGCCATCGCGCTGGCGCCGCGCGACGCGTCGCTGCGGCTGTCGCTGGCCCGCATCGCGCTGCAGGCCGGCGACAAGGACACGGCGCGTGCGGAACTGAAGAACCTGCAGGCGCTGGGCACCAAGTTCGCCCGCCACGACGAAGTCACGCGCCTGTCCAAGCAGCTCTGATCCGCGTCCCCATCCACGGAGCGAACGCCCGATGAACCGCAAGACCCTGCCCCGCGTCGCACCCCTGCTGCTGGCGCTTGTCCTGGCCGCCTGCGGAGGCGGCCCTTCGGAAGCTGAACTCGTGGCCTCCGCCAAGGCCTTGCTGGACAAGAAGGACAACCGGGCCGCGATCATTCAGCTCAAGAGCGCCCTGCAGAAGAACAGCAATGCGGCGGAAGCCCGCTTCCTGCTGGGCAAGGCGCTGCTGGACACCAGCGACCCCACCGGCGCGCTGGTGGAACTGCGCAAGGCGCAGGAGCTGCAGATCCCGGACGAGCGCGTCATCCCCGAGATCGCGCGGGCGATGCTGCTCGCGGGCGAAGAAGCCAAGCTGCTGGCGCAGTACGCGGAAGTGTCGCTGAAGGACGCCGCCGCGATGGCCGATCTCAAGACCTCGCTGTCCAGCGCCTTCGCGGTGCAGCGGGACCTGGACAAGGCCCGCAGCGCGGCCGAGGACGCCCTGACGCTCAAGCCCGGCCACGCGCCGGCGCTGGTCGTCCTGGCCGGGATTCGCGCGGCCGGCAACGACATGCCCGGCGCGCTCAAGCTGCTCGACGAGGCGATCGCCGCCGACCCCGCCAGCGACCGCGCCGGCGTCCTCAAGGGCGACATGCTCCTGCGCGGCCAGGGCGACCTGGACGGCGCCATGGCGGCCTACCGGGCGGTGAAGCAGGCCAAGCCCGAATCGGTGATGGCCTCCAGCGCCATCGCCGGCATCCTGCTCCGCCAGGGCAAGCTCGACGAAGCCCGCGCCGAGGTGGAGTCGCTCAAGAAGATCGCACCCCGCCACCCCGAGACCCTGTTCCTGGAGGCCCAGATCGCCTTCAACGACAAGGACTACAAGCGCTCGCGCGAGATCACCGAGCAGATCCTCAAGGCCCTGCCCGACAGCCAGCGCGTGCTCGAACTGGCCGGCCACACCGAGTTCCGGCTCAAGAACTACCTGCAGGCCGAGGCCTTGCTGGGCAAGGCGCTGAAGCTCTCGCCGAAGAACGAGGTCACGCGGATCGCGATCGCCCAGAGCTTCCTGCGTTCGGGCCAGCCGGAGAAGGTGGTCGAGGTCCTGCAGCCGCTGCTGGAAGGCGGGGCCAGCCCGGGCCCGGCACTGTCCCTGATGGGCGAGGCCTACCTGCAGTTGGGCGACGCACGCCGCTCCGAAGAGGCTTTCGCGCGCGCCGTGAAGGCCGCACCGCAGGACGCCCGCGTGCGCACGAGCGCCGCGCTGGCCCAGATGGCCCGCGGCAACAACGCCGCGGCCGCCGGCGACCTGGAGAACATCGCCGCGGCCGACAAGGGCCCGCGTGCCGACATGGCCCTCGTCAGCGCCCGCCTGCGCCAGGGCGACACCGCCGGCGCGCTGAAGGCCGTCGACGGCCTCGAGAAGAAGCTGCCCGACCAGCCCCTGGCGCCTTTCCTGCGCGGCCGCGTGCTGGTGCTGAAGAAGGACTACGCGGGCGCGACCCAGGCCTACGAAGCGGCCCTGGCGCGCGACGCCAACTACTTTCCGGCGGTGGCGGCGCTGGCGGCCCTGAGCCTGGCCAATGGCAAGCCCGAGGACGCGCGCAAGCGCTTCGAGGCCCACATCGCTTCGCAGCCCGGCAGCTGGCAGGCACGGCTGGCCATGGCCGAACTGGACGTGCGCACCGGCGCCCCCACAGCCAAGGTGGTGGCCTCGCTGCGCGAGGCCGTCAAGGCCAACCCGGCAGAGCCGCGGACGCACCTGGCGCTGATCACGCGCCTCATCGCTGCGGGCGACAGCAAGGCCGCGCTGCAGGCCGCCCAGGAGGCCAATGGCGCCTTGCCGAACCGCTTCGAGATCATCGAAGCCCAGGGCCGCGCCGAACTCGCCGCCGGCGACCAGCAGCGCGCGATCACGACCTTCAAGCAGCTGACGAGCATGCAGCCGCGCAACCCCTTGCCCGAGATGCGGCTGGCCGAAGCCTACATGGCGGCCAAGGAAGTGGAGTCGGCGCGGCGCGCACTCACGCGCGCCAGCGAGCTGTCGCCCGATCTCTTTGCGCCGCGCCGCTCGCTGGCCATGCTCGCCGCGCAGGCGGGCAAGTTCGACGAGGCCCTGGCGATCGCCCGTGAAGCGCAGAAGCGCCAGCCGCGCGAGGCGGCGGGCTTCGTGCTGGAAGGCGAGATCGAAAGCGGCCGCCGGCGCTGGGACGCCGCCGCCACCGCCCTGCGCGCCGCGCAGCAGCGCGACCCCAACGCCAGCGAGGTCACGGTGCGGCTGCATGCCGCGCTGGTCGGCGGTGGCAAGGCCGCCGACGCCGACCGCCTCTCGGCCGACTGGCTCAAGGCGCACCCGAAGGACGCCAGCTTCCTGTACTACCTGGGCGACCAGGCGCTGTCGCGCAACGACCTCCCGGTCGCCGAGACCCGCTACCGTGCGGTGCTGGAGGTGCAGCCCGACAACGCGCTGGCACTGAACAACGTGGCCTGGCTGCTCAGCAAGCAGGGCAAGCCCGGCGGGCTGGCCCTGGCCGAGAAGGCCAACCAGCTGCTGCCCGACCGTGCTCCGCTGCTGGACACGCTGGCCCTTGCCCTGGAAACCGAGAACCAGTTGCCCAAGGCCATCGAAGCCCAGAAGCGCGCCATCGCCGTCGACCCCAAGGACCTGAACCTGCCGCTGCGCCTGGCCAAGCTGTACATCAAGTCGGGCGACAAGGACCGCGCGCGCGCCGAACTCGAGGCCCTGGCCCGGCAGGGCGAGAAGTTCGCCGGCCAGGCCGAGGTGGCGTCGCTGCTGAAGACGCTGTGACCGGGCGCCGCCAGCTGCTCGTGCTGCTGGCGGCAGGAGCCGCCGGCGTAGCGGCTGCGGCAGACCTGCCGGCCCTGGTGGCCGCGGCCAAACCCTCGGTGCTGCCGGTGGGCACCTTCAGCGCCACCGACAGCCCGCGCTTCGGCTTCCGCGGCACCGGCTTCGTCATCGGCGACGGCACGCTGGTCGCCACCAACTTCCACGTGCTGCCGGCAGGCGCCGACACCGAGAACGGCCCGCGCATGGTCGTGATGCCGGGCCGCAGCGAAGCCACGCTGCGCCGCGCCCGCGTGGTGGCCACGAACCGGCTGCACGACCTGGCGCTGCTGCGCATCGAAGGGCCGCCGCTGCCCGCCCTGGCCCTGGCCGAGCCGGGCACGGCGCGCGAAGGGCAGGCCGTCGCGCTGATGGGCTACCCGGTCGGCGGCGTGCTGGGCTTCGCGCCGGTCACGCACGCCGGCATCGTCTCCAGCCTGGCCAGCGCCGGCCTGCCGGCGCCCACCTCGTCGCAGCTGGACGCGCGCGCCGTGGCGCAGCTGCGGCAGGGCAATTTCGAGCTGCTGCAGCTGGACGCCATCGCCTACCCGGGCAACAGCGGCGGGCCGCTGTTCGACGTGGCCAGCGGCCGCGTCATCGGCGTCGTGAACATGGGGCTGGTGAAGGGCAACCGCGAGTCGGCGCTGTCCAGCCCCACCGGCATCACCTACGCGGTGCCGGTGCAGCACCTGCTGGAGCTGATGCGCGAAGTGCGCTGAGCCTGCGGCCTCAGGTCCGCCCGGCCGTTCCGAAGGACCTGAGCGCCCCCTCGGCGGGTAGCGAACGAAGAGGGCTCGGGGGCTTCAGTCAGACCTTGTAGTACTCGCGGTACCAGGCGACGAAGCGGCCGATGCCGGTGCGGATGTCGGTGGCCGGCGCGAAGCCCACCCACTCCTGCAACGCATCGACGTCGGCGTAGGTGGCGGGCACGTCGCCGTCCTGCAGCGGCAGCAGGTTCTTGGTGGCCTTCATGCCCAGCGCGTCCTCGATGCAGCCGATGTAGTCCAGCAGCTGCACAGGGTTGTGGTTGCCGATGTTGAACACGCGGTAGGGCGCGTTGCTGGTGCCGGGGTCGGGCGTGTCGCTCACGTAGGCCGGGTTGGGCGCGGCCGTGCGGTCCATGACGCGGATCACGCCTTCGACGATGTCGTCGACGAAGGTGAAGTCGCGCTGCATGTTGCCGTGGTTGAACACGTCGATGGCCCGGCCTTCCAGGATGGCCTTGGTGAACAGGAACAGCGCCATGTCCGGCCGGCCCCAGGGCCCGTACACCGTGAAGAAGCGCAGGCCCGTGGTGGGCAGGCCGAAGAGGTGGCTGTAGGTGTGCGCCATCAGCTCGTTGGCCTTCTTGGTGGCCGCGTACATGCTGACGGGGTGGTCGACGCTGTCGTGCTCCGAGAACGGCATCTTGGTGTTGCCGCCGTAGACGCTGCTGCTGGACGCGTAGACGAGGTGCTGCACGCCGCTGTGGCGGCAGCCCTCCAGGATGTTCATGAAGCCGACGATGTTGCTGTCGATGTAGGCGTGCGGGTTCTTCAGCGAATAGCGCACGCCGGCCTGTGCCGCGAGATGGATGACGCGGTCGAAGCGCTCTTCGGCGAAGAGCTTCTCGATGCCGGGGCGGTCGGCCACGTCCATCTGCACGAAGCGGAAGTTGGCGTGCGGCGTCAGCCGGGCCAGCCGCGCCATCTTCAGGCTGACCTCGTAGTAGTCGTTGAGGTTGTCCAGGCCCACGACCTCGTCGCCCCGCGCCAGCAGGCGCAGCGTGGTGGTCATGCCGATGAAACCGGCGGCGCCGGTGAGCAGGATCTTCATGCGTCAGGTGTGCAGCGCAGCCAAACCGGGGATTCTGTCAGCCGGCTGCCGACGCGGCCTGCTCAGAGTTCACGCTGGCTCAGAGGATCTGCGCCGCCGTCCCGAAAGGCAGGCGCGGGCCGCGCGGGTGGTTGCCCGCCGGGTCGCCGTAGCCCAGATTGACCAGGAAGTTGGCCTTGAAGCGGCCGTCCGGGAAGAACTCGGCGTTGGCCCTGGCGGCGTCGAAGCCGCTCATCGGGCCGCAGTCCAGCCCCAGCATGCGCGCCGCGAGGATCAGGTAGGCGCCCTGCAGCGTGCCGTTGCGAAAGGCCGTGGTCTCGGCCAGGGCCGGGTTGCCGGCGAACATCGGCCGTGCGTCGTAGGCCGGAAACTGCGTCGGCAGGTGCTCGTGGAACTGCGTGTCGATGGCCACGATGGCCACCACCGGCGCGGCCATGGTCTTCTCGGCGTTGCCCGGCGACAGCGCCGGCTTGAGCCGCTGCTTGGCGGCCTCGCTGCGCAGGAAGACGTAGCGGGCCGGCTGGCAGTTCATCGAGGTCGGGCCCCACTTCAGCAGGTCGTACAGCGCCGCCAGCGTGTCGTCGCTGACGGGCTCGGGCCGGAAGCGGTTGAAGGTGCGGGCGGCGGTGAAGGCCTGGGCCAGGGCAGTGGCGTCGAGGGCGGGCATGGGACTTCCGGCGGGATTCGAAGCCGGGATTGTCCCTGCCCTTCAGCGGTGCTGCAGGGGCACCAGGCGATCGGCCTCTTCGACCTCGTCCCCGCCATCCAGCTCGATCGCCACCTGCGTGCACACCGCGCGGCACAGCGTGGCCACGCGCTCGCTCTGCAGCCGGTAGTAGATCTGCGTGCCGTCGCGGCGCTTGGCCAGCACACCGCTGCGGTACAGCGTGGCCAGGTGCTGCGACATGTTGGGCTGCGTGGTGTCGATCATCGACAGCAGCTCCGACACGTTGCGCTCCTGCTGACACACGGCGCTGATGATCTTCAGCCGGATCGGCGTGGCCAGCACGGAGAACAGCTCGGCGGCGGATTCGAAGACGCGGTCCTGCGGGCTGGTGTCGTCCATGGCGGGTTCCGGGGCGGGGGATGGCGGCATTCTATTTATCCGCATCTTCGGATGAAGCCTCGCCGCCGGCCTGCTCCATCAGCAGGTAGGTGTTGTAGGCGTTCATGCGGTTGGCCGCCTTGAACAGCGGCAAGGCCTCGAAGCGCGACCAGTCGGTGCGGGCGTAGGCCTCGTCGAAGGGCTCCAGGTTGCGCGCCGCCGCACCCATGCTGCGGCGCAGGTGGCGCAGGTAGTCGCGCGTCAGCACGAGGTCGGCCATGGGCTCGCGGGACAGCGGGCCGTGGCCGGGCACCACCAGCGAGGGCCGCACCTCGATCAGCCGGTCCAGCGAGGCGATCCAGCGCCGGCTGTCGGCCTGGCCAACGAAGGGAATGCGGCCGCGGAAGAACAGGTCGCCGGAGAACATCACGCCGCGGCGGGGCAGCCATACCACCAGATCCTCGGGCGTATGCGCCGGGCCCACGGGGCGCAGGACGATGTCTTCGCCGCCGAGCGTCAGCACGGTGTCACCGCTGCCCACCCAGCGGTCGGCGGGCACGAGGCGCGTGTCGGCATCCACCCAGGGCGCCAGTTCACTGCGGCTGGCCTGCAGGCGCAACTGTGCGGACTCGGAGTTCAGGTACTCGCGCGCCGCGCCATGGCCGACGATCCGGGCGCCGGCCGCCTGGTACACCTGCAGGCCGTAGATGTGGTCGGCGTGGTAGTGCGTGACGACCACGTAGCGCACCGGCAGCGGGGTGATGCGGCGGATCTCGGCCAGCGCTGCCTGCGCCAGCGCCGGCGAGCCCAGCGCGTCGACGACCACGACGCCGTCCGGCGTGACCACGAAGCCCGCGTTGGAGATGAAGTTGCGGTTGGCCGGCGTGCCCAGCGCCGCCGCCCCCTGGAAGTACCAGACACCTTCGGCCGCCGGCAGAGCCTTCGGGCCTTCGAAAGCCGGGGCCGCCAGCGCCCCCGTGGCGACGCCGAGCGCAAGGACGAGGCCGGCAAGGCTGCGGCAGGAGGCGTGGAACATAGGGAATGCATTAATTCCGGATGGACGAATATTAGACACACTTCACCCCGACGCACTCAGGGTCAACCACGACAGGCGACCCTCGCCGACCCGCCCTACCGCAGGAGACAAGATGCCCCGCTTCCAGAAACTCGCCGCCCTGGCCGCCGTCGTTGGCGCCGCCGCGTCGGCCCAGGCCCAGCAGCTTTCGCCGCAGGAGGCGATGCTGGCCCGCAACCTGGCCGCCACCTGCGCCAACTGCCACGGCACCAACGGCGTGGCGCGCGGCGACATGAAACCGCTGGCCGGCGTGAGCGCCGGCAAGATCACGGCGATGCTGGCCGACTTCAAGAGCGGCGCCCAGCCCGCAACCATCATGCACCAGATCGCCAAGGGCTACACCGACGACCAGATCCGCCTCATCGCGGGCTACTACGCCGCGCTGCCGGCGGCCAAGTGAGGGGCACCAGCATGAACAACAAGCACGACATCCGCAGCGGCCTGAGCCGCCGTCATCTCCTGGGCGCCAGCCTGGCCGCCGGGGGCCTGTCGCTGGTCGGCTGCGCGAGCACCGCACCAGGCAGCGGCCCGTCGATCGGCCGCGTGGTCGTCGTCGGCGGCGGCTTCGGCGGCGCCACGGCGGCGCGCTACCTGCGCCTGTGGGGCGGCAACGTCGACGTGACGCTGGTCGAGCGCAACACGCAGTTCGTCTCCTGCCCCATCAGCAACCTGGTGGTCGGCGGCCACAAGACCCTGGCCGACGTGACGCTGTCCTACGACGGCCTGCGCGGCGCCGGCGTGAAGGTGGTGCAGGGCGAGGTCACGGCCATCGACGCGGCGGCGAAGAAGGTCCGGCTGGCCGGCGGCACCGAGCTGCCTTACGACCGGCTCATCGTCTCGCCGGGCGTGGACTTCATGTTCGACCAGGTCGGCGGCCTGGCCGCGGCCGTGGACCGCGGCACGGTGACGCATGCGTGGAAGGCCGGCCCGCAGACGCTGGCGCTGCGCGCCCAGCTGGAGGCCATGCGCGACGGCGGCGTCTACGCATTGAGCATCCCCAAGGTGCCCTACCGCTGCCCGCCCGGGCCCTACGAGCGCGCCTGCATGGTGGCCAGCTACTTCAAGACGGCCAAGCCGAAGAGCAAGGTGCTGGTGCTGGACGCCAACCCCGAAATCCAGTCGAAGAAGGCGCTCTTCGAACGCGCCTTCAAGCAGCACTACGAAGGCATCGTCGAGTACCGCCCGAACGCCGAGCTGAAGGAGGTCTCGGGCACGCTGGCCAAGCTGGAGTTCGAGGACGTGCGCGCCGACGTGCTGAACGTGGTGCCACCGCAGCGAGCGGGCGACCTGGCGCGCACGGCCGGGCTCGTGAACATCAACAACCGCTGGGCCGGCGTGAACTGGATGACCATGGAGTCCACCGCCGTGCCGGGCGTGCACGTGCTGGGTGACGCCGTGTTCTCGGCGCCTCTGATGCCCAAGTCGGGGCACATGGCCAACCAGCACGCCAAGGTGGCGGCGGCGGCAATCATCCAGCTGCTCAAGGGCGAAGCCGTCAACACCACGCCGGTGGTGATGAACACCTGCTACAGCTTCGTCACCGCCCGCGACGTCATCCATGTCGCCTCGGTGCACCAGTACGACGCCGCCGAGAAGACCTTCAAGACCGTGCCGGGCTCGGGCGGCGTTTCGGCGGGGGCCAACCAGATCGAGGGCCGCTACGCCCTGTCGTGGGCGCAGAACATCTGGGGCGACATGCTGGCGGTGTAGCGCTCGGCTATGCTGGGTGGCGATGCCGCGCCGCCGCCACCTGGTCCTCACCGCCTGCCTGGCCGCCTCGGCGGCCGCTGCCCAGCCCATACCGCTGCCGGGCCTGGCCGCGCCGGCGCAGATCCTCGTCGACCGCTGGGGCGTGCCGCACATCTACGCCGCCAACGCCGACGACGCCTTCTTCGTGCAGGGCTTCAACGCCGCGCGCGACCGGCTGTTCCAGATCGACCTCTGGCGCCGCCGCGGCCTGGGCCGGCTGGCCTCGGTCTTCGGCGGCAACTTCGTCGAGCAGGACCGCGCAGCGCGCCTGTTCCTCTACCGCGGCGACATGGCGCGCGAGTGGCAGAGCTACGGCCCCGGGGCGCAGCGCATCGCCACGCGCTTCGTGGCCGGCATCAATGCCTACATCGACCTCGCCACGCGCGACCCGTCCAGACTGCCCTTCGAGTTCGGCTACTTCGGCTATGCGCCCGAGAAGTGGCAGCCCGAGGACGTGGTGCGCATCCGCAGCCACGGGCTCACGCGCAACGTCGGCTCGGAGTTCTCGCGCGCCCTCGTCACCTGCCGCGCCAGCCTGAAAGCCGACGAGCTGCGCATCCGGCTGTCGCCGCGCTGGGAAACGCGCATCCCCGAAGGCCTGGACCCCTGCCTACCGCTCGAAGTGCTGCGCACCTACCAGCTGGCCACGCAGGGCGTGCTGGTGTCCGGCCGCGAGCAGCGCCGCAGCGCGGTGGACGCCGAAGCCCCGAGGCTGGCGTGGCTGGACGAGCCCGTGGCCCCGGAAGGCAGCAACGCCTGGGTGGTGGCGCCCGCGCGCTCGGCCACCGGTCGGCCCATCCTGGCCAGCGACCCGCACCGCAGCCTGGCCGCGCCTTCGCTGCGCTACATCGTGCACCTGAACGCGCCGGGCCTGAATGTCATCGGCGGCGGCGAGCCGGCGCTGCCGGGGGTCTCCATCGGCCACAACGGCAGCATTGCCTTCGGCCTCACCATCTTCGGCACCGACCAGGAAGACCTCTACGTCTACGAGACGCACCCCGAGCGCCCGCGCGAGTTCCGCTACCGCGGCGGCTGGGAGAAGATGAAGGTGGTCAACGAATCCATCCCCGTGCGCGGCGGCGAACCCGTGCCGGTCGAACTGCTGTTCACGCGCCACGGCCCCGTGGTCCACGTGGACCGCCGGCAGAACCGCGCCTACGCCGTGCGCACCGGCTGGACGGAGCCCGGCATGGCGCCCTACTTCGGCAGCATCGACTACATGCACGCGCGCAACTTCGCCGAGTTCAAGCGCGCGATGGCCAGGTGGGGCGCGCCCAGCGAAAACCAGCTCTATGCCGACGCCGCCGGCAACATCGGCTGGGTCACTGGCGGGCTGGCGCCCAAGCGTCCGAACTGGGACGGCCTGCTGCCCGTCCCCGGCGACGGCCGCTACGAATGGGCCGGCTTCTGGACGGGTGACCAGCTGCCCTGGGCCTTCAACCCGGCCAGTGGCTGGCTGGCCTCGGCCAACGAGCAGAACTACCCGGAGGGCTACCCGGTCAAGGAGCGCAAGCTCGGCTTCGAGTGGCCGCCAGCCACGCGCTGGCAGCGCATCGCCGAAGTGCTGAAGGCCACGCCCAAGCTGGGCATCGAGGATTCGATGCGGCTGCAGACCGACCTGCTGTCGGTGACGGCGCGCCGCCTGCAGGCCGTGCTGCGCGGAGCGAAGCTGAACGACGCGCGCGCGCAGTCCGCCGCGCGGCTGCTGGCCGCGTGGGACCTGCAGGTCAGCGGCGGCTCGGCGCCGGCAGCCTTGTTCGAGCTGTGGTTCTCACGCCATCTGGGGCCGGCGCTGAAGGATGCGCTGGCCTCGCCCGCGGCGGCGCAGCTGCTGCGCACGGCCGACACCGAATGGCTGCTCGAACTGATGGAAAGGCCCGGCCCGCCGCTGCTGGGCGACGCCTCGGCGCGCCGCGACGAGATCGTCGACAAGAGCCTGGCCGCCGCCTGGGCCGAGATGCAGCAGCTCGGCGGTCCCGACCCCGCCGCCTGGCGCTGGGACAAGCTGCACCACACGATCTTGGCCCACCCGCTGGCCAATGCCGCCGACCCGGCCACCAAGGCGCGGCTGAACGTCGGGCCCTTCCCCAAGCAGGGCGGCAGCGACAGCGTCAACATCTCCAGCTACGACCCGAGCGACTTCCGTCAGATCGGCGGCGCCTCGTTCCGCGTCGTCATCGACGTGGGTGACTGGGACAACTCGCGGGCCATGAACACGCCGGGCCAGTCGGGCGACCCGGCCAGCCCGCACTACCGCGACCTGGCGCCGATGTGGCTGAAGGGCGAGTACTTCCCGCTGCTGTACACGCGGCCCAAAGTCGAGGCGGCGGCGGTGCGCCGCATCGAGCTGGTGCCGGCAGCGAAGTAGCCGCCGCCACCCGGTTCAGGCCGCAGGCGCCGGCGTCGGCGTGCCGGCCGGCGCGAGCCGCAGCGGCGGCACCTGCCGGTAAGTGAAGCCACGCCACAGCCATTCCATCGGCCCGTAGCGGAAGCGCGCCAGCCACCAGTGGCTGAAGGCCAGCTGCGCCAGGAAGACCACCGCCACGAACACGAACTGCGCCGCGCGCCCGATGCCGAAGTGGCCCAGGCCGTAGCCGTAGAAGTACAGGCCGCAGATGACGGACTGCATGAGGTAGTTCGTCAGCGCCATGCGACCCATCGGCGCCAGCACGCCGATGCGCGACAGCGGCCCACGGCTGTGCAGCATCAGCACCACCAGGCTGATGTAGCCCACGCAGGCCGGCAGGTTGCCCAGCATGTGCAGGCCGCCGGCGATGCCCCAGCCGTCGTAGCGATCGCCCGGCACGTGAGACACGGCGATGGACGCGCTGGCCAAGCTCAGCCCCACGCCCAGCGAGATGCCCACCACCGCGAGCCGGCGGAACAGCGGCAGGTGCGCCGCCGTGTTCTCCATCACGCCCGAGCGCACGAACCACATGCCCAGCAGGAACATGCCGGTGAGCACGACGCCGAAGCCGAAGTCGCCGGCCACCTTCTCCGGGAAGCGGCCGCCGCGGTACTCGACGATCTGGGCGTAGCTGCCCTTGGTCAACAGCTTCAGCTCCTCGGCACGCTCGGTCTCGCGCTCGAGCTTGCGCTTCTCGCGCTCGGCCTTCATCTCCTCGGCGCGCTGGGCCTTGCTCTTCTTGGGCTTGTCCGCGGCCTTCGCCGCCGAGGCGCCCTTGTCGGCCGCCTTCACGACGGGCGCAGGCTGGGCTGCGGCCGGTGCAGCGGCCTTTTCCGCGGCTTCCTTCTTGGCCTCGGCGGTCAGCGTGACCAGGGGGTCGGGGCTGAAGTGCTGCACCAGGGCACCGGCCGTCATCGAGACGCCGGCGAAGACGTACAGGCTCACCGCCAGACGCAGCGAGCGCTTCTCCACCGGCTCGTGGTACTTCCAGGACAGCCAGCCGGTGATGAACAGCAGCGGGCCGAACACCGTCATCGGCAGGCGCGGCTCGGTGGGGCCGTCGGGCAGCAGCCAGAAGACCACGGCACCGATGCTGACCAGCGTGCCGACGACGAGCAGGATCAGCGAGAAGATCGGCAGCGACAGGCCCTTGAACTTCAGCCGCTTCTCGCTGCGCAGGTACAGCGCCACCAGGCCCACCGCCGCCAGGCCGCCGGCCACGCCGAAGAAGGGCTCGGCCAGGAAGCCCAGCGCGACACTGACCGCGATGACGGCCACGAACAGCCGCGGCCGCGCGTAGAGCACCATCATCAGCATCAGCGCCGCCACGGCGTAGCTGAAGAGGATGTCGCCGTCCCAGATGAAGATGTAGTGGCAGGCGCCGAACACCGCCAGCGCCAGGATGCGCCGCAGGTAGACCTTCACGAAGGGCCGCCCCGCCTTCTCGGCGCGCACCAGCATCACGGCGAAGCCCATGCCGAAGAGCGTGGAGAAGATCGTCCAGAACTTCCCCTGCACGAAGTAGTTGACGAAGAAGGTGGCCGCCCAGTCCAGGCCCTTGGCTTCGAGCGGAATGCCGCGGCCGAAGATGTCGCCGAAGTAGCGGTTGAAGCCCTCGATGTTCATCAGGAAGATGCCCAGCAGCGCGAAGCCACGCACGACGTCCAGCGCCTCGATGCGCTGGTTCTCGGCGATGGGCACGAAGGGCACCGGCGGCGGTTCGGGGGCGGGCGTGGGCTCGCGGGCGTCGGCGGTGGCTTCCATGGGGGGCTCTCCTGATTCGGCACCATCGCGGGGCGCGAGCGAAGGCGGCACCCCGGGGCTTGATGGGGGCGAATCCTGACAGGGAGCCGGGGCCAAGGGCACCCCCCATGCGACGAAGCGCGCGATTCGCCGGCTCAATGGCCGGCGCCCGGTGGTCAGCGCAAGCCGCTGATGTAGGCCGCCACGGCCTTGGTTTCCAGCTCCGACAGCTTGGTGGCGATGGTGTGCATCACCGCGTTGTCGTTGGTGCGCTCGCGCTTGTCGAAGGCCTTGAGCTGGTTCTCGGTGTACTGCGCATGCTGGCCGGCCAGCCGCGGCAGCGTGGCCGTGCCGCCGCCCTGCGGCCCGTGACAGCCGGCGCAGGCCGCCACGCCGCTGTAGGGGTTGCCGCGGAGGAAGATGAAGCGGCCGACCTGCGCCAGCTCGCTGTCGGCCACGGGGTGGGCCTGCACCGGCTGCGTTTCGAAGTAGGCGCCCAGGGCCTTGAAGTCCTCGGGCTTCAGGTCTTCCACCATGGGCTGCATGGTGCTGCTCTTGCGGCGGCCGCTCTGGTAGTCGGCGAGCTGGCGCGCCAGGTAGCCGGCGTGCTGGCCCGCCAGCCGCGGGAAGACGGGGCTGGAACTCTCGCCGTTGGCGCCGTGGCAGATGAAGCACTTGGCCTGCACGAGTTCTTCGCCGCGCGCCACCAGGGCGGCCTCGGCCGCATGCGATGCCAGCGGCGCGATCGTGGCGCCGAGCCAGGCCAGGAGCAGGAGCTTGTTCATCGGAATCGGGTGGTGGAGATGATGTGGCCGAGCGTCGGGCCCGGCACGGGCTGGTCGGGGGCGTGGACGGTCTGGCGGTCGACCAGGCGGTCGGTCAGGGCGGCAGCGGCCCACATGGTGCACAGCGTCACCCAGGCCGTGGCCGTGAACACCGAAGCGCCGGACAGGCCCGCGCCCACGGCGCAACCGCCGGCCAGCATGCCGCCGAAGCCCATCAGCAAGGCGCCGATCAGGTAGCGCCTCATGCTGGCGCCGCCCTCGAAGCCTTCGAGCTTCAACTCGCCGAAGAGCCAGGCGGCCAGGAAGGAGCCGATGAACACGCCGGGCACGAGGCCGATGTCGAAAGTCCACGGCCGGTCGGTGACGAAGAGCACGCGCGACAGCACTTCGGCCGAGGGGCCGGCGAAGCTGAGCGACTGGATCGGATGCGGGTCGAAAGCGACCTTGGAAGTGGCGTAGGTGAACCACCAGGCCGCCGCCACCGCCAATCCCACGCCCACGGCGCCGGCCCAGCCCCAGGCGGGCACTTTCTGGCGCCGTGCCCACACCACGGCCGCGGCGAGCCAGGCACCGGCGAACAGCAGCGCGCCGCCGTGGCCGATGCCGGTGCGGGCGATGAGGTCGCGTGCCCCGCCGCCGTCGATGGTCCACCACTCGGCGATGGCCACGCGCAGCGGCGACAGCGCGCCGCCCAGCGCCGACTGTGCCGCCACCGCGAACACCAGGCCCGACAGCACGGCGCGCAGGTTGCCCTGGGCCGCCAGCACCAACAGCCGGCTGGCGCAGCCGCGCGCCAGCACCATGCCCACGCCGAACAGCGCGCCGCCCACGGCCGCCCCCGAGAGACTGCCGCGCGCCGAGATCTGGCGCGCGTTGCCAGCGTCGAAGAGCCCGGCCAGCGCCAGCGCCTGCGTCACGCCCACGGCGGTGGCAAAGGCGAAGAGCCACACCGTGAGCTTGCCGCCGCCGCGGTTGCGCGCGAACTCGATGACGGCCGAACGCAGGCAGAAGCGCGAGCGCTGCGCCATGAAACCGAACAGCATGCCCAGCAGCAGGGCGCCAGCAGCCAGCAGGCCGCTTTCACCCAGGCGTTCGACCAGAGACTCGAGCACGGACAGAGGCTCCGATCAAGCGGCCGCCGCGGAACCGGCTCCGCCGGGCCGCCAGCGGCGCCCCCTTGAGGGGGAGCGGCCTGCGGCCGCTCCGGGGGTGGGCCCATTCATGGCTTGATGTAGGCGAAGCCCTGCACCTGCAGCTTCGCGATGCGCACCACGCCCGAAGGCGTGAACTCCGCCTCCTGGATGAACTGCTCCTTCTTCAGGTTGCGGTTCTTCAGCGTGATCTCGCAGATCTCGAACACCACGCCGCGCGCCTTCAGCGCCGACACCAGGGCGGCGTACTCGGTGCCATTGGCCGCCTTGGCGCCTTCCATCAGCATGTCGATGCCCTCGGCATGCGCCACGGCGGTGAGCTTGGCCGCGGGGTCGGTGTCCAGGTGGTTGCGCATGTTGCGCAGGCCCTTGAGGCCCTGCGCGGCGGCGTTGTCGAAGTGGTAGACCACGCGGTCCTGCGCCAGCGCGGCACCGGCAGCGAACAGGAGCAGGAAGCTCGCGAGCAAGCGCTTGAACATCATGGCCGGTCTCCTCTTGGGGTGGGGTGGGTCAGGCGCCGAAGATGCCGGGGTTGCCCTGCACGCCGATGAGGCGCGGCGTGTTGATGCGGCGCGGCTTGACGCGCCCGCCCTGGGCCTTGAGCCAGGTCTCGACGACGTCCCACACCGGCTTGACCCCGGGCGCCGTGCGGGCCTCTTCGGCCACCGGCGCCCAGCCGGCCACCTTGTAGGTCTTGCCGGCCTCGATGGCCTTGCCGCCGAGCTTCATGTCGGTGATGCGCGAGCCCATCTTCGCGCCGGGCTCGATGGCGTAGCTGAGCCCGCCCACGCGCACCATGTCGCCGCCCTGCTGGTAGTACGGGTCGGGGTTGAAGAGGTTGTCGGCCACGTCTTCGAGGATGGTCTTGATCGTCTCGCCGCTCATGGGCGTGAGCGTGGCGTAGGAGTAGGTGGTGGCCAGCTGGTCCATCATCAGCTCGCGCGTGATGGCCTCGCCGGGCAGCAGGCTGGTGCCCCAGCGGAAGCCGGGGCTGAAGGCGATGTCGGCACCCTGCACGTCGATCAGCGCGTCGCAGACCAATTGGTCCCAGCTGCCGTTGAAGTTGCCGCGGCGGTACAGCGTGCCGTCGGTCACGGCCAGCACCTCGGACAGCTTGGCGGCATAGGGAGCGCGGATCTTCTTGATGAGGGCCGCCATCTCGGCGTCGGGCTTGATCTGGTTGGCGAACACGGGCAGCAGTCGGTAGCGGAAGTCGGCCACCTTGCCGCCCTTCACGTCGAAGTCCAGCACGCCCAGGAACTTGCTGTTGCTGCCGGCGTTGGTGACCAGCGTGGTGCCGCCGGCGTTCTTCACCGGCACCGGCACCGGCATGCCGTCGTGCGTGTGGCCGCCCAGGATGGCGTCGATGCCGCGCACGCGGCTGGCCATCTTGATGTCCACGTCCATGCCGTTGTGCGACAGCACCACCACCACCTGCGCGCCCTTGCCGCGCGCTTCGTCCACCATCTTCTGCATGTTGTCGTCCTGGAT
>JAEUPH010000227.1 GCA_016790395.1 Rubrivivax sp. | reverse complement strand
GCCCGCAAGGCCGCGGCCTCGCTGCCGTAGAGGTGCTCGCCCGGAGGCTCGGCCAGCGGGCGGCCGGGGGCGGCGCCCACCAGCGGCAGCCGTGTGGTCACACCGCCCGGCCTGCGCGGCAGCAGGCCGCGCGACATGGCGCGCTCCAGCACGTCCTCGGCCATGGCGCGGTAGGTCGTCCACTTGCCGCCGGTCACCGTGACCAGGCCCGAGGCGCCCACCAGCACCGTGTGCTCGCGCGACAGGGCCTTGGTGTTGCCCAGCTCGGCGCCCGAGGCCTTGACGAGCGGGCGCAGGCCCACCCACACCGAGCGCACGTCCTCGCGCCGCGGCGCGCGCCTGAGCACGCGGCCGGCCTCGCGCAGGATGAACTCCACCTCCTCGGCGAAAGGCACGGGCTCGCGTGCCAGGTCGCCACGCGGCGTGTCGGTGGTGCCGAGAATCGTCTTGCCCAGCCAGGGCACGGCAAAGAGCACGCGGCCGTCGGCCGTCTTGGGAATCAGCAACGCGTGGTCGCCCGGCATGAAGGCACGGTCCACCACCAGGTGCACGCCTTGGCTGGGCGCCACCAGCGGCGGGCGCTCGGGCGCCCCGGGCTCGCGGTCCATGGCGCGCACGGCGTCCACCCACACGCCGGTGGCGTTGATGACGCAGCGGGCGGCCACGGTGACGGCGAGGCCGGTTTCCGTGTCGCGCACGGTGAGGCCGCGCACCTGCCCGCGCTCCAGCACCAGTCCGGTGGCTTCGGCATGGTTCAGCAGCAGCGCGCCCTGGGCCGCCGCCGTGCGCGCCAGTGCCACGGCGAAGCGGGCATCGTCGAATTGACCGTCCCAGTAGCGCACGCCGCCCCACAGGCCACCGGGGCGCGCGCCCGGCAGCAGGGCCAGCGTGCGCGCCGTCCCCAGCCACTGCGTGCCGCCCAATCCCTGCGAGCCGGCCAGCGCGTCGTACATCTTCAGTCCGACACCGTAGAAGCCACGCTCCCACCAGTGGTAGCCGGGCATCACGAAGCCCAGCCGTTGCGCGAGGTGGGGCGCGTTGTTCAGCATGGCGCCGCGTTCGCGCAGTGCCTCGCGCACGAGGCCGATGTCGCCCTGCGCCAGGTAGCGCACGCCGCCGTGCGCCAGTTTGGTGGCGCGCGAGGAGGTGCCCGAGGCGAAGTCCAGGGCCTCCACCAGCAGCACCGCGAAGCCGCGCAGGGCGGCGTCCAGCGCGATGCCCAGCCCGGTGGCGCCGCCACCGATGACGGCCAGGTCCCACTCGCTGCCGGCGCCCAGCCGCGCCAGCAGGTCCTCGCGCGGCAGCGGCGTCGGGCTCATCGTGCGCTCAGCCCCGTGCGAAGTTCACCGGCAGCCCCGGCACGTCCACGCGCAGCGTCAGCACGCGGCCGCTCCAGGGCAGCGCGGCCAGTTCTTCCGCCGGGCGCTTGTCGCGCGCCGTGGTGACGTACAGCGTGCGCAGGTCAGGGCCACCGAAGCAGGGCATGGTGGGGCAGCGCGCCGGCAGCGGCAGTTCGGCCAGCAGCGCGCCGTCGGGCGCGAAGCGCAGCAGCCGGCTGCCTTCGTACATGGCGCACCAGTAGGCGCCCTCGGCGTCCACGGCGGCACCGTCAGGGCGGCCGCCATAGGCGCCGAGGTCGCCGTTCGCCGGCTTGGGCGGGAACTCCGCGAAGGTACGGCGGCGCGAGAGCGAGCCGTCGGCCGCTGACAGGTCGAACGCGAGCACGCGGTGGCCCGCCGTGTCGGCCCAGTACAGCGTGCGGCCGTCGGGGCTGAAACCCAGGCCGTTGCTGTTGGCGATGTCGCCGGCCACGCGATCCATCCGCCCGCTGCCGAAGCGGTAGAGCGACGCCTGGGGCTGCCGGCGTTCGTGGATGGTGCCGACCCAGAAGCGGCCCTGCGGGTCGGCCTTGCCGTCGTTGAAACGCTGCTCGCGCGCGTCGTAGGGCGGCGGCGCCAGGCGCGTGCGCTCGCCGCTGGCCGGCGAGAAGCGATGCAGCCCGTCGCGGAAGGCCACCAGCAGGTCACCGCCGGGCAGCGGCGCGATGCTGCCCGGTTCGCTGTCGAAGGACCACTGGGCGTGGGCGCCGCTGGCCGGGACGAAGCGATTGAGCTTGCGGCCGGGGATGTCGCACCAGTAGAGCGCCGCTTCGTCGGGGTGCCAGAAGGGCGACTCGCCCAGCAGGGAAGGCTCCACCGGCAGCGGCTGCCAGGCCGCGCTCACGCCGGCGCCACCTCGAGCTTCATCCAGGCGTCGAAGGTGGCCCCCGGCGCCAGGTCGCGCAGGCCGTGGGCGGCCGGGTCGGACATGTGGATGGCGTTGCTGACGTGGCTGACGGGCTCCACGCAGTAATAGGGCTTGGTCTCGGGCGTGAAGACCACCAGGTAGGGCAGCGAGGAGGTGATGCGCATCGACAGCTTCTCGTCGCGCAGGCGCGCCGCGCCCTTCCAGCCCTCGAAGCAGTTGTCGAAGGCCAGGTGCGCCACGTCGCCGTCGATGCCGGGCTGCGGGTGGCGGTTCACCGGCAGGCCGCTGGGGTCGTTGTCCCAGCGGTCGGTCAGCTCGATGTGCAGGCGGCTGCGCGCCCGCTTGGGGAAGTAGGGGTGCCAGCCCAGGCCCACCGGCGCGCGTTCGGCGGCCTCGTTGGTGAAGGCCAGGTGCATCTCCAGCGCGTCGGGCGTGAGCACGAAACGCTGGCGCAGCGTGAACGCGAAGGGCCAGTGGGCGTCGGCGGCGTGGCGGTAGGCGAGTTCGGCCTCGGTGGCGGAACGGGACGTCACCTCCCAGGCGCGCTGCCAGGCCACGCCGTGCACCGAGTGCGGGTTGTCGTCGAAGTTGGGCTGCGTGGTGTGGTCCTGGCCGTGCCAGCGGAAGCGGCGGTAGCCCAGGCGGCCGGAGTACGGCACCAGCGGGTAGCAGCCCGACAGGCGCGAGCTCGTGAGATCGGCTGCTTCGGTGCTGCGCAGCACCGCCACGTCGCCCAGCCACAGGCCGGCGACGGCAGCGCCGAGGTCGGGACGCAGGGCCAGTCGGAGTCCGCCGGCGCGCAGTTCAAGGTTCATGCTCATGCCCGGATGATGCCGCAGCCCGGGGCCGACTTTGCCGTGGTGCTTACCAGCGCGTGCCCGGCGCGTCCAGGTCGGCCTTGAGGTAGTGGGCGCCGGGTATCGGGTTGAAGTAGTAGGGCGGGATTTCCTCGAAGCCCAGCGTCGCGTACAGGCCGCGCGCGGCTTCCATGTCGTCCAGCGTGTCCAGCAGCATGGCGCTGTAGCCGGCCTGCGTGGCCAGGTCCATCAGCCGCTCGGCCAGCAGCCTGCCCAGGCCGAAGCGGCGGAAAGCGCGCCGCACGAAGAGGCGCTTCATCTCGCAGGCATTGGGGTAGTCGGCTTCGGGCAGCGGACGCAGCGCGCCACAGCCGGCGGGTTGACCGTCCACCAGCGCCAGCAGCAGAGCGCCGGCCGGCGGGGCGTAGTCGCCGGGCAGCGCGGCGAGTTCGGCCTCGAAGTTCTGGAAGCAAAGGTCGATGTTCAGCGAAGCCGCGTACTCCCGGAACAGGTCGCGCACGGCCGGCACGTCGGCGGCAGCGGCCACGAGCTGGATCCGGATCTCGGGCCCGTCCATCGGCTTCAGCCCGACAGCCCCCAGACCCAGCCGGCGAGCGCGCCGCACACCAGCAGCAGCACCAGCGCCAGCACGCGCTGGGGGCCGCCATCGGCACTGGGCGGCGTGTCGGCGGGCAGCTGCTTGTCGCCGTCCAGCATGGGCCGGATGAGGTCGATGCGCTTCTTCAGGCGGTACCAGGCGATGGCCGCCAGGTGCAGCAACACCATCGCCACGATGATCCACTGCCCGTAGGTCTTGTGCCAGGACGTCGCCGAGAGGGCCGTCTCGCTGGCCACGAAACGGTTCAGCGGGCCGATGAAGGCGATCTCGTCGTCGGCCACGAGCCCGGTGCCCACCTGCACGACCAGGATGAGCAGCAGGCCGAACACCGACAGCGCCCCGGTGGGCGTGTGGCCCACGTCCAGCTGCTCCTCGGGCCGCGACTGGCCGCGCAGGTAGCGCAGCAGCGTCGCCGGCGCGTAGACGAAGCTGGCGAAGCGCGACCAGCGCCCGCCCACCATGCCCCACAGCAGCCGGAAGGCCAGCAGCATCAGCGCCACGAACCCCAGGCGCACGTGCCAGGTCATGGCGTCGGTCCAGGCACAGGCCAGCGATCCGGTCACGGTGGCGGCCAGCGACCAGTGGAACAGGCGCGTCGGCAGGTCCCAGACGCGGACGGGTGACAGGGCGGAGGGCTCGGACATCGCGTCTGGGCGGCGGAGTGGCTGAGGGCGCAACCATACCGCGACTGCAGCGCCGGCCCCACAGGGAATGAAAGGGCCGACCTCTCCGTAAACTCGCGGCCTGCCGCACAAGTTGTGCGCAGCCGTGACGATCCATCCTCTATCCCAGGAGCCCTTTCAAGCATGCAACGTCTCGTCCTCGCCGTCGCCACCGTGGCCGCCCTCGCCACCGCCCTGCCGGCCGCCGCCCAGTTCCAGAAGCCGGACGACGCCGTCAAGTACCGCAAGGCCGGCTTCACGCTGATGGCCGCGCACTTCGGCCGCCTGGGCGCCATGGCACAAGGCCGCGTGCCCTTCGACGCCGCTTCGGCCACCGCCAACGCCGAGATCGTGGCCTCTCTGTCCAAGCTGCCCTTTGCCGGCTTCGTGGAAGGCACCTCGGGCACCGAGAAGGGCCAGCCCAAGCCCAACGTGTGGTCGGACCGCGCCAAGTTCGACGAAGGCGCCAAGAAGATGCAGGAAGAAGTCGCCAAGCTGGCCGCCGCCGCCAAGGCCGGCCCGGATGCCTTCAAGGCGGCCTTCGGCGCTGCCGCCGGCACCTGCAAGAACTGCCACGACAACTACCGGGTTCAGTGAGCCCCCAAGCTCGCCGGCGGACCGGCAGAGCCGGATCCGCGGCTCAAGCTGGGTCGCGGCTTGGGAGGTGCTGCCGCTAAGATCCCGGGCATTGGCTTTCTGATGCCCGGTTGATGGTGCCCAACACTTTGCGCGTACTGGTGGCGGACGATCACGACATCGTCCGCCTCGGCGTGCGCCATCTGCTGGGCGAACGCGCGAATGTCACTGACGCGGCCAGCCTGAACGAGGTTCGGGTGCGGCTGGCGCAATCACCTTTCGATCTGTTGCTGCTGGACCTGGGCCTCGGCGAGGACTTCAGCCTCCAGGCCCTGCCCAGGCTGCGCGAAGAGCACCCGGCGTTGAAGATCCTGGTGCTCAGCTCCATGGCCGAGGAACTGTTTGCCGAACGGGTGCTGCGCGCCGGCGCCGACGGCTTCGTCAGCAAGGCCGCGCTGGCGGGCGCGCTGTTGCAGGCCGTGGACACCGTGATGGCCGGCGGCGTGTACGCCAGCCCCGCCATCGCCGGCGCGCTGATGCGCCGCGCCGCCGGGCGCGGCGACACCGCGTCCGGCAGCCCGGAACTTTCGCCGCGCGAAGTGGAGGTGCTGCGCCTGGTGGCGGCCGGCCGCAGCACGCGCGAGATCGCCGATGCGCTGAACCGCAGCGTGAAGACCATCGAGACCCACAAGCAGGCGCTGAAGGCCAAGCTCGGCGCAGACTCGCCGGCCATGCTCGTGCGCCTGGCGCTGGCCTGGTGCGGGGAACACGCCTGATGCGGCGCGCGGCGCCGCTGCTGGTCACGCTGCTGCTGGTCGCGGCCGGCGCCTGCGCCCAGCCGGCCGAAGTCGACGAGCCCGTCTACGTGCATGTCGCCGTGCGCGGAGACACCCTCATCGGCCTGGGCCGCCGCTTCCTGGTCGACCCGAAGCGCTGGCCGGAAGTGCAGCGTGCCAATCAGATCCGCAACCCCAACCGCATCCCGGTGGGCAACGAGGTGCGCATCCCGCTGCGCCTGATGCGCACCGAGACCGCCACCGCCAGCGTGCTGGGCGTGGTGGGCGAGGTGCGCAGCGCCGGTCGGCCGCTGGCGAGCGGCCCTGGCGGCCTGCCCGTGGGCGAAGGCAGCGACATCAGCACCGGCGCCGATGGCCACGCCACCGTGCGTCTGGTGGACGGCACGCTGCTGCGCCTGCGCCCGGGCAGCCGGCTCACGCTGCGCGAGTCGCGTCGCGTGCGCGACGCCAACGCCGTGCAGTCGGGCGCGAGGCTGGAACGGGGCCGCGTGGAGATCGAAGCCGCGCCGGCCGCGGCCGGCAAGCCCGGCTTCCGCATCGAGACGCCCCAGGGCGTGCTGGGTGTGCGCGGCACCGAGTTCCGCGTCGCCACCGAGGGCGACAGCGGCGTCACACGCGGCGAGGTGCTGGGCGGGGTCGTTGCCTTCGGCGGGCGCGGCGGCGCGGCCACGCCGGTGTCGGCGGGTCTGGGCAGCGTCATCGGCGCGCGCGGCGACGTGGCGCCGCCCGTGAAGCTGCTGCCGGCACCCGAGCTGAAGGCGCTGCCGGTGCTGCAGGAACGCCTCCTCGTGCGCCTGGCGCTGCCGGCGCTGCCCGGCGCGGCGCAGTACCGCGCCCAGGTCTCGCTCGACACCACCTTCGACAAGGTGCTGGCCGACCTCACCACCGCCACCCCCGAGCTGCGCTTCGCCGATCTGCCCGATGCCGACTACGTGCTGCGCGTGCGCGGCATCGATGCCCTCGGCCTGGAAGGCCGGGACGCCGACCACCGCTTCAGGCTCAAGGCCCGGCCCGAAGCGCCGTTGCCTTCGGCGCCGGCACCCCGGGCCGTGTCCTTCGGCAGCCGCGTGGAGTTCGCCTGGACCGGCAACGCCGAGGCCGCGAGCTACCGCATGCGCGTCGCTGCCACGCCCGACTTCACCACGCCGCTGCGCGTGCTGGACGGGCTGCGCGACACCACCACCGTGCTGGAAGGCCTGCCCACCGGCACCTGGCACTGGCAGCTGCGCAGCGTGCGCGCCGACGGTGACGCCGGCCCCTGGGGCGACGCGCGCAGCTTCGAGCTGCGCCCGCTGCCGCCCCAGCCGGCGCCGCCCAAGGTGGGCGAGCGCGGCGTGTCCTTCGCGTGGGAAGGCCGGCCCGGCCAGACCTTCGAGTTCCAGGTGGCGCGCGACGCCGCCTTCGCCCGAATGGTGCTGGAGAAGCAGCTCACCGAACCGAAGCTCGACCTGCCGCTGCCGGGCACCGGCCGTTTCTGGGTGCGGCTGCGCGCGCGCGACCCCGACGGCTTCATGGGTCCCTACACCACGCCGCAGAGCTTCGACGCCCCGAACTGCCTGCGCGACGGCAGCGGCAACTGCGTTCGCGGCGGCGCCGATGGCCAGCCGCTGCAACTGAACTTCCCGTGAAGAGCTGGCTGCGGCGCTGGCGCGACGAGCTCGCCATCGCTGCGCTGCTGGCGACGCTGGCCGCCGCGCTGGCCCTGGGCGGCTGGGCCTGGCGTGCCGACCGGCTGGTGTACGACCTGGGCCTGGCGCTGGCGCCGCGGGCGGCGCCGGAAGACATCGTCATCGTCGCCATCGACGACGACAGTCTGCAGGCCATCGGCCGCTGGCCCTGGAAGCGGGCGGTGCATGCCACGCTGCTGGAGAGGATCGCCGCGCTGCCGCAGGCCCAGCGCCCGGGCGCCATCGCGCTGGACCTCGTGCTCAGCGAGCCCGACCCCGATCCCGAGCAGGACCGCCTGCTCGCCCGCGCCATCGCGCACGCCGCGCCGGTGGTGCTGCTGATGCCCGGCGCGCCGTCGGACCCCGCGCTGCGCGGCGGCGCACGGTTGGGCGGCGGCGAACCGGCGGTGGACGCCGACGGCGTGCTGCGTCACGCCTACCTGTGGAACATCACGGACAGCCGGCGCACGCCCCACCTCGCGCTGGCGCTGCTGGAAGCGGCCGGCCGGCCGCTGCACCCGCGGCTGGAGCCGCGCAGCGAACCCGGCAGCGGCGCCTTCGGGCGCCGCGAGGGCGAGTTCGCCGTGCGCTTCATCGGCCCGCCCGGCAGCGTGCGGCGCGTGTCCTATGTCGACCTGCTGACCGGCGCCGTGCCGGCCTCGGCGCTGGCCGGCCGCCTGGTGCTGATCGGCATGACGGCCCCGGGCCTGGGCGACACGCTGGCCACGCCGGTGAACGCCCGCCACCGCGCCATGCCCGGCGTGGAGGTGCTGGCCAACGTGCTGTACACCCTGCAGTCGGGCGACGCGCCGCGGCCGCTGCCCGATGGCACCGTGGCCGCCGCGTCGGCGGCCGCGCTGGCGCTGCTGATGGCCGCCTTCGCGCGCTTCGGCGCACGGGCCGGGCTGGCGCTCGCGCTGGGCTCGGTGGCGCTGACCGTGGGCGCCAGCCTGTGGGCGCTGGACGGCGGCACCTGGGCCAGCCCCGTGCCCTATGCCGTGCCGGCCCTGCTGGCCTACCCGCTGTGGGGCTGGCGCCGCCTGGAGCGCGCCGCCGCCGCGCAGCAGGCCCGCCGCCTGCTGGCCGCCACGCTGGCGGGTGCACCCACGGCCATGCTGGTGGCCGGTGCCGACGGCCGCGTGCGCCTGGCCAACGCGCAGGCGGCCGCGCTCTTCGACGTGCCCGACGATGACGAGCTCCAGGGCCTGGACCTGCCGCGCCTGCTGGCCGAGTTCGAGACCGGCCACCCACGCGACTGGGCCGCCGGGCTCGCGGCCCTGCAGCCGGGCGCCGCCGGCCTGGCGGTGGAGGCACGCGGACCCGGCGGCGGCGACCACGTGCTGCACGCCGCCGCGGTGACGCTCGACGACGGGCCCGGCTGGGTGGTGAGCGTGGCCGACATCGCCCCCGTGAAGGAAGCCGAGCGCGAACGCGAGGAGGCGCTGGCCTTCGTGTCGCACGACCTGCGCTCGCCGGCCGCCAGCATCGTGCTGCTGGCCGCGATGCACGGCCAGCCCGCGGCCGGCGAGGCCGCGAACACGATCGCCGAGATGGGCCGGCTGGCGCAGCGCACGCTGGCCCTGGCCGACGACTTCGTGCGCGCCGCGCAGGCCCGGCGCGGCCCGCTGCACCGCGAGCCCGTGGCGCTGTCGGCGCTGCTGGAGGACGCCCTGGTCGACCTGCGGCCCCAGGCCGAGGCCGCGGGCGTGGTGCTGCAGCCGCTGGCCGACGCCGGGCGCTTCTCGCTCGACCGCCGCCTGGTGGCACGGGCCGTCGGCAACCTCGTCTCCAACGCGCTGAAGCACGCCCCGGCGGGCAGCGCCGTGGAGGTGCAGGCCGACATCGACGCGCAAGGCACGCTGGGCTTGGTGGTGGCCGACCGCGGCCCCGGTCTGGGCGCGGCGCAGAGGGCCGAACTGTCGCGCGGCGATGCCGGCCTGGCCGCCGGTGACCGGCGCGGCGTCGGCCTGGGCCTGCTCTTCGTGCAGCGCGTCGTGCAACGCCACGGCGGCAGCCTGCGGGCCACGGCGCGCGAAGGCGGCGGCACGGTGTTCGAGCTGCGGCTGCCGGCCCCCTCAGGGAATCCCTGAGCCCGTCTCGGGGCGATCCCCGAGCCCCGATCGCGCCGGCCCCCGATGCCGCGCCGCGCGTCGCTTGCCTACGCTTCCGGGTGTTCGACGGACACGATGGAGACGAGGCGATGATGGCCAGCACCTTCTGGAACGCACTGCGGGCACGGCTGCAACCGGCCCCGGCCGCCACGCGCAGGATCGGCGTGCAGCATGTGCTGCCCTATGGCGCCGACCTCGCGCCCGTGCAGGCCGCACTGGACGAAGCCGGCGACCTGCTGGACCTGCGCCTCGAACTCAGCGCCGCCACCGGCGAGATCGTGCTCATCGACGCCGACCTCGCCGACCGCATGGCCGCGCAGATCCTCGATGCCTTCACCGAGGGCCGGCCGATGGTGACGCTGCGCAGCCGCGCCGGCGTGGCCGACCTGGTGGCACAACTGCGCGAGCTGCCGTTGGTGAGCCAGCGCCGGCAGCGGCTGGAGCGGGCCGCCGGCACGTCGACGGCAGGTGCCGTCGGCAGCGGCTTCGACTCGCGCTTCGATTCGCGGCTGGACGACACGCTGCTGACCGGCGCCGAGCTGGCCGACAGCCAGCGCCAGGTCATCGAGCACCTGCTGGCCGGCCTGCGCTCGCCGCTGGTGCCGGTGCTGCACGCCAGCTTCGGGCCCGGCGCCAACCTGCGCATCGACTTCGCGCGCCGCAGCACCCGCATCGACCCCGGCGCGCTGCGCCTGCTGCGCGTGCAGCGCGAGCTGCCGCACTTCGCGCCCGGCGCGCTGCCGGGCGAGCAGGCCGAGAGCCGCAGCCTGGAGGCCATGGCCTGGGACATCGGCCTGGCCGCCGGACCCTTCCCGCTGCTGAACGCGCCGGCCGACGGCTGGCACACGCCGCTGGTCTGGCGCCAAGGCGCCAGGATCGAGGCCTGGTCGCGCGTGCCGCGCCACATCGAGCTGGCGCACCACCTGCAAGCCCTGGCGCTGCCGCCTTCGGAGCTGCGCCGCCGCGCCCGCTGCGGTGTGCAGGAGCTGCGCCGCTTCGTGCAGGCCGCGCTGATGCTCGGCCTCGTCGACTGGCAAGCGTCCGCCGGCACGCCGTCCTGAACCGCCCCCGACCACCCGTTCCACGAGGCCCCCACCATGAATCCGATCCGCGTCCTGGTCGTCGACGACCACGCCATCTACCGCTGCGGCGTCGCTGCCGTGCTGGCCCGCGAGCCGCGCTACGCGTGGGTGGGCGAGGCCGCCAGCGGCCTGGAGGCCGTGGCGCGCGCCCCGGCGCTGCAGCCCGACCTGGTGCTGATGGACATCGCCATGCCGGGCATGGGTGGCGTCGCCACCATGGCCGCGCTGCGCGAGCTGCTGCCGGCCGCGCGCTTCGTGCTGCTCACCTGCACGCTGGACGCCGCGGAGCTGCGCCACGCCTACGCCGCCGGCGCCAGTTGCGTGCTGCCCAAGACCGTCACCGCGCAGGAGCTGGTGACGGCGATGCAGGCCGCGCTGCGCGGGCAGACGGTCTACTCGCCCGTCATCGCCGACGCCATGGCCGCGCGCGCCCAGGGCGCCGCCGTGGGCGCCGACCTCACGGCCCGCGAGCGCAAGCTGCTGTCCTTGATGGCCTGCGGCCTGGCCAACCGGGAGATCAGCGAGCGCCTGGCCATCGCCATGCCGACGGTGAAGTTCCACGTCACCAACATCCTGGCCAAGCTCAACGCCGAGAACCGCACGTCGGCCGTGCTGGCGGCGCTGAAGCACAACCTGGTGGCGCTGGACTGACCGGCGGCCTCAGCCGCCTTCGGGCATGGGCTCGATGACCAGCGAGAAGAACACGTCCAGCGGGTTGTTGTAGAGCTTGAAGAGCACGGTGTTGAGCCCCGGGCGGAGTGTCACGCGCACGCGCTGCTCGATGAGGTTGCGCTTGCGGATGTCCTCCTTCAGGCTCTGCACGCCGCCATCGGTGTACCAGGCCTTGCGCTGGTTGCCGCTGATCCAGACCAGGCGGTCGTTGAGCCAGAGCTTGGCGTCGTCGTCGGCGCCCAGGCCCAGCCACACCGTGCGCGCGCGGTCGGAGCGGAGCTCGGCATAGCCGTAGTAGATGGCCTGCTCGGCCTCGTCGGGCGGCATCAGCGGGTACGCCGCCGAGCTGACGTACTGCCAGCGCAGCACGCGGCGGCCCTTGCCGAGGTAAACGCCATCCAGATCCACCCACTGCTCGGGCGGGTAGAGGCGGTTCATGGCCTCGGCGTTCGGCGCGTGGAAGGGGCCGATGAGGTACCAGCGGTCGACGTGGACCCGGTTCGCCCACGCACCGCCGGCGCCCAGCGCGTTGCCGCTGCCCAGGCGCAGCCGCCCGTCGTCCACCGCCGGGGTGCGCTGCACGCCGTCGTAGACGCGCGGCGCTTCGCCGGCGATACCGGCGCGGCGGCCGTCGCCCACGCCCGTGCCGTCGCCCGCCGAGCCCTGACCACCCCCGCGGCCGGCCTGCATGCCCGCGCCGCCACCGGCCCCCGCACCCGCACCCCCCGCGGCGCCCGCACCAGCCCCCTGTCCCGCGCCGGCCGCGTGCTGAACCGACGTGCCCTGCTGTTGCCGGGCCTGCTGCGCCTGCAGGCGTTCCAGCGCTTCCTGGGCCTGCTGCTCGTAGCGGTTCAAGGCCTGCATCACCGGCTCGCCGCCGGCCGCGGCGGTGGCCACGTCGGCGGCGGCCTCGCGCTTCGCGGCCTCGGCCGCCTGCTGCTTCACCTTCGCCAGCGCTTCCTCGGGACTCAGCTTCAGCAGCTCGGCCATCTGGCGTGCCTGGGCCTGCTGCTCCAGGCGCTGGATGCTGTCGCGCAGCTCGCGCGCCTGGGCCAGCAGCGCCTGGGGGTCGGCGGCAGCGCTGGCGGCCGGCGCCGGACGCGGCGCCTCGTCGGGGGTGGCTTCGCTGCCGGCCTGCGACCGTTCGATGCGCTCGGCCAGCGCCTTCATCGCCTTCAGGCTGTCCATGCGACGCCGCACGCCCTGCTGCTCGGCGGCCTGCGTGTGGGCCTGGATGCGCCCCTGGTTGACGCGCAGTTCGGCGTTCGCGAAGGCGTGGTCCTGCCATTGCGACAGCGCCCACAACGCGGCGGCGTGCAGCGCCACCGAGCCGATGAGGAAGGGGTGCCGGCGCAGGGCCCGCAGCAGCGGGTCGTGCGGCCTGGGCGGGTGCTGCAGGGCCATGGGACCGCTAGCGGCGGGTGTGCATGGCGATGTGCGTCAGGCCGGCCAGCTGGCAGAGGTCCAGCACGTGCACGATGTGCTGGTAGGCCGAGGCGCGGTCGCCGTCGATGCGCACGCGGCGGTGAGGGTCGGCGCGCGCTTCGGCACGCAGCCGATCGTGCAGCGCCTGGGTGCCGACCGGCGCGCCGTCCACGAAGAAGCGGCCGGCCTTGTCGACGCCGATGACCAGCGGCTCGGCCGCCGCCCCGGCCGCCGTCAGCGACGCCGACGAGCTGGGCAGCACCACCGGCAGTTCCTTGCGCTTCTCGGCCTCGGTCTGCTGCTTGAAGGACGTAGCCACCATGAAGAACATCAGCAGGAAGAAGATGCAGTCGATCAGCGCGATGAGGCCGATCTCGGGTTCTTCGTCTTCGCCCAGGCGGATGCGCATGTCAGCTCACTTCCCGGGTTCGCTGCCAGGGCCTGAATGCAGCAGCTGGTGCATGCAGCGCTCCAGCACCAGGCCCAGCGCCTGCTGGCGGCTCTTGAAGAAATGGTGCAAGGCCAGCGCAGGCAGCGCCACCGACAGCCCCGCCGCCGTGTTCACCAGGGCCTTGGAGATGCCGCCGGCCAGCAGCGCGGGGTCGCCCAAAGCGCCCGAGAAGGCGATGACGTGGAAGGCCTCGATCATGCCGATCACCGTGCCCAGCAGCCCGACGATGGGCGCCACCGTCGCCACCACGGCCAGCGGGTAGGCCTTCTGCTGGTGCGCGCGCAGCTCCAGCGAAGCGATGTCGGCCGCGCCTTCGGCGGCGGCGCGGGGGTCGCCGTGGCGGCGCTGCACGAGGTGGCCGATCATGCGTGCCAGCGTGCTGTCGCTGCTGGCCAGGCGCAGCTGCAGTAGCTCGAAGTCACCGGCGCGCCACAGCGGCAGCGCCGCGTCCAGCAAGCCCTCGGGCGCCACGCGCGAACGGCGGAAGTGCGTGAAGCGCTCCAAGGCCACCGCCACCATCAGCAGCGACAGCGCCCCGATCACGACGATGCCGATGCCGCCGTCGCGCAGCTGCGCGATGAAGTCGACTTCCTGGGCCTGCAGCGTGCCGCTCGCGAACAGCCAGAGCCAGCCCGCGTGGCGATCGAACCTTCGCATGGGGATCCTGGGTCGTTTTGAGCGGCGCAGTGTAGCCAGCGGATCGGGCCCCTTCTCGCGAAGGCTCGCTGGGGGCCGCTGCCGTCGGGTGCCGGGCTCCGCTCATGTCCCCCGCGACCGGCTGCGCCGGCCGCTCCTCCTAATACTTCGCTGCGCCCGGCACCCAACGCCATCGGCCTGCCACCACCGAGGTTCGCCGACCTCCCGAACACAGCGAGCGGTGCCGAAGCGGGGGCTTGGGTTGCCCCATGGAGCGAAGTATTGGGAGGAGGTCCGGGCGCAGCCCGGGCCGGAGGACATGAGCGGAATGGGGCAACCCAAGCCCCCGCGACCGCGCCATTCGAAGCCTCAGCCGCCGAAGCCGAGCACCACCCGCCGCGTCGTCGCGCTCTTCTTCTCGATCTTGGTGACGATCACCGCGCCCACGTCCGCCGTGTTCGCCACGTGGGTGCCACCGCAAGGCTGCAGGTCCACGCCCTCGATCTCCAGCACGCGCACGCGCCCCAGCCCGCGCGGCGGCTGCACGCTCATGCTGCGCACGAGGCCGGGGTTGGCATCGAGCTCTTCTTCACTGATCCAGCGGTGGCGCACCGGGTGCGCTTCGGCCACCAGGCGGGCAATGCCGGCAGTGAGCGTGTCCTTGTCCAGCGGCTCGGCCATGTGGAAGTCCAGCCGCGCGTAGCCGGCCGTGATGCTGCAGCCGTCCACCGGGTGCGGCACCAGCGCGCAGAGCAGGTGCGTGGCGGTGTGGAAGCGCATGTGGGCGCGGCGGCGCTCGGCGTCGATGCGGGCCGTGACGCGGGTGCCGGGGGCGAAGGCCGAGAGGTCTGCGCCTGTCGCCGGCACGTGGGCGATGTCGCCGGCGCGTGCCTGGTGCTTGCGCGCATCGGCGATCACGAGCACCGCGCCGGCCTCGTTGGTCAGCGTGCCGGCGTCGCCCGCCTGGCCGCCGCCCAGCGGATAGAACACGGTGCGGTCCAGCACGAGGCCGGCCTCGTCGACGGCCACCACGGTGGCGCGGCATTCGAGCAGCGACGCGTCTTCGCGGAAGAGTTCTTCGGTCATGCCGCTGATTGCAGCACGACGTCGCCAAGGGGTGTAGCGAACGTGGCTTCCAGCGCGGGCAAGCCTTCGGCCTGCACCGTGGCGCCGCGCAGGCGCAGCACGTCGCGGGCACGCGGCGGCACGCCGCGCAGCGTCAGCGCCTTGAGCGTGACGCCGCT
>JAEUPH010000225.1 GCA_016790395.1 Rubrivivax sp. | reverse complement strand
CGCATCACCGCGCTGACTGAAGTCCGCGAAGCCCTCGCCGTGCGCCACGGCGATGGGGAGCCGGCTGCCGGCCATGCCGCTGAAGAACAGGCTGGGGCTCTCCAGCACCTCCACCTGCGACAGCCGCGCCTCGAACTGCTCGCTCTTGTTGCGCGTGAACTTCGGCCACGCGTCGGCGCCGGGGATGATGGGCGCCAGCGCCGCGAACATCTGGCAGCCGTTGCACACCCCCAGGCCGAAAGTGTCCGAGCGGCCGAAGAAGGCCGCGAAGGCTTCCGCCAAGGCCGGGTTGAAGAGGATGCTGCGCGCCCAGCCCTCGCCGGCGCCCAGCGTGTCGCCGTAGCTGAAGCCGCCGCAGGCCACGAGGCCGCGGAAGTCCGCCAGCTTCGCGCGGCCGCTCTGCAGGTCGGTCATGTGCACGTCGAAGGTCTCGAAGCCCGAGAGCGCCATCACGCGGCTCATCTCGACGTGCGAGTTCACGCCCTGCTCGCGCAGGATGGCGACCTTGGGCTGCGCCAGGTGCAGAAAAGGCGCAGCGATGTCTTCGGCAGCGTCGAAGCCCAGCGCCACGTGCAGGCCGGTGTCGGCCGGGTCGCCGGCAGCCGCGTGTTCGGCGTCGGCGCAGGCCGGGTTGTCGCGCTGCCTGGCAATGCGCCAGCTCACCTCGTCCCACTGCTGCTGCAGGCTCTGCAGCGAAGCGCTGAACTGGCACTTGGTGTCGCGCCAGACCTCCACCACACCCCGATCGTTGGTCTTGCCGACGAAGTGCGCGTGGCGGCTGAGGCCATGTTCGCGCAGCGTGGCCATGACCTCGTTGCGCACGGCGGTGGGCACCTGCAGCAGCACGCCCGGCTCTTCGTTGAACAGCGCGCGCAGCGTGAGTTCGTTGCGGCGCTCGCTCACCTGCCCGGCCCAGTTCTTCGAGTCGCCGTACTCGGCGCGGCTGTCGGCGATGCCGTCGCCTTCGGTGACGAGGATGTCGACGTTGAGGCTGACGCCTTGCCGCCCGGCGAAGGCCATCTCGCAGGCCGCCGCCCACAGGCCGCCGTCGCTGCGGTCGTGGTAGGCGAGGATGCGGCCTTGCGCGCGAAGGGCGTTGACCGCCTCCACCAGCGCCTTCAACTGCGCCGGTTCGTCCAGGTCCGGCACCTCATGGCCGAAGCGGCCCAGGACCTGCGCCAGCATGCTGCCACCCAGGCGGTTCCTGCCGTTGCCGAGGTCCACCAGCACCAGCGTCGTGTCGCCGGGTTGGAGCTGCGGCGTCAGCGTGCCCCGCACGTCGTCCAGCGTGGCGAAGGCGGTGACGATGAGCGACACCGGCGCCGTCACCTGCTTCGTCTCGGCGCCCTCGCTCCAGCGCGTGCGCATCGACAGCGAATCCTTGCCCACAGGGATGCCGACGCCCAGGGCCGGGCAAAGTTCCAGGCCCACGGCCTTGACGGTGTCGTACAGCGCCGCGTCCTCGCCCGGTTCGCCGCAGGCCGCCATCCAGTTGGCGCTCAGCTTCACGCGCGACAGTTCGATGGGCGCGGCCAGCAGGTTGGTGATGGCTTCGGCCACGGCCATGCGGCCGCTCGCGGGTGCGTCCAGACTGGCCAGCGGCGTGCGCTCGCCCATGGCCATCGCTTCGCCACGGAATCCGTCGAAGTCGGCCAGCGTCACGGCGCAGTCGGCCACCGGCACCTGCCAGGGGCCGACCATCTGGTCGCGGTGGTTCAGGCCCCCCACGGTGCGGTCGCCGATGGTGACGAGGAAGCGCTTGCTCGCCACCGTGGGGTGGCGCAGCACGTCCAGCGCCACCTGCTCCAGCTTCACGCCGGTCAGGTCCAGCGGCGGTTCGCTGCGCGCCACGCGCTGCACGTCGCGGTGCATCTTGGGCGGCTTGCCCAGCAGCACGTCCATGGGC
>JAEUPH010000209.1 GCA_016790395.1 Rubrivivax sp. | reverse complement strand
CACCCGGACAAGCGCTTCCAGCTGCCCCCGGTGCAGATGGTGGCCGAGGAGCGCACGCTGCGCGGCAGCTACATCGGCTCGGCCGTGCCTTCGCGCGACATCCCGCGCTACATCGAGCTCTACCGCCGCGGCCGCCTGCCGGTGGACCGGCTGATGGGCGAACGGCTCACGCTGGACGACATCAACCGCGGCTTCGACCGCCTGGCCACGGGCCAGAGCCTGCGCGACGTGGTGATCTTCTGAAGCCGGCCGGCGCGCGCTGCCGATCGTCAGCCAATCGTCTGTCGGTGTGCTTTACACCCGGCTGCGAGCTGCATCGCGGCCCACCCGCGGGCGCCCAGGCGAAGAGGGTCCGTGGCACGAAAGCTGCGACGGGCGACGCCAACACCCGCTAACCACCAGGACATGGAACCATGAAATCCGCGCGAACCCCAGCCAAGCTCCAGCTGTCTCGTGCCGCGCGGCGTTGCTGGGTCGGCCTCGCCGGCCTCGCCGTCACGGGCCTGGCGTCTGCCAGCCTTGTCGGCCAAACGGTGCACGTCAGCAGCTTCGCCAATCTGGCAGGCATCGATGTCGTGGTCGGCGCCGGTGTGGAGTACGACTTCACCAGCGCGAACGGCCAGCGCGACGTCATCGACATCGACGCCGATGGCTTCACTGTCACGATCTACCATCCTGTCGGCTTCAGCTGGTTCTACGCCGGCGCCGGGGGCGGCGACCTGGTCGTGCTGAGCGGCATCGATGAACTCATCTCAAGCGTCGCTTTCCTGACCCCGGCCGCCACGGCCAACATCACGGCCTCGAACCTTCAGTTCTCCAACGGCTCGGGCCTCGGCGACGGCTCGGTCAGCTTCGAGATGAGCGGCGGCCCGCAGGCGCAGAACCCCATGTCGTGGACCGTGGGCATCACGACCGTGCCGGAACCCGGCGCGCTGGCACTGGTCGGCATTGCGCTCGCGGGCCTGGGCCTGAGCAGCCGCCGAAAAGTCTGACGCCTCGCCCCGCAGGCGGAGTCGCCTGCCCGGGAGATGATGTCCGCCGTAGGTCGGTGGATGGGCGAACGGCTGGCGCAGGACGACATCCACCGCGGCTTTGACCGCTCTGGCACGGGCCAGAGCCTGAACGACGTGGAGATCCTGTAGCGAGGCCTCAGCCCAGCAGGCCTCGCTCCTGCTGGCGCCGCAGCCAGGCCGCGCTGCGGCCGCCCAGCGGCCGCCCCAGCACGGCCTCTGCGTGGTCCACCGCGTGCAGCAGGCCGGGCAGCGAGATGCCGGTGTCCAGGCCGCAGCCCTCGGCCATCAGCACCAGGTCTTCGGTCGCCAGGTTGCCGGCGGCGCCGGGCGCGAAGGGGCAGCCGCCGATGCCGCCCACGCTGGCGTCGAAGCGGCGCACGCCGGCTTCCAGCGCCGCAAAGGCCAGCGCGCTGCCCAGGCCGCGCGTGTCGTGCAGGTGCACCGCCAGCGCGGTGCCGGGCAGCGCCTGCAGCAGCGTCGCCAGCCGCGCCTTCACCTCGGTGGGGGCGGCGGCGCCGATGGTGTCGGCCACCACCAGCTCCTGCGCGCCGGCTGCGGCCATGCGCTGCGCCAGCGCGAACACGCGCTCGGCCGGCACCGCGCCCTCGAACGGGCACTCGAAGGCCACGGCCACGTAGGCGCGCGTGGCCAGGCCCGCGGCGCGCGCCTGCTGCAGCGTCTGCGCGCTGACTTCGGTGGCCTCGTCCAGGCCCATGTTGATGTTGCGGCGGTTCATGGTCTCGGTGGCCGAGAGCACCACCGCCACCTCGCGCGCGCCGGCGGCCTGCGCGCGTTCCAGCCCGCGCACGTTGGGCACCAGGGCCGACACGCGCAGCGCCGGCCACGCGGCCTGCACCTCGCGCAGCAGCTCGGCGGCATCGGCCATCTGCGGCACGGCCTTGGGCGAGACGAAGCTCGTGGCCTCCACGCTGGCCACGCCGGCGGCCGCCAGGCGGCGCACCAGTTCCAGCTTGTCGGCCGTGCTCACGGCCACGGCCTGGTTCTGCAGCCCGTCGCGCGGGCTCACGTCGGTGATGTGGATCGCTTCGCGGGCCATCGTGCGGCCTTCAGCCGATGGCGCCGGCCGCGCGCAGCGACGCCAGCTGCGTCTCGTCGTAGCCCAGCATCTGCGAGAACACGGCCTGCGAATCGGCGCCCAGCGGCGGCGGCGCGGCCGGCCGGTAGGGCGCGGCCGCCGAGAGCTTCACCGGGTTGCCCGGCTGCGGCACGCTGCCCCCACCCGGCAGCGGCACGTCGATGACCATGTCGCGCGCCCGCACCTGCGGGTCGGACAGGGCCTGCGCGAAGTCGTTCACCGGGCCGCAGGGGATGCGCGCCGCGCGCAGCCGCGCCAGCCAGTGCGCGGTGTCGTGCCGCACCATTTCCTCGGCCACGATGCGCTCGATGAACTCCTTGTCGGCGTAGCGCGCCGGCTGCTGGCGGTACTTCTCCTCCAGCAGCTCGGGCCGGCCCAGCATCTGCGCGAAGGCGACGAAGAAGGCGTCGCCGATGCAGGCCACGATGACATGGCCGTCGGCGGTGGCGAAGGCGTTGTAGGGCACGTGCACGAAATGGCCGTTGCCCATGCGCCCGGGCACGATGCCCGACATCAGGTGCATGGTGGCCATGTAGTTGAGCAGCGAGATCTGCACGTCCAGCATCGACACGTCGACGTGCTGGCCGCGGCCGGTGCGCTCGCGTTCCACCAGCGCCGCCATCACGCCCAGGGCGCCGAACACGCCGCCGCCCAGGTCGCCGATGGGGATGCCGCTGCGCATGGGGCCCTGCTCGGGCAGGCCGGTGATGGACATGCCGCCGCCCATGGCCTGCACGACCTGGTCGAAGGCCGGCCGCTGCGTGTCGGGGCCGGTCTCGCCGAAGCCGGTGACCGAGCAGGTGACGATGCGCGGGTTCACTGCCGCCAGGCTGTCGTGGTCGATGCCCAGGCGCCGCGGCACGCCGACGCTGAAGTTGTCGAACACCACGTCGGCCTGGCGCACGAGGTCCAGGAACACCTCGCGGCCCTGCGGGTTCTTCAGGTCGATGCAGACGCTCTGCTTGTTGCGGTTGAGCGTGAGGAAGTAGGCCCCCATGCCGCCGCGCGCGTAGTCGGGGTCGTGCTCCAGCAGCCGGCGCGTGCCCTCGCCGCTGGCCGGGGGCTCCACCTTGATGGTGCGCGCACCCAGGTCGGTGAGCAGCATGGTGCCGTAGGGGCCCGACAGCATGTGCGTCAGGTCGAGGACGGTGATGTGTTCGAGGGCCATCGTGAAGGGAAAAGTGGCTCGGGTTCAGGCGTCGGGGCCGCGGCCCCAGCGCTTCTCGAAGTCCCACACTTCCTGAAAGCCGATGAGCCCGCAGAAGTGCATGAAGTCGAACATGGGCTGGCCCGGTGCCTGCGACAGGCCCTCGGTCTTCAGCCGCTGCAGCGCCTGCTGCATGGCCGCGGCCGCCACCAGGCTGGTCATGGCCGGGTAGATGGCGAAGGCGAAGCCGATCTCCTGCAGCTTCGCCGCGGGCAGGATGGGCGTCTTGCCGCCATCGGCCATGTTGGCCATCATGGGCTTGCCGAAGTGGCTGCAGGCGGTGCGCATCTCGGCCTCGGAGTACGGCGCTTCCAGGAACAGGATGTCGGCGCCGGCCGCGTCATAGGCCTCCAGGCGCCTGAGCGCGGCGTCCAGGCCTTCGCCGGCGCGCGCGTCGGTGCGGGCGATGATGAGGAAGTTCTCCTTGTCCTGGCGCGCCTCGGCCGCCACCTGGATCTTCTCGACCATGTCCGCCGCGGGCACGCAGCGCTTGTTGGGCGTGTGGCCGCACTTCTTCGGGAACTCCTGGTCCTCGATCTGGATGGCGGTGACCCCCGCGCGCTCGTAGCCGCGCACCGTGTGCGCGACGTTGAGCAGGCCGCCGAAGCCGGTGTCGGCGTCGGCGATGACGGCCCCGCGCGAGGTCTGCACCAGCGTGCCCATGCGGTCCAGGAACTGCGTGTAGCTGGCCAGCCCGGCGTCGGGCAGGCCCAAGGCGGACGCGGTGAGCCAGTAGCCCGAGCCGTAGACGATGTCGAAGCCGACCTCGTTGGCCACGGTGGCGGCGATCATGTCCTGCAGGCCGGGCGCCACGAAGAACTCGCGGCGCTCCAGCTTCTGGCGGAGGATGGGGTTGGCCATGGATGTCTCGTTGAGGGATTCAGCGTCCCGCCGTCTCCGCGGGTTCGTACAGCCAGGGCTGGGTCGATCGCTGCCGCTTTTCGAAGGCCGCGATGGACTCGCTCTCCTCGTGGCGGATGCGGTCGATCTCGTCCCAGCCGTTGAGCAGCGCCTGCCGCTGGCGCTCGCCCAGGGTGAAGCTCAGCACGGTGCCGTCGGCCAGGCGCAGTTCACCGCGCGGCAGGTCGACGGCGATCGTCTCGCCGGCCTGCGCCGCCGCCATCGCGCGCGCATGCGCGGGCTCGGGCAGGGTCACGGGCAGCAGGCCGTTGTTGATGCAGTTGGCCTCGAAGATCTCGCCGAAGCCCGGGGCCACGATGCAGCGCAGGCCCAGGTCGGCCAGCGCCCAGGGCGCCTGCTCGCGGCTGGAGCCGCAGCCGAAGTTGGGGCCGGCCACCAGGATCTGCGCGCCGCGCCAGGGTGCGGTGTGCAGCACGAAGTCGGGGCGCTCGTGGCCGGCGGCGTCGAAGCGGCGGTCGTGGAAGGCGCAGTCGGCCAGGCCCGTCTTGCGCGTGATGACCAGGAAGCGCGCGGGGAAGAGGATGTCGGTGTCGACGTCGGCCTCGGGCAGCGGTGCCGCCACCGAACGCAGCGTGGTGAAGGGCGTCATCGCTGGGCGCCCCGCGCGTCCGCCGTCGTGCCCAGCTGGCGGACATCCGCCAGGTGGCCGGCGAGGGCGCTCGCCGCGGCCGTGGCCGGGCTCACCAGGTGCGTGCGCGCGCCGGGGCCCTGGCGGCCTTCGAAGTTGCGGTTGCTGGTGCTGGCGCAGCGCTGGCCGGGTGAGAGGCGGTCGTCGTTCATGGCCACGCACAGCGAGCAGCCGGCGGCGCGCCACTCGAAGCCCGCTTCGACGAACACGCGGTCCAGGCCCTCGGCCGCGGCCTGCTGCGCCACCTGCGCCGAGCCGGGCACGGCGATGGCGTGGACGCTGGCGGCGATGCGACGGCCGCGCAGCACGGCGGCGGCGGCGCGCAGGTCCTCGATGCGGCTGTTGGTGCAGGAGCCGATGAAGACCTCGTCGATGGCCACGTCCTGCAGCGCGGTGCCGGGCACCAGGCCCATGTAGTCCAGCGAACGCTGCAGGCGGCGGCGCTTCGCGGCGTCGGGTTCGGCGGCGGGGTCAGGCACGCGGGCGTCGATGGCAGCCACCTGGTCGGGCGTGGTGCCCCAGGTCACCTGCGGGGCGAGCGCGGCGGCGTCGATGTCCAGCGTGCGCGCCCAGTGCGCGCCTTCGTCGCTGGCCAGCGTGCGCCAATGCGCCAGCGCCTGTTCCCAGGCGCGGCCCTGCGGCGCCAGCGGCCGGCCTTCCAGCCAGGCGAAGGTGGTGTCGTCGGGCGCCACCAGCGCGCTGCGTGCGCCGGCCTCGATGCCCATGTTGCACAGGGTCATGCGGCCGGCCATGGGCAGCGCGCGCACGGTGTCGCCGCAGAACTCGATGGCATGGCCCACGGCGCCGGCACTGCCCAGACGGCCGATGACAGCCAGCACGATGTCCTTGGCGGCCACGCCGGGTGGCAGCGCGCCGCTCACGCGCACGCGCAGGTTGCGCGCACGCCGCTGGCGCAGGGTCTGCGTGGCCAGCACGCATTCGATCTCGCTGGCGCCGATACCGAAGGCCAGCGCCCCGAAAGCGCCGTGCGTGGAGGTGTGCGAATCGCCGCACACCAGCGTGATGCCCGGCAGCGTGAAGCCCAGCTCGGGGCCGATGACGTGCACGATGCCGTGCCGCGCATCGTGCAGCGGGATGTAGCGCAGGCCACTGGCCTGCGCGTTGGCTTCCAGCAGCGCCACCTGCTCGCGGGCGGCGGGGTCGGCGATGGGCTCACCGCGCCGGCGCGTGGGCACGGCATGGTCGGCCACCGAGATCTGCGTCGCCGGCCGGTGCACCGCCAGGCCGCGCGCGCGCAGGCCGGCGAAGCCCTGCGGGCTGCTCACCTCGTGCAGCATCTGGCGGTCGACGTACAGCAGCGCGCTGCCGTCTTCGGCCTCGCTGACCACGTGCGCCTGCCACAGCTTGTCGTACAGCGTGGCCGGCGAATCCGTGATGGGCATGGTGCGACCCAGTGTGCACAGGGCCCGCACCAGCGTCACGTGACCGTGACGCGCTGTTCGCGAAGCGGACAGCGCGGCGGCTGTCGGCCTGCCGTCAGAGGAACTGTTCGTTGCCGACGATGCCGATTTTCGTGACGCCCAGGCGCTGGGCCGTGGCCATGATCATCGCCACATGGCGGTAGGTCACGAGCTTGTTCGGGCGCAGGTGCACCTCGGGCTGGTCGGCCTGCGCGG
>JAEUPH010000188.1 GCA_016790395.1 Rubrivivax sp. | reverse complement strand
ATCAGCACCGTGAAGGCCGCCAGCAGGAGGGCCACACCGACGAAGCCGAACTCCTCGCAGAACGCGGCGAAGATGAAGTCGGTGGTGCGCTCGGGAATGAACTCCAGGTGCGTCTGCGTGCCCTGCATGAAGCCCTTGCCGCCCAGGCCGCCGGACCCGATGGCGATCATGCCCTGGATGATGTGGAAGCCCTTGCCCAGCGGGTCGCGGGTCGGGTCCAGCAGCGTGCAGACGCGGTTCTTCTGGTACTCACGCAGCAGCGGCCACTTCATGTCGGGCTCGCAGATGGTGTCGGCGGCCAGCACCACGGCGGTGATGGCCACCGCCCCCAGCAGCAATGCCGGGATCACGAGCTTCCAGCTCAGGCCGGCGAAGAACAGCACGTAGACGCCGCTGGCCAGGATGAGGATGGCCGTGCCCAGGTCGGGCTGCCTGGCCACCAGGGCCACCGGCACCAGCAGCAGCATCGACGCGATGACGAAGTCGGCCACGCGCAGCTGGCCCTCGCGCTTCTGGAACCACCAAGCCAGCATCAGCGGCATGGCGATCTTCAGGATCTCCGACGGCTGGATCTGCGTGACGCCGATGCTCAGCCAGCGTGTCGCGCCCTTCTTGGTGATGCCCACGCCGGGCAGCGCGGTGACGATCAGCAGCAGCACGCCGACCACGAACAGCGGCACCGCCAGCTGCTGCAGCTTCTGCGGCGGCACCTGCGAGACGACGAACATCACCGCCAGCGCCAGCCCCATGTTGCGGCCATGGTCGACGAAGCGCGTGCCATGGTCGTAGCCGGCGGAGTACATCGCCACCAGGCCCACCCCGGCCAGCAACAGCGCGGCCACGAACAGCGGCCCGTCGAAGCCGCCGAACAGGCGCCGCACCAGCAGCCAGGGCGAAGGCCGCTCGAAGACCGCGTTCATGGCGCGCCGGCCTGGCCCGGCAACGGGATGTCCGCGGCGCGCCTGGGCGTGCCGATGGGCGTGAGGATGCGGCCCTCGCGCACGCCGGCCAGGTCTTCCTCGCTCGGATACTGGCCCAGCAGCAGGTAGTCGAAGACGCGCCGCGCGATGGGCGCGGCGGCATCGCCGCCGAAGCCGGCGTTTTCCACCACCACGGCGAGCACCACGCTGGGGTTGTCGATCGGCGCGGCCGCGATGTACAGCGCATGGTCACGCTTGTGCTCTTCCAGCTTGGCGGCGTTGTACTTCTCGCCGGCCTTCACGCCGACGGCCTGAGCCGTGCCCGTCTTGCCGCCGCTGAGGTAGGGCGCGCCCAGGAAGCTGCGCGTGGAAGTGCCTTCCTGCGTCACGCCCTGCAGCGCCTTGCGGATGATGTCCACGTGCTCGGGCTTCAGCGGCAGCGGCGGCAGTGCTTCGCTGGAGACCCGCTGGCGCTGGCCGCTGAGCACGTCCTCGACCTCGCGCACCAGGCGCGGCTTGTAGCGCTGGCCGCCACTCACGAGCGTGGCGGTGGCCGTGGCCAGCTGCAGCATGGTGAAGTTGTTGTAGCCCTGGCCGATGCCCAGCGAGATGGTCTCGCCGGCGTACCAGCGCTGCTGCTCGGGCCGCTTGTAGTTGCGGCGCTTCCACTCCGTGGACGGGAGCACGCCGGTGACCTCGTTCTCGATGTCGATGCCGGTCTTCACGCCGAAGCCGAAAGGCGTCAGCTGCTCGTGCATCAGGTCCACGCCCATCTCGTTGGCCAGCGAGTAGTAGTAGACATTGCTGCTGCGCACGATGCTGCGGTGCATGTCCACCGGCCCCAGGCCCTTGTCGCCGTGGCTGCGGAAGGTGTGGTTGCCGAACTGGAAGGTGCCGCCGTCGTTGATGACGACGCCCGGGCCGCGCTTGCCGGTGTTGAGCGCCGCCATCGCCATGAAGGGCTTGAAGGTGCTGCCCGGCGGGTAGGTGCCGCGCAGCGCGCGGTTCAGCAGCGGCTTGTCGATACTCTCGTTCAGCTCGCGCCAGCTCTCGACGTCGATGCCGTCGACGAAGAGGTTGGGGTCGAAGGTGGGCTTGCTGACGAAGGCCAGCACCTCGCCCGAGCGCGGGTCCAGCGCCACCAGCGCGCCGCGGCGCTGGCCGAAGAGGTCTTCCACCAGGGCCTGCAGCCGGATGTCGACGGACAGCACCAGCTTGTCGCCCGGTGTCGGCGGGTGGCTGTTGAGCCTTCGCACGGCGCGGCCACCGGCGCTGGTTTCCACCTCCTCGAAGCCGGCCGTGCCGTGCAGCACCTTCTCGTAGCTCTGCTCCAGGCCCAGCTTGCCGATGTACTCGGTGCCCTTGTAGTTGCCCTGCTCTTCTTCCTCCCACTCCTCCATGGCCTTCTTCTCGGCCTGGTTGATGCGGCCGATGTAGCCCAGCAGGTGGCTGCCCACCTCGCCCAGCGGGTAGCTGCGGAAGAGCCGCGCCTTCACGTCCACGCCCGGAAAACGGAAGCGCTGCGCCATGAAGCGCGCCACCTCCTCGTCCGACAGGCGCGTGCGAATGGGCAGCGACTCGGCGCCCTTGAGTTCCTCCTGCAGGCGCCTGAAGCGGCGGCGGTCCTTCGGTTCGATGCTCACGACGCCGGCCAGCTCGTCGATCAGCGCCTCCAGGTCGGCCCCGCGCTGCGGCGTGATCTCCAGCGTGTAGGCGGAGTAGTTGGTGGCCAGCACGACGCCGTTGCGGTCGACGATGAGGCCGCGGTTGGGCACGATGGGCACCACGGCGATGCGGTTGGCCTCGGCCTGCGTGGCCAGCTCCTCGTGGCGGAAGACCTGCAGGTGCACCAGCCGCCCCGCCAGCAGGCAGAAGGCCAGCAGCACGAAACCGGCAGCGGCGAGCACGCGACCGCGGAAGCGGCCGATCTCGGATTCGACGTCCCTGAGCTCGGTCACAGCGGCCTATTCTGGTCGGGATCGGGTGCCCGGCGCTGCGGCGCCAGCAGCAGCAGGGTGGCCACCGGCCACAGCAGCGCCTCGAACACCGGCGCCAGCAACAGCCACCAGCCGGGGAACATGCCACCGGCGATCATGCGCACCGCCAGCGACACGCCGTGCACCGCCGCGAACAGCGGCAGGATCTGCAGCGCCTGTTCCACCACGCCGAACCACAGCAGGCGCCGGTGCACGGTGATGGCCACGAACGAGAGCAGCGTGTAGGCCAGCGCATGCTGACCCAGCAGGGCGCCTTCGTGCACGTCCATCAGCAGGCCGAAGAGGAAGGCAAAACCCACACCCACGCGGCGTGGCTGGTGCACGTTCCAGAAGGCCAGGGTGACGATGAGCAGGTCGGGCAGCGCCGGCTGGCGGCCGAAGGGCAGCAGGTTGATGCCGAAGGCCACCAGCAGCGTGAAGGCGATGAAGAGGGGGTTGACCGGCAGCAGCAGCTGGTCAGAGCCACGCGGCATGATCATGGCGCGCTTCCCGCGCGTCGCGGCGTCTTCAGCTGGCGCTCGCCCTTCTGCGGCGCCTCCGCCACCGGTTCAGGGCGCGGCGGCAGCTGGGCCGACATCGGCTCCAGCACCAGCACGTGGCGCACGCCGTCGGCCTGGGCCTCGGGCTTGAGCAGGATGCGTGCGAAGCCGGTTTCCACGCGGCGCTCGACGCTGGAGACGCGGGCCACGGGCACGCCGGGCGGGTAGACGCCGTCCAGACCGCTGGTCTGCAGCACGTCGCCCACCTGCACGTCGGCGTTGGCCGAGGTGAAGCGCAGCTCCATGCCCTCGCGCGAGCCGAAGGCCGCCGCCCGCTGCTGCGTGCGCACGTTCAACACCGGGATGGCGGCATCCTTGTCGGACAGCAACGTCACCTCGGAGGTCAGTGCATAGACATGCGTCACCTGGCCCAGCACGCCGGCCTCGTTGATGACCGGGGCGCCACGCGCCACGCCCTGGGCACTGCCGCGGTCGATGAAGACCTTGCGCGAGTAAGGGTCGGCGGCCTCGTAGAGCACCTCGGCCGGCTGGCTTCTCACGGGCGTCGCGGCGCGCAGTTCCAGCAGCGCGCGCAGCCGGGCGTTTTCGGCGGCCAGCTGCTCGCCGCGCCCGGCGCGCAGGGCCAGCGCAGCGAGCTGGGCCTTGGCCGCGCTCTCGGCAGCCTGGGCGGCACGCAGGCCGCGCAGGTAGTCCTCGCCGCCCTGCGCCATCTCGATGGGCACGGCCAGCGTGCGCTGCACCGGCAGCAGCACCACCGCCAGGGTGGCGCGCAGCGTCTCGGCCCACTTGAAGCGGGTGTCGGCCACCATCAGAAACAGCGCCAGCGCCGAGAAGAAGATCAACCGCGTCAGGGCCGACGGGCCCTGGCGGAAGAACGGGGGCGGGGTGCGGTCGAGCGTGCCTAAGGGCATGGCGGCAAGGCGCGCAGCGCGGCTGCCGGCTGGGCGCTCACTCCGACGTGAAGATGGAGCCCAGGCGCTCCATGCGCTCCAGCGCCATGCCGCAGCCGCGCACCACGCAGGTCAGCGGGTCTTCGGCCACCAGCACGGGCAGGCCGGTTTCCTCGGCCAGCAGGCGGTCGAGGTCGCGCAGCAGCGCGCCGCCGCCGGTGAGCATCATGCCGCGCTCGGCGATGTCGGCGCCGAGTTCGGGCGGCGTCTGTTCGAGCGCGTTCTTGACGCTGGAGACGATCTGGTTCAGCGGGTCGGTCAGGGCCTCGAGGATCTCGTTGCTGCTGATCGTGAAGCTGCGCGGCACGCCCTCGCTGAGGTTGCGGCCCTTGACCTCGATCTCCTTGACCTCGGAGCCGGGGAAGGCCGAACCGATGGTCTTCTTGATCGCCTCGGCCGTCGGC
>JAEUPH010000185.1 GCA_016790395.1 Rubrivivax sp. | reverse complement strand
TCGCCCAGCTCGTCGGCGAAGCCGGCCAGGCCGCGGCCCAGTTCCTCCAGCCGTGAAGCCAGGTAGCCGGTGGTGGCGCCCTGGTTGACGTGCGTGTCCCAGCCGCCCACGTCCACGAAGCCCAGCGTGTAGCGCTCGCGCATGAGCCGCGCGATGCGGCGCGCTTCCAGCTCGAAGCCCTTGGCGTTGATGGCATTGCGGTTGGCCGCCTCCATCTCGCCGGCCATGCCGCGCGCGGGGGCCGAGGGCGCCGAGGCCGACCCCATGGCGGGCTGGGCGATCTGGCGCGCGGCATCGTCGCGCACGTCGAAGGACTCGGCGATGCGCCCTTGCAGCGGATGCCCGCGGTACATGGCCAGCAGCTGCGCGCGCAGGCGCTCGTCGCCGCGCTGCGGCGCCTGCTTCAGCGACAGGTTGGCCACGGCCACGTCGCCACGCAGCACCAGCGGCAGCTGGTCGGTGAAGGCGATGGTGTCGCGGCCCGGGCTGCCCAGCACGCCGGCCAGGCGGTTCAGGAAGCCGGAGCCGAAGTCGCGCCTCGCGCCCAGCGGCTGGCCGAGTTCGATGCTGTCCTGCGTCTCGAAGTGGCTGCGCGTGAGGTCGTCGGTGCCGGCGAAGGGCACGAAGGCGGCCTGGCGCTTGGCCACCAAGGGCAGGAGGCTGGCTTCCAGCGCCGGGTGCAGGCCCCAGTCGGCATCCAGTGGCAGCGGGCCTTTGGAGGCGCCGGCCACGCCGGCCGCGATGGCGATGTTGGGCCGCACCTGGCGGTAGAAGTCGCTCTTCAAGGGCACGAGCAGGCTCATCGCGTCGTAGCCGCCGCGCAGGAAGACGAGCAGGAACCGCGGCGTGCCGGCCGGTGCGGCGAAGAGGCGCGAGGCCGAGGTGGCGGACCCGGCGGCCAGGCCTTGCAGCAGGTGGCGGCGTTGCATCGCGGTCCCCTTCAGGTGCTCATGAAGTCGGGCGAGGACAGGAACAGCGTGTTCCAGTCCTGCGGGCTGGCGGCGCTGTCCAGCGCGTCGCGTGTGTTGGCCGCCAGCAGCGGGCGCAGCACCTGCCAGTACAGCGGCCGCGCCAGCTGCGGGAAGGCCGGCTGCTCGCGCGGCGGGTCCTCGGTCTTGAAGAGGCCGCTGGCCGAGCTGCCGATGGCGCGCGCGACGTCCAGCCGCGCCGCCAGCTGGCCCGAGCCCGTCCACGCCGCGGCGTGGCTGGGATAGCCGTCGGGCGTGACGCGGTTGTAGAGCGCCTGGCCCAGGCGGCCCAGCCAGACCTGCATCGGCAGGGTGTTGAGCACGACACGCTCGCCGTAGCAGGCGCGCACGGCGGAGACGACGAACTGCGTGGGGTCCTTGAAGTGGGTGAACCGCACGTCGGTGAAGGCCGGTGCGCTCAGCAGCGTGCCCAGCACGTCGGCGATGCGGCCGTCGCTGCTCAGCCAGCTGGTGGCCATGGCGTCGACCAGGGCCGCTGGCGGTTCGTCGGCGAGGAAGTGGCGGGCGAGCTTGCGGCTGACGAAGCGGGCGGTGGATGGGTGCGTGGCCAGCAGGTCCAGCACCTCGTCCAGCTCGCCGGCGCCGCGGCCGCGGATCGTCAAGCCCAGCAAAGACTTGTCGGCCCGGTCATGGCGCTGCGGGTTGAACTCGTAGAGGCCGTCGCGCAGGTACTGTGCCTTCAGTTCGGACGACAGGTTGGGCGTGCGGTCGCTGAAGTTGGTGCCGTGGCCGGTGAGCACGCGCGCCAGTTCCTGCACGTCCTTCTGCGTGTAGCCGCCGTCCACGCCCAGCGTGTGCAGCTCCAGCAGTTCGCGCGCGTGGTTCTCGTTGATGCGGCCGGCGGCGTTCTGCTCGTTGTCCAGGTAGCGCAGCATCGCCGGGTGCCGGGTGCAGGCGCCCAGCAGGTCCCGGAAGCGCCCCAGTGCATGGGGCCGGATGGCGCGCTCTTCGTAGTCGCCCAGCAGCATGCGGATGTTGGCCTTGAACTGGAAGACGTTGAAGTGGTTGAACCAGAACCACTGCATCCGCTCCTGCAGCTGGTTGGGTGCGTACAGCGCCCGCAGCAGGTGGCGCTGGGCGCTTTCGCGGGAGAGCCGGGTCAGCGCCTGCTGGAAGGCCTGCTGCGCCGCCTTGCGTTCGTCTTCGGTGGCCTTGGCCTCGCCGGCCTTGCGCGCGGCGTCGACGTCGGCCCACAGGGCTTGCGGGCGGCGCTGCTGCACCGAGAGCGCGTCGATCTGCGCCTGCGCCGCAGCCGGCAAGGGCCCGGCACCGGCGCGCAGCTGCTCGGCGATGTAGCCCTCGGCGCCCAGGCGGCGGGCGCGTTCGTAGTCGGCGTCGGTGGCGCCCCAGCTCAGGCGGTTGACGAGGCGGTAGAGCCGGGCGCTGTCGCCACCGTCGTCCGGCGGGCGCGGTGCCGGGCCGGGCGCGGCACAGCCCGCCAACAGCCCGGTGCCGGGCAGCGCGGCGGCAGCGACGGCTTGGAGCAGGCTTCGGCGTGCGGGCAGCATCTCGGGCGAACGGCTGGGCGCGCACGCCCGTTGACCGGAACGCCCTGACTTTAAGCCGCGCCGTAGCCGCCGCCGCCCGGCGTCTCCACCACGAACACGTCGCCCGGCGCCATCTCGGCCTGGCCGATGTGGCCCAGCGCTTCCACGCGGCCGTCGGCGCGCTCCACGCGGTTGATGCCCAAGGCGCCCGGCTGGCCGCCGGCCATGCCGAAGGCCGGCACGGTGCGGCCGTTGGACAGGATGGATGCCGTCATCGCTTCCAGGAAGCGCACGCGGCGCACGCCGCCGTCACCGCCGCGCCAGCGGCCGGCGCCGCCGCTGCCGGCGCGCAAGGCATAACTTTCCAGGCGCACGGGGAAGCGGAACTCCAGAACCTCGGGGTCGGTCAGGCGCGAGTTGGTCATGTGCGTCTGCACGACGCTGGTGCCGTTGAAGCCCGGTCCGGCACCGCTGCCGCCTGAGATCGTCTCGTAGTACTGGTGGGCCGCGTTGCCGAAGGTGAAGTTGTTCATCGTGCACTGGCTGGCCGCCATCACGCCCAGGGCGCCGTAGAGCGCGTTGGTGACGCACATCGACGTCTCCACGTTGCCTGCCACCACCGCCGCCGGCGGGTTGGGGTTGAGCATGCAGCCTGCGGGCACGATGACGTGCAGCGGCTTCAGGCAACCCGCGTTGAGCGGGATGTCGTCGTCCACCAGCGTGCGGAACACGTACAGCACCGCGGCCATGGTCACGGCTTTGGGCGCGTTGAAGTTGTTGGGCAGCTGCGTGCTGGTGCCGGTGAAGTCGATGGTGGCCTCGCGCTGGGCGGCGCGCACCGTCACCTTGACGGCGATCTGCGCGCCGTTGTCCAGCGGCAGGACGAACTCGCCGTCCTTCAGCGCCGTGATGACGCGGCGGACGGACTCCTCGGCGTTGTCCTGCACGTGCTTCATGTAGGCCGCCACCGTGGCGCGGCCGAACTGCGCCACCATGGCCTGCAGCTCCTGCACGCCCTTCTCATTGGCGGCGATCTGCGCGCGCAGGTCGGCGATGGTCTGGTCCGGGTTGCGCGCGGGGTACGCGCCGGTGGCGAGTTGGTCGCGCAGCGCCGCTTCGCGCAGCGTGCCGCCGCGCACGAGCAGGAAGTTGTCGAAGAGCACGCCTTCTTCGTCGATCGTCCTGCTGAAGGGCGGCATCGAGCCCGGCGTGCTGCCGCCGATGTCGGCATGGTGGCCGCGGCTGGCGACATAGAAGCTCGGCTTCGCATCAGCGCTGTCCAGATAGACCGGCGTGACGACGGTGACGTCGGGCAGGTGCGTGCCGCCGTGGTACGGATCATTCAGCACATACACATCGCCCGGCTGCATGGCCGGATTGCGCTCGATCACCGTCTTGATGCTCTCGCTCATCGAGCCCAGGTGCACCGGCATGTGCGGCGCGTTGGCGATGAGCTGGCCGGCCGCGTCGAAGAGCGCGCAGCTGAAGTCCAGCCGCTCCTTGATGTTCACCGAGTAGGCCGTGTTCTGCAGCCGCAGGCCCATCTGCTCGGCGATGTTCATGAAGAGGTTGTTGAAGACCTCCAGCATCACGGGGTCGGCGTCGGTGCCGATGGCGTGCTGCGTCTCGCGCGGGCGCACGCGGGCCAGCTCGATCGGGCCCGCGGCCTTCAACACCGCCTGCCAGCCGGGTTCCACCACCGTGGTGGCGTTCTTCTCGGCGATGACGGCCGGGCCGTCGATGGTGGCGCCGGCGCGCAGCGATTCGCGCACGAAGAGGCCGGCGTCGTGCCAGGTGCCACTGTGCATGCGCACCTGCGCGTCGGGTTCGGGCACGTAGCGCGGCGGCTCCTGGCCACCGGCGCCGGCGTCGTGCCGTTCGCCGGCGCCCACGGCTTCCACCGACACGGCCTCGATGACCAGGCCGCGGTCGGGCATCAGGAAGGCGAAGCGCTGGCGGTAGCCGGCCTCGAAGGCGGCCACGATGTCGGGGGCGGCGCCGAAGGCCACCACCAGCGCGGTGTCGGTGCCCTGGTAGCGCACGTGCACGTTGCGGCGCAGCGTCACGGC
>JAEUPH010000141.1 GCA_016790395.1 Rubrivivax sp. | reverse complement strand
GCGGTGACGCTGGGCCAGAAGCACAACCTGTCGGCCTTCCTCAACAGCCTGTACGTGGCCACGCGCGAGGTCGGCAGCGCCGAGCTGCAGGCGCGGCTGCTGCCGGGGCTGAAGAAGGCGCTGCGCGAAGCGGAGTAGCTGCAGATCAGGCCATGTGGAACACCGGCTTGGCCGTCCGGAACGGCAGCCGGCCGCCCGGGGCGAGCAGGAAGGCGTGGTCGCGCCGCACGCTCAGTTCGCTTTCGCAGAAGCCGTCGGTGACGACGAGGATGGGCGCGTCCTTGGGGAAGTCGGTGCGCGTCTCCAGCATCGCCAGCGCCGGCTGCAGCACGGTGCCGCCGCGGCCGCGCACGCGCGCGCGGGCGGCCAGCGACTCGATGGCCACATAGCCTTCGTCGTAGGGCTGCGCGTCGCAGAACACCAGGCGCACCTCGCGCACGGCCTGCGCGCGGGCGTAGCTGACGATGGCACCCAGCGCCTTGCCCAGGTCGGCGCGCGCCATGGAGCCGCTGGTGTCCAGCACCACGCCGAAGGTGCGCGTGGCGCGGTCTTCCTCGGGCTCCACGTGGCGCGGGCGCGGGATGTCCGGCGTGGCGCTCTGGCGGCGTGAAGGCCGCGCGTAGCTGCGCCGGCGCTCCGGCAGCGGGAAGCGCTCCTGCAGCCACTCCGCCAGCTCGGCCTGCCAGGGGATGGCCGGCTGCGCCAGCGTGCGGATGGCCTCCACCAGCCCCGCCGGCAGCAGGCCGCGGCCGGCGGCCAGGTGCCAGTCCAGGCCCTGCGCCAGCGCGCGGCGGCAGAAGCCTTCGCGGTCGGTGAAGAAGCCGCCCGGCGCTTCGTCGTCCAGCATGTCGACGTCGGCACCGCGCAGCGTGCACAGGCGCTTCCTCAGCCGCAGGTCGGCCGCGATGCGCTGGTAGATCTCTTCGGCCGACCAGCCGCGCAGCGCTTCGTCGTAGAGCATGCCCACGTCGGGCGGCGTGCCCACGTTCATCTGCACCAGCCAGTCGTTGATGACGAAGTCGCAGGCCACGTTCCACAGGTAGGGGTCGCGGCCACGGCGGCGGCTGGCGTGCGCCAGGCCGGCGTGCAGCACCTCGTGCGCGATGACGAACTTGGCCTGCTCCAGGTTCAGCGCGCGCGCCGGGTTGAGGTAGATCTCGCCCGTGCCCACCTGGATGGCGGCGATGGAGATCTCCATGCGGCGGCACAGCTCGGCGTCTTCCACCAGCTCGAACTGCGTCAGCAGCGAGCCCAGCAGCGGGTAGTGCGCGATCAGCCAGCGCCGCGCCTGCGCCGCCTTCGTGTGCGGGTTGTGGCCCTCGCGCACGGGGTGGCTGGCCTCGTGCTGCAGCTGCAGCGCGCGGCGCGCGTTGTCCACCAGGGCTTCGGCGAACACCGCGGCCAGGTCGACCTTGCGCCAGCCCGAGCCGCTGGCCCACTGCTGCGGCGCGGGGCCGGGCAGCAGCGCGGGGCAGCTGTCGCTGCCGGTGAAGGTCCAGGTGACGCTGGCCAGGTCGGCCGGCGGCTCGTCGCGCAGCCGCGCCAGCAGCTCGGGCAGCGGCAGGCGGCCCCAGGCCAGCCACTCGGGCGAAAGTTCCATGCATTCGGGCAGGCGGCCACACTTGGCCGAGCGCCACCAGTGCATGGCCGCCAGCTGCGCGGCGCGGTCGCTCACGGGGCTGGGCCGCTCCAGCTTCGCGGGCAGATCCAGCGCCAGCACCAGCAGCGCCAGCGCGATGACGCCCAGCCAGGTCTCTTCGTCGAGTTCCAGCTCAGAGTTGAAGAACACGGTGCGCGTGCCTTCGATGAGCAGCCAGCCTCGCGCCGGCAAGGCGTCTTCCAGCCGCTGGGGCAGGGGGTAGAGATCGACGACCCGCGCCACGGGCCCCAGCAGGTCGTGATCGCGGATGCGGTGCAGCGCCAGCGTCAGCGCATCGGGCTTGCCCGGCCTGCCGCCGCCCTTGCCCTTGCTCACCGCGGTTCGGCCAGCCGGGGCAGCTCGCGCGCGATGTCCAGCACGAACCAATCAGGCACGCGCTGGCCGGCCTCGTTCTCGGTGATGACCAGCTGCGCCAGTTCGCCGTCGATGCGCGCCAGCGCCTTGAGTGCGGTACGCGCCTGCTGCGCCAGTTCGCGCGCGTCGGCGCCGGGGTCGCGCGGCGGCAGTTCCTTGACCAGGAGGTCGCGCAGGCTCTGCGTGAGGAAATAGGTGAGGTCGCGGTCTTCCGGCGCGGCGGGCCAGGGTTCGTCGCCCTTCAGGATGCGGTGCACGCTGAAGCGGTTGCGCACCTGCTTGAGGAAGGCCTTGAAGCCGATGGCGTGGTCGCGCGTCAGGCAGCCGAAGAGCAGCGCGTCCAGCTGCGCCGGCGCGATGTCGTCGCCGAAGGCCAGCAGCGCGTCGCTCACCGCGTGCCAGGCGCGCGGCGTGGAGAAGGGCTCTTCCTTGGCCGGCGGCACCTCGGTGGCCAGCTGCGTGGGGCGGGCGCGGATGTAGTCCAGCACCCAGGGGTGGACACCGTTCGCCTCGGCCCATTCCAGCCACTCGCGGTGCGAAGGTTTCAGGTGCACGTGCACCAGGCGGTTGACCAGCGCGCTGGGCATCTGGCGCGCCAGCGCGGCGTCGTGCGCGCGGTTGCCGGCGCCGACGATCACGCTGCCCGCCGGCAGCCGGTACTCGCCGATGCGCTGTTCGAGGATGAGGCTGTAGAAGGCCTTCTGGATCTCGGCGCTGGCGATGTTCAGCTCGTCGATGAAGAGCACGAAGCCGCGCTCGCGCACGATCATCGAAGGCGGGTAGAAGCGGCTCACGCCGCCTTCGATCTGCGGGATGCCGATCAGGTCTTCCGGCGCCAGCTGCGAGCCCAGCAGCGCCACGCATTCCAGGCCCAGGCTTTCGGCGAACTGCGCCACCAGCGCGCTCTTGCCCACGCCCGGCGGGCCCCAGATGAAGACCGGCCGCACCGGCGAGACGTTGAGCAGGAACTCCTGCACCTGGCGCAGGGTGAGGGTGAACTCGGAGTGCATGCGATGGATTGTCAGTCGGGCCGCTTCGCCGGCGCTGCGAACCACTGCTCGGGCGGCACCACCTGCGGTGCGGGCGGGTCGGAGCGGTAGTGCGGCGACATGATCTGCACGCCGTTCTCGTTGAACACGTCCTGGATGTGACCCAGCAGCCGGTTGATGGCCTCGGCGCGGCGGCGCGGCGCGCTGCGGTCGGCCTGGGCCACCAGGCGGTACTCGACATAGAAGTCCGACAGCGCCGTCTGCACGACGTAGGGCGCCGGGTCCTGCGCCACGCCCGCCGTGCGCGCCGCGGCCTCCAGCAGCATGGCGTGCACCTGGCGCCAGGGCGTGGCGTAGCCGATGGTCACGGCCGTGTGCAGGATGAACTGGCCGTCGCCCACCAGGCGCGAGAAGTTGCGCACCGGCTGGCTGAAGACCACGGCGTTGGGCAGGCTCACCTCTTCGCCCAGGCCGGTGTGCACCTTGGTGGCGAACAGGCCCACCGTGCGCACCGTGCCCTCCACGTCACCGATCTTCACGTACTCGCCCGGCCGCAGCGTGCGGCTGTACATGACACTGAGGCCCGAGACGATCTGCCCCACCACGCCCGAGGCGCCCAGCGACAGCATCAGGCCGGCCAGCACCGACACGCCCTTGAAGGCCTCGCTGCTGGCCCCCGGCAGGAAGGGGTAGGCCAGCGCCAGCGCGAAGAGCCAGATGACGAAGTTGATGACACGCCGCGTGGGGCCGGCGGTGTCGGCGTCCAGCCAGCCATAGCTGGCATCGCCGACTTCCACGCGCGCCATGAAGGCGGTGCACACGCGCGTCAGCAGCCGCGCCAGCACGAACACCAGCACCGCCGACAGCAGCCCCGGCACGGCGCCGGCCGCCGCCACCGCGAACTGCTGCAGCAGGTCGAGCAGCCACTGCGTGCTGCGCTCGCCCCAGGGCCGCGTGTAGGCGAACTGCTGCAGCACGAAGGCGATGCAGAGGTCGGCCAGCAGCAGCAGCAGCGCCCAGGTCACGAAGCCGGCCGCCGCATGCGCCAGGGTCTGCGCGTGCTGGCCGAGGGCCAGCCAGGCGCTGGCCGGCGCGCGCGCACCGCCCTCGGGGGCGGCGGCGCTGGTCGTGCGTCTCACGACCAGGCCGCGCAGCCGCCACAGCCCGGCCATCAGCACCGCGGTGATGAGCACGGCCAGCGCCGACATCGCCAGCCCGACCCCGATGCGCTGCGGGTCGCCGGCCTCCTTCACTTCGGTCACCGCCTTCTGAAGACGCGCGCGCACGGCCTCGGCCGCCTCGGCGAGGGAGAAGGCCACGGGGTCCTCGATGTCGTCCGGCACCAGGTTGAAGACCACGGTGCCGTCCACGCGCAGCCCGGCGGTGCCGCCTTCGATCCACACCGTCACCTCGCCGGGCCCGCCGCGGGCGAGCACCGTCTGCAGCGCAGCCTGGCCCAGCGCCGCACGCTGCGCCGGCGTGCGGCCCAGCAGCGCGCCGCGGAAGGTGACGATGGGGCGGCGGTTGAGGTAGAGGCTGTCGTCGTCGGCGCTGGCGCCGCCACTGGCCGAGGCCGGGGCCAGTGCCGGCGCCACTGCGGGCGCCAGGGCCGGGGCCAGAGGGGGCGGCAGCGGCGGCGCCAGCGGGGGCACCAGCGGGGCCGTGCCCTGCGCCGCCGCCGTGGCCGCGAAGAACCATGCGGCCACCCACAGCCACCGCGAGCGCTTGCGGTTCATCGGGGGTCTCCTCCTCGTTGGTGCATGGTAGCGTTTGGCCCTTGAATCAGGAGGAACGTCATGCGTCTGACGTGGAGCGCCTCGCTCTGTGCTGCCGCGATGCTGGTGGCGGGTTGCGTCGACCTGAAGCCCGCCGTGCCAGGCGCGCAGGCGCTGGCGCAGGGGCTCAGCCTCGAGCCGGGCGTGCCCGAAGGCGCCTTGCCCGGCGACGCCAAGCCCTTCCCGCATGCCAGTTTCGTGCTGCTGCCGTCGCACAGCGCCGTCGGTCTGCTGGTGCCCGTGCCCTTCATCACCGAGGCCGTGGAGTCGGCCATCAACTCGGGGGCCGCCAGTGCCGCGGCCAGCCACTACGCCGACATCGACCCGCAGCGCATCGTGCAGCGCGCTTTGCAGGGCAGCCCGGTGCTGACCACCGACCCTGGCGGCGCGAAGCTTCGGGCTTTCGCCTTCGTGCAGGAGGGCTCGGACGACCGCTACCGCCTGGCCCTGGTGGCCCATGTCACGGCCCCGGACTGGACCGGCCGTTACCTCGTGCACCTGCCCACCGCCTGGCCGGTGGCCGACTACCGCAACCCCGGCCCGGCCGTGCTGGCCGGCGTGCGCCGCGAGCTGGAGGCCGCCGCCGTGGAGCTGCGGACGCTGCTGGAACGCGCGCAGCGCGGCCAGCTGGCGGGCACGGGCGTGCACGCCAACGTGGGCAGCCTGCACCTGGTGGGCGGCAAGCCGGGCGGCTACCTGTCGCCCACGCTGGTGGTGGCGCGTGACGTCGAAGTCATCGAAGACACGGCCGAGGTGCTGATCTTCCGCAGCCGCGGCGACGTGACTTCAGAGACATCCGCCGGGGGCCTGTTCTTCGGCGTGCACCGGCTGCTGAAGAGCCAGCTGCACACCTTCGACAAGTTGCCGCCGAAGAAGGGTTGAAGCCTGGCTACGGCGCCCGCGCGGCGCCGGTGGTGGCGTCGAAGCGCGCCAGGTAGTCGCTGCGCTCGGTGCCGCACCAGCGGTCCCACCAGGTGAACCACAGGCCGTAGTTGCCGCGCGCCGTCTCGTGGTGCAGGTGGTGGTGGGTGGTGGTGGTGAAGCGGCCCCAGACCGCATGCCGCACGAAACCGCGCGGCATGATCTCCACCGCCGCGTGGCCATGGGCGTTGCGGACGATCTGGTGCAGCGAGAACGCCACCAGCACATGCCAGTGCAGCGGCACCACCAGCAGCGCCAGCGGCGTCACCAGCCCGTTGATCAGCGCTTCCACCGGGTGGAAGGCGTAGGCCGCGAAGGGCGAGGGCTGGCGCGAGCGGTGGTGCACGCCATGCACGTGGCGCAGCCACCACGGGCGGTGCAGCAGCCGGTGCGTCCAGTAGAAGTACGCGTCGTGCCACAGCAGCATCGCCGGCAGGCTCAGCACGTACCAGGCCCAGCCGTGCCGGGCGGGTTCGCGGTAGATCTCGGCGTGGCCCGTGATGACCAGAGCGAACACCGCCATGCCCAGGGCCCCGAACACGAACAGCGTGCCGATGGAATAGCCGATCTCGCGCCGCAGGTCGCCGGCCGAGGGCCAGCCGTCGATGACACGCCCTGCCAGCCGCCGCTTCAGCAGCACGTGCAGCAGAACCCACATCGCCGTGGCCACCAAACCGTAGCGCAGCAGCTCGGCCGTGAAGTTGAAGCGCCAGCCGCCCAGCAGGGCCTGCCAGGCGGCGGGGTCGGACCAGAGGGTCTCCATGGCGCCTGGAGTGTGCCGCAAGCGTGGCACGCGCTTTGCGCCCGGGGCCGCCATGGCCGCCGAAACCGTCACCCGCCTGCCCGACGCCAGCGCCGCCGACCGCCTGGCGCTGCTGCTGGAGAGCACCGGCGAGGGCATCTTCGGCATCGACCTCGACGGCCGGTGCACCTTCGTCAACCGTGCCGCCGCACAGGCGCTGGGCTGGCGCACCGAAGAAGTGCTGGGGCGGAACATGCACGCGCTGATCCACCACTCGCACGGCGACGGCCGCCATTACCCCGAGTGCGACTGCCCCATCTTCAACGCCTTCCGCCGCGGCCTGCCCTGCCGCATCGACGACGAGGTGCTGTGGCGCGCCGACGGCACGCCTTTCGCGGCCGAGTACTCCAGTTACCCCGTCATCGAGCGCGGCGAGGTGCGCGGCGCCGTGGTGACCTTCGTCGACATCACCGGGCGCAAGCGTGCGGAAGAGCTGCTGCGCCGCACCAACGAGGACCTGGAGCGCCGCGTGGCCGAGCGCACGCGCGAGCTGCGCGACCTGGCCAACCACCTGGAAGCCGTGCGCGAGAGCGAGCGCAAGCGCATCGCGCGCGAGATCCACGACGAGCTGGGCTCGCTGCTCGTGGCGCTGAAGATGGACACCCACTGGCTGGGCAAGCGCGTGGCCGGCGCGCCCGAGCTGGTGGCCAAGTGCCAGGGCATGGGCCGGCTGATCGACACCGCGGTGGACAACGTCGGCCGCATCATCACCGACCTGCGCCCCAGCATCCTGGACCACCAGGGCCTGTGGGCGGCGCTGGAGTGGCAGGCGCAGGAGTTCATCGAC
>JAEUPH010000134.1 GCA_016790395.1 Rubrivivax sp. | reverse complement strand
CTGAAGGCGGTGCTGGTGCGGCCCGCCTCGCGCGTGGTGCTAGCGCGCTGAACGACGCGTGCTGACGCTGCGCGAGGCCCGCTACGCCTGGCCCGGTGCCGGCGAGGACTGCCTGCACATCGAGGCGCTGGACATCGCCGCTGGCCAGACCGTCTTCCTGCACGGCCCCAGCGGCTGCGGCAAGAGCACGTTGCTGGGCCTGCTGGCCGGCGTGCTGGTGGCGCGCGAAGGCCGCGTGGCGCTGCTGGGCCAGGACTGGGCCTCGCTGGCGCCGGGCCGGCGCGATGCCCGGCGCGTGGACCATGTCGGCGTGATCTTCCAGCAGTTCAACCTGCTGCCCTACCTGACGCTGCTGGACAACGTGCTGCTGCCCACGCGCTTCTCGGCCCAGCGCGCCGCGCGCTGCGCTGACGGGGCGCCGGCGGCCGCGCGGGCCTTGCTGTCCCGCGTCGGTCTGCCCGAGGCGCTGTGGGCGCGGCGGGCCGACGCGCTGTCGGTCGGCCAGCAGCAGCGCGTGGCGGCGGCGCGGGCGCTGATCGGCGCGCCGGAACTGGTGATCGCCGACGAGCCCACCTCGGCGCTGGACGCCGCACGGCGCGACGACTTCATGGCGCTGCTGATGGACGCCTGCGCGGCGGCCGGCAGCACGCTGGTCTTCGTGAGCCATGACGAACGGCTGGCCGGACGCTTCGACCAGCGCTTGTCGCTGCCGGCGCTGAACCGCGCGGTGGCCGGGGCATGACCGCCCTGTTGCACATCGCGGCGCGCAGCGCCTGGAACCGCCGCGGCACGCTGGCGCTGGTGATGCTCTCCATCGCCCTGGCCACGGCGCTGCTGCTGGGCCTGGAGCGGCTGCGCACCGACATCCGCGGCAGCTTCTCGCAGGCCGTCAGCGGCACCGACCTCGTGGTGGGCGCGCGCACGGGGCCCGTCCAGCTGATGCTCTATGCCGTGTTCCGCGTCGGCGGCGCCACCAACAACGTGAAGATGGAGAGCCTGAAGGCCGTGGCTGCGCACCGCGCCGTGGCCTGGCTGGTGCCCATCAGTCTGGGTGACTCGCACCGCGGCTTCCCGGTGCTGGGCACCACGCCGGCCTACTTCGAACACTTCCTCTACGGCGACCGCGAACCGCTGAAGATCGTCCAGGGGCGCGCCTTCGCCGGCACGCTGGACGGTCTCTACGAGGCCGTGCTGGGCGCGGAAGTGGCCGAAGCCCTGGGCTACCGGCTTGGCCAGCGCATCACGCTCAGCCACGGCCTGGGCGGCGCGGGCGGCCCCGAGGCGCAGCACGGCGACAAGCCCTTCACCGTGGTGGGCGTGCTGGCGCGCACCGGCACGCCGGTGGACCGCACGGTGCACGTCAGCCTGCAGGCCATCGAGGCCATCCACCTCGACTGGGCCGGCGGCGCGCCGATCCCCGGCATGGGCATCGCGCCGGAGCTGGCGCGCAAGTTCGACCTCGAACCCAAGCAGGCCACGGCGGCGCTGGTGGGCCTGAAGAGCCGGGTGGCGGTGTTCAACGTGCAGCGCTTCGTCAACGGCTACGAAGGCGAGCCCTTGCTGGCCGTGCTGCCCGGCGTGGCGCTGGACGAACTGTGGACGGCCGTGGGCATCGGCGAGAAGGCGCTGCTGGCCATCAGCGGCCTCGTGGCGCTGGTCAGCCTGGCCTCGCTGGTGGCCGTGGTGCTGGCCGGTCTGAACGAACGCCGGCGCGAGCTGGCGGTGTTGCGCGCCGTGGGTGCCGGGCCGCGCCAGGTGCTGGCGCTGCTGGCCACCGAAGGCGCGCTGGTCACGCTGGCCGGGGCACTGCTCGGGGCCGGCGCGGCCGCGCTGGCCGTGGTGGGCGCCGGGCCCTGGCTGCAGCAGCGCTTCGGCATCACCCTGCTTGCGGGGGCGCCGACGCCGGAGCAATGGGGCCTCTTCGGCGCCGTGCTGCTGGCGGGTATGCTTGCCAGCTTGGTGCCGGGCTGGCGGGCCTACCGTCTGTCGCTGGCCGATGGCCTGTCGCCACGCACCTGATGCCGAGGACCCCCATGTTCCGCCGTTCCCTCTCGCCCCTGGCGCTTGCGCTGCTGCTCGGCGCCGGCGCCGCCTGCGCGCAGACGCAGGGCGTGCCGCTGATGAAGCCTTCGCTGCAGCCCAAGAGCGGCGTGCCCGCGGCGCCCGAGTTCCAGACCATCACCTGGGAAAAGCTGGTGCCGGCCAACTGGGACCCGTTCAAGGAATTCAAGGGCACCGACCTCGCCACGCTGCAGGACGGCGACCCGCGCGCCACGCAGATGATGAAGCGCATGCGCGAGGTCTGGGACAACGCGCCGGTGAACCCGGCACTCATCGGCCAGGCCGTGCGCATTCCCGGTTACGTGGTGCCGCTGGAGGACACCAAGGACGGCATCAAGGAGTTCCTGCTGGTGCCGTACTTCGGCGCCTGCGTGCACAGCCCGCCGCCGCCTTCCAACCAGATCATCCACGTGCTGCCCCGAAGTGCGGTGAAGAACCTGCGCTCGATGGACGCGGTGTGGATCACCGGCACGCTGAAGAACCAGCAGACCGACTCCTACATGGGCGCGTCCAGCTGGCGGCTGGAGGCAGTGAGCGTCACGCCGTACGGCGACGCGCCCCGCTGAACCCACGATGGCCCGCGCCACCGGTGCCGACCTGGCCCGCACGACGCTGGCCGTGCTGTTCATCGGCGCGCTGCTGGCCGCCGTGCTGTGGCTGCTGCGGCCCTTCCTCGGCCCGGCCATCTGGGCCACGATGGTGGTGGTGGCCACGTGGCCGGTGATGCTGCGCGTGCAAGGCCTGCTGCGAGGGCGACGCACGCTGGCGGTGATGGTGATGACGCTGCAACTGCTGCTGCTGTTCGTCGTGCCCTTGACCTTGGCCATCGCCACCATCGTCGAGAACGCCGACGAGATGGTCGGCTGGGCCAAGCTGGCCAGCACCTGGCACCTGCCCGAGAAGCCGCCCACCTGGGCGTTGGAGCTGCCGGTGGTCGGCGGCATGGTGGAGCGCGCCTGGGCCCAGGCCACGGCGCTGGGCCTGCGCGACATGCTGCCCCGGCTCACGCCTTACGCCGGCAACCTGACGCGCTGGTTCGTCGGCCAGCTGGGCAGCGTGGGCTTCCTGCTGGTGCAGTTCCTGGTGACGGTGGTTATCGCCGCCGTGATGTACGCCACGGGCGAGGAAGCCGCCGAGCAGGTGCGGCGCATCGCCCGGCGCCTGGGCGGCGAGCGTGGCGTCAGCGTGGTGCTGCTGGCCGCCGGCGCCATCCGCGGCGTGGCGCTGGGCGTGGGCGTCACGGCGCTGGTGCAGGCGGTGCTGTCGGGCATCGGCCTGGCGCTGGCCGGCGTGCCGCTGGCCGGGCTGCTGACGGCGCTGACCTTCATGATGTGCATCGCGCAGGTGGGGCCGATTCCCGTGCTGGTGCCGGCAGCCATCTGGGCCTTCTGGTCGGGCCACACCGGCTGGGGCATCTTCCTGCTGGTGTGGGCCGGCGTCGTGGCCAATCTCGACAACGTGCTGCGCCCCGTGCTCATCCGCATGGGCGCCGACCTGCCGCTGCTGCTGATCTTCAGCGGCGTCATCGGCGGCCTGCTGGCCTTCGGCCTGGTGGGCATCTTCGTCGGGCCGGTGGTGCTGGCCGTGGCCTGGACGCTGCTGCAGGCCTGGCTGGACGACGGCGAGCGCCCGCCCGAGCCCTGGCGCGATTGAAGGCCTTCAGCCGCCCGGCAGCAGCCCGCGCCGGGTGAACTCGGCTTCGGCCGCCGCGGCCCCTTCGAACACGAAGCTCTGCCAGCCCAGCGCCTGCGCGGCCGCGACGTTGGGCGCGTGGTCGTCGATGAACAGCAGCTCGCCCGGCATGCGGCCGAAGCGGGCCGAGGCGATCTCGAAGATCTCGCGCTCGGGCTTGTTGTGGCCGACGCGTCCCGAGAACACGCCGTCCCGGAAACGGCCAAGAAAGCCGTGCGTGGCGAGCAGGAAGTCGGCGTAAGGCCGCGGCATGTTGGACAGGTAGAACAGCGTGTGGCCGGCCGCGTGCAGGCGCTCCATCAGCGCCACGGTGTCCGGCAGCGGCTGCAGCGCGTGCGGCACGGCGTCCACCACGCGCTGCACCTCGGCCGCAGGCAGGCCGGTGCGTGCGGCGAGGCGCTCCAGCAGCGCCGGTGGCTCCAGCGTGCCGCGGTCGAACTCGGCCCAGTCGCCGCCGTAGCTCTGGAAGATCTGCCCGGCCACCTGCCGGGCGCTGTCGTCGTCAGGTGCCCGTTGCGGCAGCAGGTCGCGAATCAGCTGGGCGGGCTGCCAGCGCAAGAGCACGCCGCCGAAATCGAAGACGACGGCCGTCATGCGAGCAGCCGCTTCAGCAGGCCGGCCGTGGAGGCGTCGAGGCCGGCCGTGTCGCGCGACGCAAAGCGTGGCAGCAGCGCGTTGCACAGCGCCTTGCCCAGTTCCACGCCCCATTGATCGAAGCTGTTGATGCCCCACAGCGCGCCGCTGGTCCACACACGGTGCTCGTACAGGGCGATCAGCGCGCCCAGCGAAAACGGTGTCAGCGCCTCCAGCAGCAGCGTGGTGCTGGGCCGGTTGCCGGGGAAGCTGCGGTGGCGCGCGAGCACGTCGCGGTCGATGTCGGCCGCGGCCGTGGGCGCCTTCTCGTGCCGGGCCTCGTCGGCGGTCTTGCCCAGCATCAGCGCCTGCGCCTGCGCCAGGCCGTTGGCCAGCAGCTTGGTGTGCTGGTCGGCCAGGCCATGCGCGGCCTGCTTCACCAGGATGAACTCCACCGGGATCACGTCCGTGCCCTGGTGCAGCATCTGGAAGTAGGCGTGCTGGCCGTTGGTGCCGGGCTCGCCCCAGACCACCGGGCTGGTGCCGTAGGGCAGGCGCTGGCCGAGCTCGTCCACGCACTTGCCGTTGGACTCCATCTCCAGCTGCTGCAGGTAGGCCGGCAGCCGCGCCAGGCCCTGGTGGTAGGGCGCCACGCTGCGGCTCGTGAAGCCGTGGAAGTTGCGGTACCAGACGTCCAGCAGCCCCAGCTGCACCGGCAGGTTCTGCGCCAGCGGGGCTTCGGCGAAGTGGCGGTCCATGGCGTGCGCGCCGGCCAGCAGCGCGCGGAAGTTCTCCGCGCCGATGGCGATGGCGATGGGCAGGCCGATGGCGCTCCACAGCGAGTAGCGGCCGCCCACCCAGTCCCAGAAGCCGAAGGTGGTGCTGATGCCGAAGCCGGCCGCCGCCTTCACGTTGGTGGTGGTGGCGGCGAAGTGGCGCGCGATGTCGGTGCCGCCCTGGGCTTCGAACCAGGCCTTCGCGGCCAGCGCGTTGGCCATCGTCTCTTGCGTCGTGAAGGTCTTGCTGGCGACGATGAAGAGCGTGTTCGCCGGCTTGAGCTGCGGCAGCACGCGCGCGATGTCGTGGCCGTCGACATTGCTCACGAAGTGCAGGCGCCGCCCCGGCTGCGTGAAGGCGTGCAGCGCCGGCACCACCATCTGCGGCCCGAGGTCGCTGCCGCCGATGCCGATGTTGACGATGTCGGTGATGGCCGCGTCGGCGCGCACCTGCTCGGCGTAGGCCAGCATGGCGTCCAGCACCTTGTGCACCTCGGCGTTGAAGGGCGAGGCCGCGCCTTTCGGCGCGCGCAGTGCCGTGTGCAGCACGGCGCGGCCTTCGGTGGCGTTGGCCATGCCGCCGGCCAGCATCGCGTCGCGTCGCGACGGCAGGCCACATTCGTTCGCCAGGCCCAGCAGCCAGTGCTGCGTCGCCATGTCGACGAGGTTCTTGCTGAGGTCGGCGAAGACGCCCGGGGCTTCCAGCGAGAAGCTGGCGAAGCGGCCGGGGTCGCGTGCGAAGGCCTGGCGCAGGTCGAACTCGCGCCCTTGCGCCTCGAAGTGGCCGCGCAACGCGACCCAGGCCTCGGTACCGTCGCAGCGCGTCATACCTGGGCGTCCGTGATCAGCTTGTCCAGCTTCACGGCATCGGCAGCGAAGGCGCGGATGCCCTCGGCCAGCTTCTCGGTGGCCATGGCGTCCTGGTTCAATGCCCAGCGGAAACCCTTCTCGTCGAAGTGCACGGCGGGCAGGTCCAGCGCCTTCGCGGCTTCGGCATCCAGCGCACGCGGCACCGGCGCCTCGCTGGCCTGCAGCTGGGCCAGCAGCTCGGGGCTGATGGTCAGCAGGTCGCAGCCGGCCAGTGCGTTGATCTGGCCCACGTTGCGGAAGCTGGCGCCCATCACCTGCGTGGCGATGCCGTGGCGCTTGTAGTGGTTGAAGATCGCCGTCACCGACTTCACGCCGGGGTCGTTCGCGCCGGCGTTGGCGGCTTCGTCCCAGGCGGCACCGGCGCTCTTCTTGGCCCAGTCGTAGATGCGGCCGACGAAGGGGCTGATCAGGCGCACGCCGGCGTCGCCGCACGCCACGGCCTGGCAGAAGGCGAACAGCAGCGTCAGGTTGCAGCGGATGCCCTCGCGCTCCAGCACCTCGGCGGCGCGGATGCCTTCCCAGGTGGCGGCGATCTTGATCAGCACGCGGTCCTTCGGAATCCCGGCCGTTTCGTACAGGCCGATGAGCCGCTGGGCGCGCGCCACGGTGGCGGCGGTGTCGAAGGACAGGCGGGCGTCCACCTCGGTGCTGACGCGGCCGGGCACCACCTTCAGGATCTCCAGGCCGAAGCGCACGAGCACGGCGTCGACGATCTCGGCCAGCGGTGCGCCGCGCCGCGCTGCCACGGCGTCCTTCAGCAGCGGCGCGTACTCGGGCTGCTGCACGGCCTTCAGGATGAGCGTGGGGTTGGTGGTGGCGTCCTGTGGCGCGAACTGCGCCAGTTGCTTGAAATTGCCGGTGTCGGCGACGACGGTGGTGTGCTGCTTGAGCTGGTCGAGCTGGTTCATGCCGACATTAGACCCGAGCGGGGTGGCTTCGCGGTTTCAAGACGGTTTCTGGCGGCTCTTTCGCCCGCCGTTGACAGCACCGCGGCCGGGTGAGATGGTGAATCATCGGTGCCCAGCCATGCACGCCCTGCCACTCCCAGACGTCCTGCGCCCCCCCGGGCCGCTGCGCCCGGCGTCGCCTTCGATGGAGCGCTGCCTGGTGCTGGCCGTGCTGCTGCACCTGTGGGCGGTGCTGATGCTGGGCAGCGCGCCCGGCGGCAGCGCCAAGCCGGGCGAAGGCGTCTGGGGTTCGATCAACGTCACGCTGCGCGGCCCGGAATCCAAGGGCGCGGCCGTGCTGCCACCGCCGCTGCCCGAGCCGGTGAACGGCCCACCCGGCGCGGCCCCGGTGCCGCGCTTCGGCGGTGCCGTGCGCGAAACCGCGCCGGCTGCCGACACCGACCCCGGAGCGGCCCAGCTGGGGCGCTGGGCCGCGCAGCCCGCACCGGTGCCCGCGGCCGTGGCGCCGCTGCCCAGCACGCCGCTGGCACCGCTGCCCACCGCCTTGCCCGTGCCGGCGGCACCGCCGCCGCCGCCGGGGCGGGTGATCGAGGAGACCGTCAACCTGCCCCCCGCGCCCGCCGCCCAGGCGCCGCTGGCCGGCCCGGCGCCGCTGGCACCGCCGCCGACCAGCACCGCGGCCACCCCAGCGCTGGCGGCGCCGATCGCGGCGCCGCTGCCCGAACCCGTGCTGCGCCGGCTGGAGGCCGCGCCGGCCGCCATGGCGCCACCGCTGCCCGCCGTCACGCCCTTGGCCACCACGCCCACGCTGCAGGCGCCCGCCACCACGCCACAGCCCGCCGCCGCGCCCGCGCTGGCGGCGCCGCCAGGCCCGGCACCCACTGCGCCGACGCCGGCGCCGCTGATGCCCGGCCTGCCCGACGCCGGCAGCCGCGTGGGCGCGGACGTGGCCACGCCGCCTTCGGCCGCGGCCAGCGCGCCTCCGCGCCTGAACCTGGAGCTGGCGCGGCCGCGCGGCGGCGAGCTCTCGCGCGGCAGTTCGCGCGGCGTGCTGCCGCTGCTGCCGCGCCCGCCGGAGCTGCCCGACAAGCTGGCGCGCGACATCGAGAAGGCCGCCAAGGAAGATTGCCGCAAGGCCCACGCCGGCGCGGGCCTGCTGGCCGTGGTGCCGCTGGTGGGC
>JAEUPH010000122.1 GCA_016790395.1 Rubrivivax sp. | reverse complement strand
GACGGCATCCCGGCCGACGCGGGCGTGGCGATCGAGTACCAGCTGCCGCAGAGTTCCAAGCGCATCGATCTCGTCATCACCGGCGAGGACGAGGCAGCCCGCCAGAAGGTGGTGATCGTCGAACTCAAGCAATGGTCGTCGTCGCGCCGCAGCGACAAGGACGCCATCGTGTGGGCGCAGCGCGGTGGCCGAAGCGGCGAACGCGAAGGACCGCACCCCTCGTACCAGGCCTGGTCCTACGCGGCCTACCTGCAGGACTTCAACACAGCCGTGCAAGAAGGCGGCATGGCCTTGCAACCCTGCGCCTACCTGCACAACCACCCGCGTGACGGCGAGATCGATCACCCGCACTACCGCGAACACCTGGCCAAGGCACCGCTGTTCCTGCAGCAGGAGCGCCAACGCCTGCAAGCCTTCATCCGCGAACACGTCCGCCACGGTGATCGGCGCGGCACGCTCTACGCCATAGAGAGCGGACGCATCCGCCCTTCGAAGATGCTGGCCGACAGTGTGGCCGGACTGCTGCAAGGCAAGCCCGAGTTCGTGCTCATAGACGACCAGAAGCTGGTGCACGAGAGCATCATGCAGGCCGACACCAAGGCGGCGCAGCGCAAGCAGGTGGTCATCGTCCGCGGCGGGCCGGGCACGGGCAAGTCGGTGGTGGCCATCAACCTGCTGGGCGCGTTGCTGGGTCGGCGCCGCAACGCGCGCTACGTCTCGAAGAACGCGGCTCCGCGAGCCGTCTACGAAGCCCGGCTCACCGGCACCTTCACCAAGACACGCATCAGCAACCTCTTCAGCGGCTCGGGCGCCTTCGTCGACGTGCCGCCCGACACCTACGACGCGCTGGTGGTGGACGAGGCGCACCGGCTCAACGAGAAGAGCGGCCTGTACCGCAACCTGGGTGACAACCAGGTGCGCGAACTCATCCGCGCGGCCCGCTGCACGGTGTTCTTCGTCGACGACGACCAGCGGGTGACGCTGCTGGACATCGGCACCACCGATGAACTGCGACGCCGGGCCGCCGAGTTCGATGCCGAGGTCACCGAACTCGAACTGGCGTCCCAGTTCCGCTGCGGCGGCTCCGACGGCTACCTGGCCTGGCTGGACCACACGCTGGACATCCGCAGCACGGCCAACCCGCTGATGGAGCCCGGGGACTACGATTTTCGCGTGCTCGACAGCCCGGCCGAACTTCACGCACTCATCGAAGAGAAGAACCGCCAAGACCAGCGTTCGCGAGTGGTCGCTGGCTACTGCTGGACCTGGCCTAGCAAGAAGGACCCTCAGGCCTGGGACATCGAACTGCCGGCCTTCGGCTACCGCCGGCGCTGGAATCTCGACAAGGACGGAAGCCTCTGGATCGTGACACCGGGCTCGGTGGAGCAGGTCGGTTGCATCCACACCTGCCAGGGCCTGGAGCTCGACCACGTCGGGGTGATCATCGGCCCCGACCTGCGCGTGCGTGACGGCCGCATCGTCACCGATGCCACGCGGCGCGCCTCATCGGATCAGTCGGTCAAGGGCCTGAAGGCCCTGCTCCGCGACGACCCCGCCCAGGCGCTTGCCGTGGGCGACGCCATCGTCAAGAACACCTACCGGACACTGATGACGCGAGGCATGAAGGGCTGCTACGTCTACTGCACCGACCCCGAACTGGCCGCCTTCCTGCGCTCGCGGCTGGCCCCTGCAGGGAAGCTTGCGGTCCCGGCTGCCACACCTGCGACACGGGCGGTCGCGCCGGCTTTGCGTCTGGTGTCCAGCCAGGAACGCGCGGCCGGCGTCGCCTGCGCACCGCTGCAGGATCTGCGCATCGCCGCAGGGGCCTTCTCTTCGCTGCAGTCGCCTGACCTGGAATCCACCGACTGGGTGGCCCTGCCCGACTGGGTGCGGCCCCAGCCCGGCCTGTTCGTCGCTCAAGTCGTGGGCGAATCGATGAACCGCCGCATTCCGAACGGTGCCTGGTGCCTGTTCCGCAGCCATCCGACCGGTACGCGCCAAGGGAAGGTGGTGCTCGCCCAGCACAGGGACATCGCCGACCCCGACACAGGCGGTCGTTACACGGTGAAGGTGTACCGAAGCGCGAAGGCCGACACCGAAGATGGCGGCTGGCGACACGAGCGCATCGTGCTAAGCCCCGACAGCGACAGGCCGGGCTATGCACCGCTGGTGATCGAGGCCGGGGAAGAGGGCGTGGAGATCATTGCGGAGTGGCTCATGGTGCTGGCCGCACCCAACTGATCAGCCCTTTTCATCCAACCTCGCCACCCCCGCGTCCCCCGCCGGAAACCTCCGCGCGTTCACCGCCATCTTCTTGCGCGCCTCCGCCACCGGGTCCAGCCCCAGCGCCGTGCTCAGCTGCACCAGGTAGATCAGCACGTCGGCCACCTCGCCGCCCACCTCGGCGAGTTTCTCGGGCGGCAGCGCGCGGCTCTGCGCTTCGGTGAGCCACTGGAAGGGCTCCAGCAGTTCAGCCGCTTCCACGGCCAGCGCCGAGGCCAGGTTCTTGGGCGAATGGAAGGGCTGCCACTGCCGCTCGGCGGCAAAGAGCTTCAGGTCGGCGGCCAGTTGCTGCAGGGAATCGCTCATGCCGCCGATGCTAGGCGCAACGGCGGCCCCGGGCGCTACTTCTTCGGCGTCAGCCCGTGGTCGAAACCGTCATCCACCCAGGCGCCTTCGCGCTGCTTCTGGCGCACACCGCCGCTGCCGTCGTTGCGGATGACGTAGCGGAAAGGCTCGCAGCCCGCCAGCGGCGGCAGCACCGTGATGGTCAGCGTCTCTGCCGTGCGCATCACTTCGGCAGGCAGCTCGCCACGGCTGAAGCAAGGGTCGCCGCGGCCGGCCGTGGTCATGCGGAACCAGGCCTTGCCGTCGCGCTCTTCCAGCGTGATGGTCGAAGCCACGTAGCGCTCGCGGCTGTACTGGCCGCTCACGGGGTCCTTCTTGAAGCTCCTGTACTCCCAGCTCTGGGCCGCTGCGAGGGCGGGTGCCAGCAGCAGCAGCGCAGCCAGTCGGCTGGCGGCGCTCACCGCGCTGCCCCCTGGCGGCGCCGGCGAGCGACCAGGCAGGCCGCGCCGCCCAGCATCAGCCACACCGCCGCCGGCTCCGGCACCGGCGCGCCCCAGTCGACGATGTGGCCGTCGGTGGCCAGGCCGTTGGCCGCCGTGAAGCCCCAGTAGACCGGCGCGCCCACCAGGTCCAGCGCCAGGAAGTCGATCGGCGCCGACACGGTGAAGGTGCCCAGGTTGATGTGCTCAAGGGTGCCGGTGAGCGTGCCCGCGTTGTCGCCCAGGCCCGAGGGCACGTACTCCAGTTGCGCGTACCACTGGAAGTCGGGGTCGCGGATGTCGTCGCCCAGGCCGGTCTCGGTGACCGCCAGCGGCGTGACGCTGCCGCCGGCGAGGATCTGCAGGCTCGGCGACACGGGCTCACCACCGAAGTGGAAGGTGTCGATGGCCAGCGCCACGCTGGAGACCCCCAGGCCTTCATAGCTCAGGCCGGAGCCGGCGTTGCCCAGGCCGGGCGCGCTGGCCAGCGTGAGCGTGAGGCCGTCGCCGCGGATGCCTTCGATCACCGGGATGTAGAAGTGGAAGCTGAAGCGGAAGGCCTCGTTGAAGTCCAGCGCCAGCGCCTCGGGGGCGAAGCCGGCGCCACCCTGGTCGCCGCTGCCCGGCGCGGTGAGGGTGAGCAGGCTGTAGGTGAAGCCGTTGCCGGGCGTGAGGTTCTGCGCCGTGGCGCTGCCGTAGAGGTTCCAGGTGGTGAAGTCGGGCCGGGCGAGGTCGACGTCCACACCCTGCTGGGCGTGCGCCGGCGACAGCGCGGACAGGGTGGCGGCCAGCAGGGCGGCGGCCACGGGAAGGACGGTCTTGCGGTGCGGTTTCATGAGCGGGCTTGGCGGTTGACAGCGACGCGGCATCGTCGCGGCCCACCGTTCGGCAAGCGCTAGCGCGCGCCCCGCGCCGGCCCCCGCGTTCAGGGGTTCAGCATCTGCCAGCGTTCGTAGCCCGCCGCCTGGTTGGCGTCGCGCAGCACGTTCGTCATGTGGCGGTTGTGCTCGGTGCCGATGCCGTTCGCGGCCGGGCCGGGCTGGTACAGCCACTCGGTGCTGGTGCGCCCGGTGTCGGTGTTGGCCACCACCACGGTGCCGCGCAGGTGGTGGCCCCAGGCGGTGCTGAGGCGGTCCTGCGAGGCCTGCTGGCCGGCATGCACGCTGTTCAGGATGTCCTGCGTCTCGCGCATGGACTTCGCCGCACTCACCACGCGCTCCATCAGCACCGACTTGTCCACGGTCCACGAATTCCACACCTTCAGCATCACCGGCAAGGCATGCGGGTACAGCTCGGCGGGCGCATAGACCTCCGAGGTGTAGTAGAGCCAGTTGCCGTTGGCCATCACGCCGCCGGCCGCCACCAGGGCCAGCTTGCGGTAGGGCCGCTGGCCCATGCTGCCGATGCCGTCCGAAGCGATCAGCGCCGCCGTCATGCCGCCCGCGAAGGGAACGCGCTCGGCCTCGCGCACGCGCGTGAGCCGCACCACGGGGCCGCCCCGGCTGGCGTTGAAGCGCTCGATCTGCGGCTGCACGCTCTGGAAGGCGGCCAGCGGGTCTTGCGTGGCAGGGGCCACGAACATCTGCGGCGGCATGCCCATGGCGGCGAACTGCTGCGCGGCCTGCGGCGTCATCACCTGGGCGGCGGCGCCCAGGCTGATCACTTCGCCCTGCGGCCCCACCACGTCCACCGCGCCCTGGTGCGCGCCCACCACCTGCCAGCCTGCGGGCAGTTCCAGCGCGCCGCTGCCGAAGGGAACGCGCTGCCATTGCAGCTTCGCGTAGGGTGAGGGCCCCGCGGCGCGGCCACCGCCGCCAGCGATGGCATCGGCGGCGGCCAGCAGCTGCGGGCCGCTGCGCGCCAGCCGCGCCGGTTCGTCCAGCACCACGGCCACGGTGCCGCCCTGCACCACCAGGTAGCCCTGCACGAGCGTCCCGCGGGCGTGGCCGGCGAAGGACAGCAGCGCGCCGTTGTCCTCGCGGCTGACCATGCCGCCCAGCAGGCGCGGCGGCCGGTCCAGCAGGGCGGCCATGCCTTGCAGCGCCTGCTGCGCCTGCTGGCGCGCGCCGCCACGCCCGGCGGCGCGCTGCACCCACACCTGGCCGCTGCCGGCCTGGTGCGGCACCGGCTGCCACGGCGATGCACCGCCGCCGGCCGGCTGCGCGCCCGCCGCGGGCAGCATCCCCGTCAGGCAGGCCCCCAGCACCAGGGCGCGCCGCTGCCGGCCGATCGCCGCTGCCTGCGCGTCAAGCACGGCGGCGCCACAGGAAGCCCACGCTGGCCAGGCCGGCCAGCCACAGCGCCACCATGCCGGGCTCGGGCACCGTACTCACGGTGCGCACGAAGGCGCAGTCCTCGGTCTGCAGCGGGCAGGAGCTGGCGATGTTCACGCTGTCGCTGAAGAGCGTCTCGCCCTGGGCATCCAGGCCCCGGAAGGCGAGCGTCACGCCGGCCGTGTAGAAGCTGTAGGTGCCGGCCGCGGCGCCGCCGGGCTGGGGCGTGAAGCGGCCGAGCAGGAAGTCGGTGGAGGCCCCCGGGGCGAGGTCGAAGCTGCTGGCGCCGACGAGCGAGGGCAGGCCCGGGCCGCCACCGAACCAGAAGTCGAAGCTGTAGCTGGCGCCCGGCCCGCAGTCGCCCGCGGTGAAACTGCCGCTGCAGCTGTAGAAGACGTTCAGGAAGGCGCCGGTGATGCTGGCGAAGTCGCGCAGTTCGGGGACGCCGGTGACGGGGTCGAACCAGTTGCCCTGCGTCGGCAGGTCGGCGGCATCGAAGCCCGCCAGCGGGTCGCTGCTGAACACCAGCGGTGCCGAGTCGGCGTCCAGCTGCAGGCGCATGGCGACGTCGATGACCTCGTCGGGCGCGACGGTGGCGGTGGGCACGACGAAGCTCAGGCTGCCGCGTGGCAGTTCGGCACGGGCGGCCAGCGGCAGCAGGCAGGCGGCCGCGGCGGCGGCCAGCAGGGGACGAAGTCTTTTCATGGGCTCTCCTGGAGGTGGGTGCAAGGCGTGATGACCGGGGTGGATGCTCGGCGCGCCGCCGTCACCGGGGCGTCACCCGCGCGCGGGGTGGCCTTGCGGACAGGCGGGCGCGTGCGCCAGCAGGTCGGGCTGCCAGGCCTGCGCGCGGCAGGCGGTGCAGATGAAGGTGCCGCCCAGCGGGCCGTCGGGGCTGTAGATCAGCAACAGCTGGCCCGGGGCGAGGCCGGGCCCGGCGGGCAGGCCGGGCGGCGGCGCAGGCGGGGGCGGGGGCGGGCGGCGGCGGGGCACGGTGCCGCGACGGTCCGCCCGCTGCCGTCACCGGAGCGTCAACGGCTTCACGCCGCCCCCGCCCGGGGATGGGCGGCCGCCCCGGCGCCGGCGGCTAGGATGCGTCAGCACCCCGATGAACCCACCCGACACCGCACCGACCCTGCATCTGCACCTGCACGGGCCGGCGCACTGGCGGCTGGATGCGGGGCCCGCGCGTGCGCTGGAGCGCAAGCACGCGGCGCTGCTGGCCTGGCTGTGGCTGGAAGGGCCGACACCGCGCTCGCGCCTGGCCGGCCTGCTGTGGCCCGAGGTCAGCGAGGAGCGCGCGCGCGGCAACCTGCGCCAGCGCCTGCTGAAGCTGCGCCAGGACGCCGGCGACATCGTGCTCGACCAGGCGGGCCTGCTGGCGCTGGGCCCCGCCGTGGCCGTGGCCCCGCCCGAGCCGCCCGGCGCGCCGCTGTTGCAGGCGCTGGAGTTCGACGACTGCGAAGCCTTCGCGCGCTGGCTGGAAGGCCGCCGCGAAGCCGAGCGCGAACGCCGCAAGCGCGAGTGGCTGGCCGAGGTGCGCGAGGCCGCGCAAGGCCAGCGCCTGGACGACGCCCTCTACGCCGCCGACCAGCTGCTGCAGACCGACCGCGAGAGCGAAGAGGCCTACCGCGTGCTGATGGAGGTGTACTACCTGCGCGGCGACCACGCCGCCGCGCTGAGCGCCTGGGACCGCTGCCGCGACATGCTGCGCCAGCTGTACGGCGTGCCGCCGTCGGCGGCCACGCAGCAACTCGGCAAGACCTTGCTGGCCGCGGCGCAGCAGGCGCAGGCGGTGCAGGACGCCTGGGCGCCCACGCCGCAGGGCACACCGCAGCTGCCCGCGGCCGTGCTGCGCCCGCCACGCCTGGTGGGCCGCCACGCCGCGCTGCAGGCCCTGTCGGCCGGCTGGCAGGCGGGCCAGGTGCTCTGGGTGGCGGGCGAAGCCGGCGTCGGCAAGAGCCGGCTGCTGGCCGACTGGCAGGCCACGCTGGGCCTGGCCGGTGCCGTGCCCGCCTGCGCCGCCGCCGCGGCGCGGCCTGGCGATGCCGTGCTGCCCTACGCCTCGCTCAGCCGGCTGCTGCTGAGCGCGCTGGACCGCTTCGTGCCGCGCCTGGACAGCCCGCACGCGCGCCAGGCCGCGCGCCTGCTGCCGCGCCTGGCCGCGCAGGCCGGGCTCGCCGTGGCGCCCGTGCGCACCGACTACGAACGCACGCAGGCCCTGCTGGCGCTGGCGCGGCTGCTGGGCGATTGCCGCGACGCCGGCTGTGCCGCCTTCGTGCTGGACGACCTGCAGTTCGCCGACCCCGCCAGCCTGGCAGCGCTGCGCGTGCTGGCCGACGGCAGCGACAGCGCGCTGCGCTTCGCCTTCGGCGTGCGTGCCGAAGAAGCCGGCCCCGAGGTCGCCGCGCTGGAGGCCGCGCTGGCGGCCGGCAGCGGCCGGGCCCGCGTCGAGCTGCAAGCCCTGGACGCCGCCGGTGCCGCCGAGCTGCTGGCCAGCCTGGGCCTGCCGGCGGCCCAGGCTGCGCACTGGGCACCGCTGATCTGGCGCCAGGTGGGCGGCAACCCCGCTTTCCTGCTGGAATCGGTGAAGCTGCTGCTGTCCACCGGCGCCACGCCCGACGCGGCCGAGCTGCCGCTGCCGCCCGGCATCGAGGCCGTGATCCAGCGCCGCATCGAACTGCTGAGCCCGCGGGCGCGGCACCTGGCGCAGCTGGCGGCCATCGCCGGCAGCGGCTACGGCATCCCGCTGGCGGCGGCGGCGCTGGCCTGTGCCCCCATCGAACTCAGCGAACCGCTGCGCGAACTGGAGCTGCGCCAGGTCTTCTACGGCCGGCAGTTCGTGCACGACGTCATCGCCACCGTCACCGCGCGCAGCGTGCCGGCGGCGGTGGCCGAGTTCATGCACCGCTTCGTGGCCGAGCACCTGGCGCAGCAGGGCGGCGACGCGGCGCACATCGCCGGCCACTGGCAGGCCTGCCGCGAGTGGCGGCGCGCCGGCCAGGCCTACGTGCAGGCCGCGCAGGCGGCGCGCGCGGCAGCCCTGGCCAACGAGCACGCGGCGCTGCTGGACAGCGCCATCGCCGCCTTCGAGCGCGACCCGGCGGCGCACGACGCCCTCTTCGACGCCGTGGCCGAGCGCGCCGGCGCCTACGAAAGCCAGGGCCACGAAGGTCTGCGGCCGCAGCTCATCCAGCGCCTGCAGTCGCTGGCGCGCACCGAGCCGCAGCGCCTGACGGCGCTGAACCACCACCACGGCTGGCTGACGAACCTGGCGCAGCCGGTGGACGAAGCCGAGGCGCTGGCCGCCATCGACCGCGCCCGCGCCGTGGCGCGGCCCGACCTGGCCTGGGAACTGGCGCGCATGCTGGGCTGGCAATGGGCCATGAACAACCGCGCCGACGAAGCACTGTCGCTGCTGCAGCAGCACGAACCTTGGGTGGACACCGAGGCCGACCTGGAGACGCGTGCGTCCTACCGCCTGGCGCGCGCCAACATCTTCGCCTTCGGCGACCGCCTGCCCGAAGCCTTGGCCGAAGGGCGCCAGGCGCTGGAGGCCTTCGCCGCCGCGCAGGACTGGCCCAACGCGCTGCCGGCGATGAGCAACCTGGGTGTCATGCACTACTGGCGCGGCGAGTACGGGGCCGCGCACGAGGTGCTGACGCAGGCGCGCGCGCAGCGCGAACGGCTGTACGGCAGCAGCGGCAGCGGCATCAAGATCGACATCCACCTGGGCGCCGTGCTCTACGAACTGGGCCGGCCCGGCGAGGCGCAGGCCATGCTGGAAGGTGCGCTGGCCGAGATGGCGCGCTGGCCCGACAGCGAATACCGCCGCACGGAGTGCCTGCTGGCGCACAACCACCTGGCGCAGATGTTCATGGCCCTCGGCCGCGCCGACGAGGCCGCCACCGTGCTGGCGCACGACGCCACTGGCGTGGCCGAGCGCTTCTACGGCCGCCGCCTGACGCTGCGCCTGCGCTGGCAGCGCCTGTTCGGCCAGGTGGACGCGGCGCGGGTGACCGAACTGCAGGCCCTGGTGGCGCGGCTGGCCTCGCCCTTCAACCGCGCGCTGATGGAACTGGAGCTCGCGCGCCAGCGGCCGCCGGCGGCCGCGCTGGCCGAGTGCCGGCGGCTGCACGACAGCGCCGTGGCGCGCCAGCGCCCCGGCCTGCAGCTGCACGCGGCGGTGCTGGCGGCCCAGGCAGCCCACCGGGCGGGCGATGCGGCACAAGCCGCGTTCTTCGCCGCCGCAGCCCAGGCCCTGCTGCAGCGCTGCGCCCCCTTCGACATGAGCGGCGCCGAGGCGCGCGCCCTGCTGGCGGCGGCCTCGCCGTGAGCGCCGGGCCGGCCGGCCTGCCACCCCCCCGCATTCGTGCGGGCCGCGGCGCCCCCGCATGGCGCCGCGGCACCCACAATCCGGCTTCCAGGCCCTACCCGGGCCGCCTTCGACGGAAACCCTTCGACATGAAGCTGACCCTGTCCTGCTCGCTGGCCGCCGCGGCCCTGTTCACCGCAGCCGGCGCCGCCGCCGCGCCCACCTGGATCACCATCGGCGAACGCGCCCACGCCGTGCTGCTGAAGGCCGCGCCGGCGGCGCGCACGCTGGCCAGCCGCGAGGTGGCCGTGACGGTGCCGGTGCAACGCGGCGCCGCGGCGCTGAAGGCGGCCACCGAGACCGTGCACGCGGTGGAGATCGACGAGGAGATGCTGCCCACGCTCTCCTTTGCCGTGCACCGCGAACTGCGCAAGTGCGGCGGCTTTGCGCGCCACGAGTCGATGGCCGAGGCGCTGGCCACGCTGCAGCGCATCGACGGCGCGCCCGCCAGCCTGCTGGCCCCCAGCTACGCCATCGACAACCAGGCGCTGGTCAACACGCTGATGCCGCAGCTGCAGGCCAGCAACATCCTGTCCACCATCCAGCAGCTGTCGAACTTCCAGAACCGCCGCTACAACAGCACGCACGGCGTGAACGCTTCGAACTGGCTGTTCGCGCAGTGGCAGGCGCTGAACCCGGGCAACCGGCGCGACATCCAGGTGCGCCAGATCACGCACAGCTGGGCGCAGAAGTCGGTGGAGTTCACCATCTACGGCACCGGCAACGCCGGCGAGACGGTGATCCTGGGCGCGCACCTGGACAGCATCGCCAGCGGCCCGGTGGAGACCATGCGCGCGCCGGGGGCCGACGACGACGCCTCGGGCGTGGCCGGCCTGACGGAGGTGATCCGCGTGCTGATGGCCAGCAACTACGTGCCCAAGCGCAACATCCGCTTCATCGCCTACGCGGCCGAAGAGGTCGGGCTGTGGGGCTCGCAGGCCATCGCGGCGCAACAGGCCTCGCGGCGCGACCTGGTGGTGGGCGTGATGCAGCTGGACATGACCGCCTTCCAGGGCGACAGCACCGACATCTGGATCTACACCGACTACACCAACGCGGCGCAGAACGCCTTCGTCGCCAACCTGGTGGGCGCCTACCTGCCCACCTACAGCGTGGGCTACGACGCCTGCGGCTACGGCTGCAGCGACCATGCCTCCTGGCACAACAAGGGCTTCATCACGAGCTTCCCCTTCGAGGCCAGCGATGCCACCTACAACTTCCAGATCCACACCACGAACGACACCATCGCCACCTTCGGCGGCACGGCCAACCACGCGCTGAAGTTCACCCGGCTGGCGCTGGCCTGGCTGGTGGAACTGGGCAGCGACGGTGCCCCCGCAGCCCAGGCCGCGCCGGCAGCGAAGCCGGAGCAGCCGATCAAGGCCGCGAAGCCCGCGACGCGGGCCGCCGCCGCGCGCTGATCAGCGCCCGCGCTCGGCGCGCGACAGCGCCACGCCGGGCTGGCCCAGCGTGCGAGCGGGGTCGAACTGCGCGTCGTCGGTGAGCACGTAGCTGCCGTCGCGCAGCTGCCAGGCGTGCCGGTAGTGGCCCGGCAGCTCCAGCACGGCGTTGCCGCCGCGCGGGTCGCGCCAGGCCTCCACCTCGCGCACGGTGCGCACGGCTTCCGTGTGGCGGCGGTCCTGGCTGGCCTGCCCGGCCTGCCAGGTGCCGTTGTTGATGGCGGCGATCTCGGCCCGCGTCTGCGCCGCCATCTCGCCGCGCCGGGCCATCGCGGCCAGTGTCTCGCGCGAGGTCTGGGCCTGGATCTGGCCGATGGCCGCCTGCGTGGCCTGGTTCTCCGCCGCCATCTGCGCGTTGCCGCGGCGGATGCGCTCGGACCAGGCCGGATCGGAACGCAGCGTCGACCACAGCGCGTCGAAGCGGCGGAAGTCGAGCTGGCCGTCGGGCACGCGCAGGGCCAGCACGCCCAGCGAGCGCCCGGTGATCGACTGCAGGCTCGTGCCGGGCTGCAGGCCGGCCAGGCTCTGATGCGTGACGACGACGACGGTGGCCAGGGTCTCGCGCAGCTCGCGCCCCCCGGCGCTGTAGCCGATGAGGGCCTGACCCGCCTCGAAGCTCATGCGCATCTCGTTGCCCGGCATCGTGCTCCTGAACTCGGGCTGAGATCGGTCGGGCCGGGCGCGGAAGTCCAGCCAGCGCGCCCCTGGCCGGTGGCGCTGCACCCAGGCTTCCAGGTAGGCACGAACGTCGGCCCAGCCGGCCTGCGGGCAGTCGCTCACCGGCCCGAAGTTGGAGCGGCCCCAGGCCTCACCGGGCAGCAGTTCCAGCATCGAAGCCCCGTCGGGCGCGGTCGCCTGCAGGCGCAGGTGCTGGCCTTGCGCACACTGCGAGCCGATCTGCCACTGCACCGCCGACTGCGTGCGCCAGCCGGCCGGCACCATCATGGTGGCGGCCACCATGGGCTTCTCGAAGCCCTGGCGGTCGATGAACTCCACGCGCTGCACGTGCAGGGGCGGCATGGCGGGCGCCGCAGGCGCCTGCGCCAGCGCGGCGGTGACCAGCGTGCCCAGCAGGGCGGCGACGAGGAGCGGGCGGTGGGTCATGGCGGGAATCCTGGCGCGGGCGCCGTGGCGCGTTGCCGCGATGCTAGGCCGCGCCGTCCGGAATCACCGTGATGCCAAGGGATACCACCAGCCGTTGGCGGCCAGCACGTAGTAGCGGCCGCTGCCGTCCACGTGGTAGGTCGCGCCCTGGTGCTGGTAGGTGGTGTTGCGCTGCCAGGTGTGCGGCAGCACCAGGGCCTGGCCGTTCGGCGCGATGTAGGTGCTGTTGCCCTGGAGCTGGCGGCCGGCCTCCTGCTGGTTCGCGAAGAAGCTGTCGCGCTGGCCCTGCTGCGCCTGGGCGCGCTGCTGCTGGGCCTGCTGCAGGCCCTGCCAGGCGCGCTGCTCGCCGGCCTGGTTGCCGGACTCCGTGGCACGGGCGTGGGCCACGCCCTGGGGCGTGAAGCCGTTGGTGTAGATGTAGTTGTAGGTGAAGGTGGGGTAGTCCATCGCCGGCCGGCCGCCGGTCTGCTGCAGGTAGCGCTGCCAGGCCTGCTTCACGGCCGGGTCCTGCATGCGCTGCTGCACGATCTGGTTCACCTGCTGCTGGCCGCGCGCGAGGTTGGCGTTCATGGCCGCCATCTGCTGCTGGATCATCAGATCGAAGTTCTGCGCCTGGGCGCCGAGCGGCAGCGCCAGCAGCAACACGAGGCGGACAAGGGCGGGCATGGGGTTCATCGGGGCTCCTGCATCGGGCCGCGTCGGGCCGGGTCAGCGCACTGTGCGCGCCGCCCGCTAGGCCAACGCTAGCGGCAGCCTCCGCCCGCCAGCGGAAGTTGCAAGCAGCTGCAAACGCGGTTCACGCCCCCAGGGCCTCGGCCACCGCCTCGCCCAGCGACAGCGCGCGGCCCGCGCGCCAGGGTTCTACCAGCCCGGCCACGCCGAGCTGGGCCCGGGCCAGCCGCCGCACGATGCGCAGGTAGCGCTGGTCGTCCTCGCGCAGCGGGCCCATGCGTTCCGTCCAGAAGCGTTCGGCGAAGGCCATCAGGCGCAGCGCGGTCACTGGCTGGTGCAGGCGCGCGAGCGGCCGCGCGATGTTCCACAGCGCATAGGCCAGGGCGTGCAGGTGCCAGCGCCCGTGGGCGATGCGCAGCGTGCGCCGGCAGGCCTCCAACGCCTCGGGCCAGCGCCGCAACTCGCACAGCAGCGCGCATTGCGACACCTGGTTGTCCATCTGGCCCACCCAGTCGCCCTCGGCCAGCGCCTCGGCCTCCAGGCGCTGATAGACGGCCAGCGCTTCGGTCCGCCGGCCCTGCCAGGCGCGGCACTGCGCGCGGTTGCGCTGGCGGTCGCGCGCGCGCCGCGCGTCGCCGAGTTCGAGCCACAGCGCCTCGGCCTGCGCGAACAACATCTCGGCGCGCTCCAGGTCGGCGTCCGGCGAGGACAGGTGCACGTTGCACCACAGCACGGCCTCGTACTGCAGGGCACGAGCCTGGGTGTCGCGGTCGGCGGCCGACCGCGCCAGGGTCAGCGACTGCCGGATGTCGTCGAGCAGGGCACGGAACACCGGCGTCCGGCGGTCGTCCACATGACCGAAGGCGACCTCGCACCACACGCGGCGCAGCAGCGCGCGGGCGCGGCGGCCAGGCTCGGTGCCGGCGGCGGCCAGGCCGGCCGCCGCGTGCGCGCGCGCACGCGGCCCGTCACCGGCCGCGGTGCGCAGGTGGGCCAGGACGTCCAGCACGTCGGCGTCGGGCTGCGGCGGCAGCGCTGCTTCCAGCGCTGCCAGCACGCGCTCGGGCAGGCTGTCCGACTCCCAGTACTTGCGCAGCGCCACCAGCAGCGCGAAGGCCTCGTCCGGGGCCGCCGCCGCCTCGGCCAGCACGCGGTGCACCGCCGGCAGTTCGGCGGCCACGTCGGCCAGGCGCGGCACCGCCGGCAGCGCCTGCGCCCAGGCCAGCAGCCCGGCGCGCAGGCCGGCGCGCAAGGCATCCCGCGTGGCCGGAGCGGTGGCGTCGTGCACGAACTCGCGCAGCGGCTCCTGCAGGGCAAAGCGCAGACCGCCCGGCGCCTCCACCGCCCGCAGCAGTGAGTGGCCGACCAGATCGTCCAGGCACGCCGCCGTGGCGGCCAGCGGTCGCTGAAGCATCACCGCCAGCGCCGCCGCCGGGGCATCGGCCGGGAACAGCGCCACGGCCGCCAGCGCACGCTGCGCCTCGGCATCCAACAGCCGCCAGCTCCAGGCGATGACCTGGGCCATCGACGCATGGCGAGGGTCGGCGCCGGCGCGCGGCCCGCCGCGCGACAGCAGCGCCAGATGGGCCGAGCCCCCGCCGGCGGCCAGCATCGACGCCATCTCGGCCGGCGGCACGCTGCGCACGCGAGAGGCCGCCAGCTCGATGGCCAGCGGCAAGCCCTGCAGCGCCCGCACCAGCGCCACCACGGCACCGCGGTTGCGCTCGTGCAGGTGGAAATCGGCGCGGGCGGCGCGCGCGCGGTCGACGAACAGCGCCACCGCCGGGTTGCCGGCCGCGGCGGACAGCGGGGCGTCGGCCTCGGGCAGCGGCAGCGGCTCGGCGGCCAGCACCTGCTCGCCGTCCAGCCCGAGCGCGCGGCGCGAGGTCGCCAGCACGTGCAGTGCCGGCAAGCGCGCCAGCAGTTCGGCCACCAGGGCTTCGCCGGGGCCGACGAGCTGCTCGAAGTTGTCCAGCACCAGCAGCGTGCGCGCGCCCGCCAGCGCCGCCACCAGCGCCGCGCTGGCCGCGTCGCCGCCGTGCAGCTGCAGGGCACGCGCCAGGGCCTCGCGCAGCGTGGCCTCGTCGTCGCAGGCCACCAGCGGCACGAAGAGCACGCGGTCGAAGGCCGGGTCGTCCAGCAGCGACTGCGCCACGGCCACCGCCAGGCGCGTCTTGCCGCTGCCGCCCGGCCCCAGCAAGGTCACCAGCCGTGCACCCGGCAGCACTGCGCGAAGCCGCGCGGCGGCCGGCCCGGCGCCGAAGAGGCGGGTCAGGTAGCCGGGCAGCGGTGCGACCGCGGCGGCCGGCCGTGGGGCAAGCACCGCCGGTGGGGCGCTGGGCTCGGTCGGCGTCGCCGCCTGCAGCCGCTCGTGCAGCGCCTGCAGGCGCAGGCGTTCGGCATCGATCCACTCGTCGTAGAAGCCGGGCATCAGCTCGCCGCGGTAGAGCGCACGCGCTTCGTCGCCACGGCCCGCGCGCACCGCCAGTTCGAAGGCCAGCACGTCGCAGCCCAGCGCGCCCGGCGCCACGCGCACCACCAGGCGGTCGGCCTGCAGCACGGCACCGCCGCCCGGTGTCTCCAGCAGACTCTTCAGCGTCGAGAGCGCCTGGCGCAGCCGGTTGCGGCCGATGTCCAGGGCCACCCCGGGCCACAGCAGTTCCACCAGCTCTTCCCGGGCGTGGTCGCGGCCGGGCGCCATGGCCAGGCGGGCCAGCAGCGCGGCCACCGCCCGCGAAGGGAAGCGTCCCAGGTGCTGCGCAGCGCTGTCGGCTTCGACGCCGCCCAGCAGCCGGACCTGCCAGCGCGGCCCGGCCGGCGATGGGGGTGGTTTCACGGGGATCCAGTCTACGGCCGCACCCCGGCCGCGCACGCCCACCCCCGGGGCCGAGGGGCCAGGCCCCGCGTGAGCGAGTTCGCTATCGAATCCCCTGATGACCCCCGGCGAAGCCGGGGCACAGAATCGCCCGCCGGTGCCCCACCGGCACGGACGAAGGCCGCGATGGAGAAGCACTGGCTCAGGCACTACCCGGCGGGCGTTGCGCCGGAAGTGCCCCCCGAGGGGCCGCCGACGCTGCCAGCCTTGATCGAGGACGCGGCGCGCCGCTGGCCGGAGCGGCCGGCTTACCGTTGCCTGGGCCGCACCCTCACCTACGCCGAGCTCGACGAGCACTCGCGCGCGCTGGCCGCGTGGCTGCGCGCGCAGGGCCTGGCGCGAGGCGACCGCGTGGCCATGCTGCTGCCCAACGTGCCACAGCTGCCGGTGACGGTGGCTGCCGTGCTGCGCGCCGGCCTGGTGCTGGTGGCCGTGGACCCGCAGCTTGCCGCGCGCGAGCTGACGCAGCGCCTGAAGGACGCCGGCGCCCGCGCCGTGGTGGTGTCCGAAGGCGCCGCCGCCACGCTCGACGACGTGCTGGAGGCGCTGCCGCCCCTGCACGTGGTGGTGGCCCGCCTGGGCGACCTGCTCGGCCCGCTGCACGGCGCGCTGGTCAACCACGTGGTGCGCCGGGTGCGCAAGCAGCCCGCCGCTGGCGACGGCTTGCCGGGCGCCGTGCGCTTCGCCGACGCGCTCGCGCGGGGCCGCAAGCTGCCGCAGGACCTGCCCGCGGTCTCGCCCGACGACATCGCCCTGCTGCCCTTCACCGGCGGCACCACCGGCACGCCCAAGGGCGCGGTGCTGCTGCACCGCCACCTGGTGGCCAACGTGCTGCAGTGCGAAGCCTGGATGGGGCCGGCCCTGGCGCGGCTGCCGGCCGGCGAGCCCTGGGTGACGGTGGGCGCGCTGCCGCTGCACCACATCTTCGGCTTCACGGTGACCCTGCTGCTGCCCTGGCGCGTCGGCGGGCTGGTGCTGCTGGTGCCCGACGCCAGCGACACCGGGGCCCTGCTGAAGACCCTGGCCGGCCAGCGCTTCCACTGCTTCCCGGCCGTCGACCCGCTGTTCGCCGCCATCACGGCCCACCCCGACGCCACGCGCGTGGACTGGAGCCCGCTGCGCCTGGCCCTGGGCGGCGGCGGCGCGGTGCGGCCGGGCACGGCGCGCACCTGGGCCGCGCTCACCGGCCGCCCCGTGTGCGAAGGCTACGGCCTCACCGAGGCCAGCCCCTGCGTCACCTGCAACCCGGTGGACCTGGACGCCTTCGACGGCAGCATCGGCTGGCCGCTGCCCGGCACCGACATCGCCCTGCTCGACGACGAAGGCCGGCCTGTGGCCGTGGGAGAGCGCGGCGAGCTGGCCGTGCGCGGCCCGCAGGTGATGGCCGGCTACTGGCAGCGGCCCGACGAGACCGCCCGCGTCACCGCGCCGGGCGGCTGGCTGCGGACCGGCGACATCGCGCAGTTCGACGCGCAGGGCCGCCTGCGCCTGGTGGACCGCAAGAAGGACCTGATCTTCGTCAGCGGCTTCAATGTCTTCCCCGGCGAGGTGGAGGACGTGCTGGGCCAGATGCCCGGCGTGCTGGAGTGCGCCGCCGTGGGCGTGCCCGACGAGCGCGTGGGCGAGGCCGTGAAGGTGGTGGTGGTGCGCCGCATCGGCGCCGGCGCCGGCCCCACCGAGGCCGACGTGCGGCTGTGGTGTGAGCGGCACCTCACCGGCTACAAGCGCCCGCGCCAGGTGGAGTTCCGCGACGCCCTGCCGCGCAGCGCTGTCGGGAAAGTACTGCGGCGGGCCCTGCGCGACCCGGCCTAGCGTGAATTCTGAGGGGCCGCACCCGCCTCATGTTGGTGCGCGCGCTGCCGAAAAGACGGGTGGACCCGTCTCCCGCCCGATCCCGGGCGTGTGCGGCGGGCAGATTTCAGCTTTGCACCCCAAGCGATGGCCACACTGACGCAACCGATGCCCCGAGCCCAGGACGACGATTCCGGCTTCGGGAACTTCTTCCGCTACCACGGCTGGCTGGCACCCGGCGTTCGGCTGCTGAGACGGCTGAGCTTTCCCGCCAAGTCGGCCTGGGTGGCCGGCACCTTCCTCGTCCCGCTGGGCGTGATGCTGTTCTTCCTGTGGGGCAGCGCGCGCGACCAGGTGCGCTTCGCCGAATCCGAGCAGCTGGGCCTGACCTACGCCCAGCCCGTGCTGGAACTCGTGCAGGCGGCACAGCAGCGGCGCCGCGCCGCGCTGGAGCAGGGGCCCGAACTCGCCGGCCGCCAGGAGGCCGTGAAGGCCGCGTTCGAGAAGCTGCGGCTGAAGCAGGCCGAACTGGGCAAGGTCTTCGCCGTCGAGGAAGCCTACGACCGGCTGGCGAAGGCCCACGAAAGCCTGATGCAGCAGCCCGTCGGCGCCAGCCCGGACGACACCTTCGAGCAGCACGGCGCCTATCTCGAGGCGGCGCTGGACCTGGTGCGTGAGATCGCCGACGGCTCGCAGCTGATGCTGGACCCGGAGATCGACACCTTCCACATGATGAACATGTCGCTACTGCGCGGCCCGCTGCAGACCGAGAACACCGCCAAGCTGGCGGCCCTGGGCGCGCTGGCCTTCAAGAGCCGGGAGATCACGCCGCGCCGCCGCGACTGGATCCACGGCGCCGCCGCCGTGCAGGCGCACCTGGACAAGGACGTCGAGAACTCGTACCAGGAAGGCATCGAGCGCTTTCCCGAGCTGGCACGGCACTTCGACATGAAGGGCACCGACGACGCCTCCGCCGCCTTCAATGGCGCCGTGGCCCGGCAGATCTTCGGCGCCGACCCCAGCGGCGAAGCCGCCGACTTCCTGGCCCTGGGCGAGGCCGCCGTGAGCAAGCAGGCGGCGCTGACGACCCAGGTCGCGAAGCGGCTGGACGAGCGGCTGGCGGCGCGCGTGCTGCACCTGAAGACGCTGTTCGCCGAACAGCTGGCCTTCGCCGCCCTCTTCGTGGCGGTGGCCGCCTACCTGATGTTCGCGTTCTACCGCGTCATGATGGGAGGCCTGCAGGAGGTCTCGGGCCACCTGAAGGAAATCACCACCGGCAACCTCACGACCGCACCCAAGCCCTGGGGCAGCGACGAGGCGGCACAGCTGATGCTCGACCTGCGGGCGATGCAGGACTCGCTGCGCGGCATGGTGGCGCTGGTGCGCCAGTCCAGCGACGAGATCGTGCACTCCAGCAGCGAGATCGCCAGCGGCGCGATGGACCTCTCGGCGCGCACCGAGCAGGCGGCAGCCAACCTGCAGGAGTCGGCCGCCTCCATGGAGCAGATCACCGCCACCATCCGGGTCACCTCCGAGCACACGGTGGAGGCGGCGCGCGTGGCGCAGCACAACGCCGAGGTCGCCACCCAGGGCGGCAACGCCATGCGCGAGGTCGTCGCCACGATGGACGAGATCCGCGCCTCGTCGGACAAGATCGGCGAGATCATCGGCACCATCGACGGCATCGCCTTCCAGACCAACATCCTGGCGCTCAACGCCGCGGTGGAAGCCGCGCGGGCCGGCGAGCAGGGCCGCGGCTTCGCGGTGGTGGCCTCCGAGGTGCGTTCACTGGCCCAGCGCAGCGCCGAGGCCGCCAAGCAGGTGAAGACGCTGATCAGCGCCAGCGTCAGCCAGGTCGTCGACGGGACCGGCAAGGTGCGCAATGCGGAGTCGACGATCGACGAGATCATCGACTCCTCGCAGCGCGTCAGCCAGCTGCTGAGCGAGATCTCCACCGGCGCCCGCGAGCAGAGCCTGGGCGTGGGCCAGATCGGCCAGGCGGTGCAGGAACTCGACCGCATGACGCAGCAGAACGCCGCGCTGGTGGAGCAGACCGCCGCTGCCGCATCGTCGATGAAGGACCAGGCCTCGGGCCTGGCCGGCGAAGTGCAACGCTTCAAGCTGCCCGAAGGCGAAGGCAAGGCGGCGGTCGCGGCGCCGGTGGCCGTCGACGGCTTTGACTTCAACAGCGCCATCGAGGCGCACCGCCAGTGGAAGGTGAAGCTGCGCAAGGCCATCGCCGAGCAGGAGAAGCTCGACGCCGACACGATCTGCCGCGACGACCAGTGCCCCCTCGGGCGCTGGATCCACGGCCCGGGCGGCGCCCAGTGGGGCGGGCGGCCGACCTTCGTCGAGCTGCTGGGCAAGCATGCCGAGTTCCACCAGGCCGCCGCGGACGTGGCGCGCAAGATCAACGCCGGCCAGCTGAGCGAAGCCGAACGGCTGATCGGCTCGGGCTCGAAGTTCTCGCAGGTCTCCACCGAGGTGGCGACCCTGCTGACCAAGGCCAAACGCGGGCTCTGAGGCGCAGCGCCCCGGGCTAAGCTCGCGGGCATGCTGCCCGACATCGCCACCCTGCAGGCCACGCTGGCCGGTCCCGGCGCGCACGAGGCGCTGCTGAAGCGCGTGCTGGCCGAAGCGCGCGCGCCGGCCGCCGCGCACGTCTACACCGCGCTCTTCGACGACGAGGCGCTGGCGGCCGCACGCGCCGCCGACGACGCTGCCGCGCGCGGGCAGCCGCTGCCGCCGCTGGCCGGCCTGCCGGTGACGGTGAAGGACCTCTACGACATCGCCGGCCGCACCACGATGGCCGGCTCGGTGCTGCGCGAAGGCGCACCGCCGGCGGCGCGCGACGCCGAGGCCGTGGCGCGCCTGAAGCGCGCCGGGGCGGCGGTGACGGGCCTCACGAACATGACCGAGTTCGCCTTCAGCGGCGTGGGCATCAACCCGCACCATGGCACGCCGCGCAACCCGGCCGATGCCGGCACGGCGCGCATCCCGGGCGGTTCGTCGGCCGGCGCCGCGGTCTCGGTGGCGCTGGGCCAGGCGGTGGCGGCGCTGGGCTCGGACACGGGCGGCTCCATCCGCATCCCCGCCGCGCTGTGCGGGCTGGTGGGCTTCAAGAACACGCAGCGCCGCACGCCGCTGGCGGGCGCCTTCCCGCTGTCGTTCACGCTGGACACGGTGTGCGCCATGACCCGCAGCGTGGCCGACTGCCTGCACGTCGACGGCGTGCTGGCCGGCGCGCCGCTCGTGCCGCCGCAACGCCCGCTGCGCGGACTGCGCCTGGCGCTGCCGCAGACGCTGCTGCTGGAGGCGCTGGAGCCCGCGGTGGCGCAGGCCTTCGAGCGCGCCCTGGCGCGGCTGTCCGCCGGCGGCGCGCAGATCGTGCCGCTGAAGCTGGCCGAGCTGGGCGAGATCGGCCAGATCAACGCGCCGGGCGGCTTCTCGGCCGTGGAGGCCTTCGCCGTGCACCGCGAGGCCCTGGCCACGCAGCGCGCACGCTTCGACCCGCGCGTGGCCGCGCGCGTGGCGCTGGGCGAAGGCGTGAGCGCGGCCGACTACATCACCATGCAGCGGCGGCGGCTCGACTGGATCGGACGCGTGGAGGCGGCGCTCGCGGGCGTCGACGCCGTGGTCTGCCCGACGACGCCGATCACCGCGCCGCCCATCGCCGAGCTCGTGGCCAGCGACGAGGCCTTCTTCAAGGCCAACGGCCTGCTGCTGCGCAACACCTTCGCCTTCAACTTCCTCGACGGCTGCGCCTTCACGCTGCCGTGCCAGGCGCCAGGCTCGCTGCCGGTGGGCCTGATGCTGGGTGCGCCGGGCGGGCACGACGCCGCGCTGGCCGGCGTGGCACTGGCGCTGGAAGCGGCGCTGGCGGCGACATGACGATGCGCTTCTTCGTCGAACAAGCGCTGTCTGCGGACCTGGTGTTCGACCTGCCGACCGGCGCCGCCCGCCACGCGCAGGTGCGGCGCGTGCAGCCGGGCGATGCGCTGGTGCTGTTCGACGGCGCCGGCAGCGACTGGACGGCCACGGTGCTGGCCGTCACGCGCAACGGCGTGCGCGTGCAGGTGGGACCGGGCCTGCCGGTGGCGCGCGAGCTGACGCCCGAAGTGACCGTCGCCCTGGCCATGCCTGCCAACGAGCGCATGGACACGCTGGTGGAAAAGGCCACCGAGCTGGGCGTGGCCGCTGTCCAGCCGCTGCTGGCCGCGCGCTCGGTGTTGCGCCTGGCCGGCGAGCGCGCCGAGCGCAAGCGCGCGCACTGGCAGGCCATCGCGCAGGCCGCCTGCGAACAGTGCGGCCGCGCGCGCGTGCCCGTGGTGGCACCGGTGCGCGAGCTGGGCGACTGGCTGCGTGCGCCGCCCGAAGGCGAGCGATGGCTGCTGAGCCTGGCGCCCGACGCGGCGGCACCGGCGGTGCCGGCCGGCCCCCGCCTCGTCACCCTCAGCGGGCCCGAAGGCGGGTTCACGGCGGAAGAGGAAGCCACCGCGCGTGCTGCGGGCTTTCGCGCCGTGGCGCTGGGCCCGCGCGTGCTGCGTGCCGACACGGCACCGCTGGCCGTGCTGGGCTGGCTGGGGCTGACGGGCGGGCCGAAGGTCGGTTGACTTCCGATGCCGATGCGGCACGCTCGCGGGCCCGCACGGCATCGTGCAACAACGCCAGGAGAAACACATGGGTCTGCTCGACAACGTCATCGGTGCGCTCGGTTCGCAAAACCCTGGTGGCGGGGGTGGCGGGCAGGGCGACCTCCTCGGCGCCATCATCGGCCTGCTGGGTCAGCAGGGCGGGGGCGGCCTCGGGGGCCTGGGCGGCCTGGTGCAGAAGTTCGAGCAGGCGGGCCTGGGCGACGTGGCCAAGTCCTGGGTCGGCACGGGCGCCAACCAGCCGGTGTCGCCCGATCAGCTGGGCGGCGTGCTCGGCAACGACACCATCGCCAGCCTGGCGAAGCAACTGGGCATCGACCCCAAGGACGCGCTGGGCCAGCTGTCGCAGATGCTGCCGCAGGTGGTGGACAAGCTCACGCCGCAGGGCCAGATTCCGCAGGGCGACGTCGGCGGCCTGGGTGACCTGGGCGGCCTGCTGGGCGGGCTGGGCGGCCTGCTGGGCAAGCGCTGATCAGCGCTCGGGCGGTTCGCGCCGCCCGAGTTCGCGCATGGCCTGGCGCAGGAAGGCCAACTGGCCTTCGACATTGCGGCAGGTCTCGCACATCACCAGGTGCAGGCGCAGGCGCGCACGTTCCTTGACGGGCAGGCGCTGGTCCTGACCGTCGCTGATCAGGCGCGACACCTCCTGGCAGTCGGGCAGCAGCTTCACTTGGCGGCTCCCGTCGCGAACCAGTTCTGCGCCAGGCACTCGCGCAGCGCCATGCGCGCGCGGTACAGCAGCACGCCGCAGTGGTTGGCGTTGATGCCCAGTTCGCCGCAGATGTCGTCCACCTCCTGCTCCAGCCACTCGCGCATCATGAAGGCGCGGCCGATCTTGGGCGGCAGGCGTTCCACGCACTGCTGCAGGACCTCCAGGAACTGCGCCTGCTGCAGCGCCTGTTCGGGGTGGCCCCAGGCCGCCGGCGGTTCGGCCCAGTGGCCGTTGGTGGCGAAGAGCGCGTCGATGGCGTCGTCCACGCTCTGCTCGTCCAGAGGTTCGATGTGGACCTCGCGACCGCGCTTGCGCAACAGATCGACGATCTTGAACTTGAGGATGCCGGTGGCGTAGGTGCGCAACGAGCTGCGCCCCTCGAAGGCCTCGGGCTTTTCCAGGATCGCCAGCAGGGTTTCGGACACCACATCCTCGGCCAGGCCCTCGTTGCGCAGTTGCAGCTGTGCAAAACGCAGCAGCGGCGCGCGCAGGGCGGCCAGTTCAGTCTCGAGACGCATGCCCGACATTACAGCCGATCCTGGCCGCGGGCCGGGAGAGGTTCAGGTCACGGCGGCGCGGCCGTCGGCGTGCGGCGACAACATGTCCACCACCGCGCGGTGGCAGGGCGTGGGCACGCCCAGGCGCCGGCCGCGCGCCACCACGTCGCCGCTGAGCCAGGGCAGCTCCAGCCGGTGGCCGCGCTCCAGGTCGTGGTGCATGGAGCTGGTCATCGTCGCGGGCAGGCCGTCGGCGAAGGCCAGGCGGCTCTCGGCGTACTCCGGCGGCAGCGGCACGCCCTCGGCACGGCCCACCTGCACGGCCTCGTCCATCAGGTCGTGCAGAAAGGTGCGCGCGCGAGGGTGGTCGCGGATGGGGCCCACGGGCAGCCGCGCCAGCGTGGTGGCGGCCGACAGCGCCGCGAGGAACACGAACTTCTCCCACAGCGCGAGGTGGATGCGCGGCGTCAGCTCGTGCGTGATGCCGGCGGCGGCGCAGGCTTCGGCAAAGCCCGTCAGGCGCGCGCTGGCGCGGCCGTCGTGCTCGCCGAACACCAGCTTCGCCATGTTTCCGTTGTGCACGATGACGCCGGGCTCGCCAATGCTGGCCGCGATGTAGGCCACGCCCCCGGCCACGTGCTCGGTGCCCAGCACGTCCCGCAGCAGGTCGTCCTTGACGACGCCGTTCTGGAACGAGATGACGGCCGTGTCCGGCCCCAGCACCGGCGCCAGCTGGCGCGCCGCGGCCTGGGTGTCCCACAGCTTGACGCCGAACAGCACCAGGTCCACACGGCCGACTCTCGCCGGGTCATCGGTGACGGAGGCCTGCTGCAGGTGCAGGCCGCCCAGCGGACTGCTGATGCGCAGGCCATGCTCGCGCAGCGCCTGACCATGGGCGCCGCGCGCCACGAAGTGCACGTCGCACCCGGCCTGGGCGAGTCGCCCGCCGAAGTAGCCGCCGACGCCGCCGCTGCCCATCACCAGGATCTTCATCGCATGCCCTCTTCGTACTGCCGGGGCAGTCTATGCCGGCGGCCGAAGCCCTGCGTTCAATCGGCCTTGCGGCCGAAGGCCGGGTCGATGCGCAGCAGCGCCGCCGCCGCGAACGAGGGCAGCGTGGCCACGCAGGCCCAGACGAAGAAGTTCAGGTAGCCCAGCTGCGTCTGCAGCCAGCCCGCCCACATGCCGGGCAGCATCATGCCCAGCGCCATGAAGCCGGTGCACAGCGCGTAGTGCGCCGTCTTGTGCACGGCGCTGCCGTCGGCGCCACCGGCCACCATCATCATGTAGACGAGGTAGGCGGTGAAGCCGAAGCCGTAGCCGAACTGCTCCAGCGCCACGGCCGCGCTGACCAGCACCAGGCTCTGCGGCTGCCACACGGCCAGCGCCACGAACACGGTGTTGGGGAGGTGCATGCACAGCATCAGCGGCCACAGGCAGCGCTTGAGCCCGGCGCGCGAGATGACCCAGCCGCCCAGCAGCCCGCCGAGCGTGAGCGCGGTGATGCCCACCGTGCCATAGGCGATGCCCACGTCCTGGGTGGTCAGCCCCAGGCCGCCGGCCGCCAGCGGGTCCAGCAGGAAGGGCGTCACCAGCTTGAGCAGCTGCGCCTCGGCGAAGCGGTACAGCAGCAGGAAGGCCAGGATGCGGCCGATCTCCGGCTTCCTGAAGAAGGCGGCGAAGACGGTGGCGAAGTCGGACCAGAAATGGGCGCTGCGTGGCACCGGGCGGTCGCCCGCCGGCTTGGGCAGGGCGACCGAGTGCCAGGCGCCCACCAGGCCGAAGAAGAGGGCCAGCGCGAAGAACACCATCGCCCAGGCCTGCGCCACGCTGCCGTGGCGCGCCGCCCACCAGCCGGCCAGCCACACCAGGCCGCCCTGGCCGGCGATCATGGCCAGGCGGTAACAGGTGCTGCGCACGCCCACGAAGGCCGCCTGCGTGCGCTGCGGCAGGGCCAGCATGTAGAAGCCGTCGGCCGCGATGTCGTGCGTGGCGCTGGCGAAGGCCATCAGCCAGAACAGCACCAGCGTGGCCTGCAGGAAGCCCGGCCCCGGCACCGCCAGCCCCACGGCGGCCAGCGCCGCACCGATGGCGAACTGCAGCGCCCAGATCCAGCGCCGCTTGGTGCCCAGCAGGTCCACCAGCGGGCCCCATAGCGGCTTGATGACCCAGGGCAGGTACAGCCAGCTGGTGAGCAGGGCGATCTCGGTGTTGCTGACGCCCAGGTTCTTGTAGAGCACCACGGCCAGCGTCATCACTACCACGTAGGGCAGGCCCTGGGCGAAGTAGAGCGTGGGGATCCAGGTCCAGGGACGGGTGGCGGGTGCGGTGGACAAGCGGTGTTCCGGCATCGGGAAGGCGGCGGGCGGCGGCGATGTTCACACGGAACGCCCCCATTCGCGGGCCCGGACACTGTTGTATGGGCGCCGCAGTGCGGCCCGGCAGACGCCCTGCGCCGCGAAACTCCGGGTGTTCCCGGTGGGCCCGCCGGCCCGCCGCGACAGACACTGTCACGGTCTGTTTCTTGCTCGCAATCGCGCACGCGCGCGTCGGCCCCACAAGACCGACCGCGGCCACCCACCCGAGAGGACCCCTGATGAAACTGAAGACCATCGTCGGCAGCCTGGCGCTGCTGGGCCTGGCCAGCCACGTGCTGGCGCAGACGGCGCCCGCCGCGCCGCAGAAGATCACCATCACCGGCTCCAGCATCAAGCGCATCGCCAGCGAGACCTCGCTGCCGATCCAGACCATCACCCGCGCCGAGCTGGACCGCCAGGGCATCATCAGCGCCGAGCAGCTGATCGCGTCGTTGAACATCAACGGCAACGGCATGGACAACCTGGCCAGCAACACCGACGTGGTGGCGCTGGAGTCGGGCGTGCGCGGCAACAACGGCGCCACCTCGGCCAACCTGCGCGGCCAGGGCTCCAACGCCACGCTGATCCTGCTCAACGGCCGCCGCGTCGCCTCGCACGGCCTCAACGGCGGCGTCGTCGACCTGAACCAGATCCCCTTCTCCGCCGTGGAGCGGGTGGAGATCCTCAAGGACGGCGCCTCCTCCACCTACGGCACCGACGCCGTCGGTGGCGTCATCAACTTCATCCTGCGCTCAAACTTCAACGGCCTGCGCGCCAGCGCCACCGCCGACATCACGCAGCACGGCGGCGGCAACATCTTCCGCGCCAACGCCGTGGGCGGCTTCGGCGACATCGACCGCGACGGCTACAACGTGCTGGCCACCGTGGCCCGCTCCGAAGCGCAGCGCCTGAACGGCACCGACCGCGACTTCGTCAGCACCTTCGTGCCCGGCCGCGGCCTGTCGCCCGACACGCGCGGCACGCCCTTCGCCACGGTGTTCGCGGTGGCCAACACGGCCGCCGCCTGGAACCCCAGCGGCCGCAGCGTGCTGTCGCGCCCCGGCTCCACCGCCGGCACCGGCCCGCTGTTCCAGGGCACCACGCTCAACGGCATCAACACGCTCGACCTGCCGGGCGGTGCCGGCTGCGCCACGCAGCCGGGCATGGGCCCCTACGACGAGAAGATCTGGAACGCCGGCGCTGCGGCGCAGTTCGGCTGCGCCTACGACACCGGCCGCGCCACCGTCATCCAGCAGCCGGTGACCAACACCAACATCGTCACGCGCGGCACGCTCAAGCTGGGCTCGCACCTGCTGGCGGTGGAGGCCCTGTTCGGGCGCTCGGAGTCGGCCAAGACCTTCTCCGAGAACCAGATCACCAGCGGCACCGGCACGGCTTCGATCACGCTGCCGAACGGCTCGTCGGCGCCCAGCCCCTTCCGCAACCTGCTGTACCCGAGCACGGGCGCCGGCTACGGCCGCGTGTTCAACGCCCTGGTGGCGCAATTCCCCGAACTGGCCGCCAACAACGGCAACGGCATCGCCTTCCGCTGGCGCTGCATGGCCTGCGGCCCGCGCCAGATCGAGACGCAGTCCGACACCGCGCGCTACCTGGTGGCGCTGGAAGGCCCGCTGCCCTTCGCGCCGAGCTGGGACTACCGCATCGGCACGTCCGTGGCCTCCAGCAAGAGCAAGAGCAAGCTGGGCAGCGGCTACCACTACTGGCAGAAGTTCGCCGACCTCATCAACAACGGCACCTTGAACCCCTTCCTGCTGGCCGGCGAGACGCAGAGCGTGGCCGCGATGGCGGGGCTGGATGCGGCGTCGGCGCGCGGCGTCACGCTGTACGGCGGCAAGTTCACCATGACGCAGACCGACGCCGTGATCTCGGGCCCGCTGATGAAGCTGCCGGGCGGCGACGTGCTGGCGGCGGCGGGCCTGGACATGCGCACCGAGAAGTACAAGTTCGACGGCAACAACAGCGCCAACACCAACGACATCAGCACCTGGATCTTCAACGCGCCCTTCGACAACATCAACGCGCTGGGCGGCGTCAAGCGCGACATCAAGGCCGCGTTCGGCGAAGTCATCGTGCCGGTGATGAAGCGCCTGGAGGTCAACCTCTCGGCACGGCGCGACGACTACACCGGCTTCGGCGCCACCACCAACCCCAAGGCCTCGTTCAAGTTCACGCCGCTGGACAGCCTGCTGTTCCGCGGTTCGTACAGCAAGGGCTTCCGGGTCCCGACCTTCAACCAGCTCTTCAACGGCATCACCGAGGCCAACTACACCGGCGCAGCCGTGGTGGACCCCGAGAAGTGCCCGTCGCTCATCGTCAACACGACGCCGGGCAACGCCTGCAACGCGGTGACCTTCGTCACGCGCTTCGGCGGACGCGCGACGCTGGGCCCCGAGAAGTCGAAGCTGAAGTCGCTGGGCGTGGTGTGGCAACCGATCCCCGAGTTCAGCACCAACCTCGACTGGTGGAGCATCGACCGCGAAGGCACGATCCAGGCCCTGGGCGTGACCGGCGCCAACGGCTTCATCCAGAACTACAACCTGTTCAAGGAACGCTTCATCCGCGACGCCAGCGGCAACCTCACGGCCATCGACATCAGCTGGATCAACGCCGGCAACACCGAGACGCGCGGCCTGGAGTTCGGCTTCCGTGCCAACACCCTGCTGGCCGGCGCCAGGATCAGCGCCGGCATGGACGTGACCTACCTGCTGAAGAAGCGCTCGCGCCTGGTGCCCAGCGTGGACTTCGGGGCCAGCGAAGTGGGCGTGTTCACGCGCACCAGCGACCTCGGCATCCGCTGGAAGCACACGGCCTTCATCACCTACGAGCGCGGTGACTGGACGGGCACGCTGACGCAGATCTACCGCGGCCGCTACGCCGGCTACCGTCCGCCGGGCGTGGCCAACGGCTCCTACATCCCGCCGCAGTGGGACCCGGTGGTGGCGCCGTACACGCTGCACAACCTCTCGGTGGGCTACAAGGGCTTCAAGAACCTCACGCTCACGGCCGGCATCAAGAACCTGTTCGACACCAAGCCGCCGTTCGCCAACGCCTACGACACCAACACCGGTGCCGGCGCCAACTGGGAACCGCGCGTGGCCGACCCGCGCCTGCGTTCCTTCCTGTTCCAGGCCGAGTACGTGTTCTTCTGAACCTGCGCGGCATGCACCTCGAAGGGCCTCCTCGGAGGCCCTTTTCAATGGTGCAATGCCGGCGATGGAGCGACTGGACACCCCCCTGCCCGAACTTCTGCGCGCCGCCGTGCGCGAACTGGACTTCGCCGCCACGGCCGACAGCCAGCAGGCCGGCCGCTCCGTGGGCGTGCACCCGAGCCTGGATCTCGCCGTGGTGGCCTTTCCGCCCGGCCGCGCGCCGCTGTGGGCCAACGTGCTGTTCTCGCGCGAGCACCCGGCCGGCGTGGTGGCCGAGATCGACAGCCGCGCCGGGCCCGTTCGCAACGTCCGCTTCGACGCGGACATCACCGACACCCAGGGCGACTCCGTCGCCTGGGCCCCGGGCGCGGACTGGCAGCAGCTGCCCTGGCGGCCCCTGGCCGGCGCGGGCGCCACGCGCTTCGTCGCACCCTACCCGGCCTCGCTGCTGAAGCTGATGGTGGCCGTAGGCGTGGGCCTGGCGGTGGACCGCGGGCTGACCGCCTGGCCGGCGGCGCTGGAGCCGATGATCGTGGTCAGTGACAACGACGCCACCGACACCTGCGTGGCGCTGCTGCACCGCACCGGCGTCATCGGTGACCTGAACCGCCGCTTCGCTGACCTGGGCCTGGCCACGCTGCAGCTGAACGACACCACGCCCGCCGGGGGCTGGCGCAACCGCGACGGCTCCGGCGTCGGCCACATCCACATGACGGCCTGGGACACGGCGCGGCTGCTGTGGCTGCTGGACGCCGATGCGCCGGCCGCGCCCTGGCTGCCGCCGGGAACGGTGTTGCTGAGCCCGGCCTCGCGCGAGCACCTGCGCGGGGTGCTGGCGCGCCAGCAGCTGGACCACATCCTGTCCAGCGGTTCGCTGAAGGCGGTGGCCGGCTTGGTGAGCGGCCTGCCCGACGCGCCGGCCTTCGCGCACAAGACCGGCAACACGCAGAACTACAGCAGCGATGCCGGCATCGTGAAGAGCGGCCGCACGCACTACATCGTGGCGCTGCTGTCCAACCTGGGCAGCCGCTACGCCCCCGACGTGCGCTGCGCCACCACCTGGCGGCTGCCCATGCTCGGCGCGGCGCTGCACCGGCTGATGGAGACGCTGTCGTGAACGCCTTCCCGGCGCTGCCTGGGGGCAGCCTGATCGCCGTCGTCGCCCCGGCCGGCCCCGTGGACGCCGAACGCGTGGCGCGCGTGCCGGCGGTGTATGAATCCCTGGGCTACCGCTGCCGCCTCTACCCCGCTTGTTCGATGCAACAGGGCTACCTGGCCGGGCCCGACGAACAACGCCTGGCCGACCTGCACGCGGCCCTGGCCGACGAGGAGGTGGCCGCCATCCACGCGCTGCGCGGCGGCTACGGCTGCCTGCGCATCCTGGCCGGTGTCGACGCCGCGCTCGTGCGCCGCGCGCGCAAGCCGCTCATCGGCTACAGCGACCTCACGGCGCTGCACGCCCTGTGGGCGCGCGAAGGCGTGCCCGCGCTGCACGCCCCCATGGCCGCCAGCGACCTGATCCGCCCCGAGCGCGAGGCCGACCGCCAGGCGCTCTTCGACGTGCTGCGCAACGGCCTGCCCGCGGGCACCGTGCTCGCGCCCGAGCTGCTGCCGGGGGGCCTGCGCGTGCCCGGCGTGGCCACCGGCCGGCTGATCGGCGGCAACCTGAGCCTCGTCGCCTCGCTGCTGGGCACGCCCTGGGCCTGGGACGCGCACGGCGCGCTGCTGTTCCTGGAGGAGGTGGGCGAGGCCACCTACCGCGTCGACCGCCTGCTGGCCCACCTGCGGCTGGCCGGCGTGCTGGACGCCGCGGCCGGCTTCGTGCTGGGCACCTTCACCGAGGCCGACGACCCGGCCGCCGAGCTGCGCGACGCCTTCGAGCGACTGGGCAAGCCCGTGCTGGGCGGCTGGCCCAGCGGCCACGGCACGCCCAACCGCCCGCTGCCACTGGGCGCAAGGGCAACGCTGGACGCCGCCGCTGGCACCCTCACGCTGGCCTGAGGCCGCCATGCCGCCGCGAGACAATGGCGGCATGAGCACAACCCGCCTGGCCGCCCTCGGCCCCGCCGTGCAGAACACGGCCCTCCATTCGCTGCCGCTGATCGCCCGCGGCAAGGTGCGCGACCTCTACGCCGTCGGCAGCGACCGCATGCTGATGGTGGCCAGCGACCGCCTCTCGGCCTTCGACGTGGTGATGAAGGCCCCGGTGCCCGGCAAGGGCCGGCTGCTCACGGGCATGGCCACCTTCTGGTTCGAGCGGCTGAAGGACGTGGTGCCCAACCACCTCACCGGCGAGGCGCCCGAGAGCGTGGTGGCGCCCGACGAGGTGGCGCAGGTGCAGGGCCGCTCCATGCTCGTCAAGCGCCTGACGCCGCTGCCCTGCGAGGCCGTGGTGCGCGGCTACGTGGCGGGCTCGGGCTGGAAGGAGTACGCGAAGAGCGGCACCGTCTGCGGCATCCCGCTGCCGCCCGGCCTGAGCCCCACCACGCCGCTGGCCGCGCCCATCTTCACGCCGGCCACCAAGGCCGCCGTGGGCGACCACGACGAGAACATCGCCTTCGCGCAGCTGGAAGGCCTGCTGGGCGCCGCGCGCGCGGCCGAGGTGCGCGACACCGCCATCCGCATCTTCAACGCCGCCAGCGCCCATGCCGCCACGCGCGGCATCGTGCTGGCCGACACCAAGTTCGAGTTCGGCCTGGACGCCAACGGCACGCTGACGCTGATGGACGAAGTGCTGACGCCCGACTCCTCGCGCTTCTGGCTCGCCGACGAGCTGGCGCAGGGCCGCATCGTGGCGCTGGACAAGCAGCCGCTGCGCGACTGGCTGGCTTCCACCGGGGTCACTGGCGGCGCCGAGCAGGCGGCGCTGGATCTGCCCGAGGACGTGATCCTGGGCATCCACGAACGCTATGCGCGTGCCTTCGAGCAGCTCACGGGTCGGAAGGCATGACGACTGAAGTGAACGTCAGCCTGCGGCACCTGCGGGTGCACCGCTTCGCCGGGCTGGCCAAGGGGCCGAAGCTCATCGTCACCGGCGCCGTGCACGGCAACGAGACGGCGGGCACGCGGGGCATCCTGCGCGTCATCGGCGAGATCGAGCGCGGCGAGATCGACATCGTGCGCGGCACCGTCACCTTCGTACCGGTGTGCAACCCGCTGGCCTACACGAAGGGCCAGCGCATGGGCGACCGCAACCTCAACCGCCGGCTGCAGCCCACGGCCACGCCGCAGGACCACGAGGACCGCATCGCGGGCGTGCTGTGCCCGCTGCTGGCCGAGCACGAAGTGCTGCTCGACCTGCACAGCTTCCGCAGCCCCGGCCGCGCCTTCGTGATGCGCGGCCCGGCCGACAACCGCGGCGAGCTGGAGCCCTTCGCGCACGCCGCGGCCGAGGCCGAGCTGGCCCGGCACGTGGGCCCGAACCGCATCGTCGAAGGCTGGATGAGCGCCTACGCCGACGGGGTGGCCCGCCGCAAGGCCCTGGGCCTGACGCCCGGCGCCGTGCACGAGGACCCGAGCTACGGCGTGGGCACCACCGAGTACATGCGCAGCCAGGGCGGTTACGGCATCACGCTGGAATGCGGCCAGCACGAGGACCCGCAAGGCCCCGAGGTGGCGTACCACGCCATCCGCCAGACGCTGGCGCTGCTGGGGCTGGCCGAGGGCGTGGCGCTGGCGCCGCCGGCCGCGGCTTTCGAATGCCTGCGACTGACCGAGGTGGTCGACCGCCACGCCGAGGGCGACCGCTTCGTGAAGGCCTGGACCAGCTTCGACGCGCTGGCCGAAGCCGAACTCGTGGCCGTGCGCGCCGATGGCACCGAACTGCGCGCGCCGCAGCCCGGGTACATCGTGTTCCCCGACGCCAACGCGGCGCCCGGCCACGAGTGGTTCTACCTGGCGGCCCGCAGCGAGCGGCCGCTGTAGGGGCGGGCGGGACCGAGGCACACCCCCCTCAAGCGGGTTCTCCTTCCCCCGGGGGATACGAACCCCCCGGAAGCGGGCCGATCATCGCGCCCCATCCAAGGCACAGGTCCTGAGGCTCAGCATGCGATTCAACGAATCCCACGAAGGCGACTACCGCATCTTCGTCGGCGCCGTCGAGGCGCCTCGCGGCGACGGCTACATCGCGGCGCTGGTGGTCAACCGCGTGCGTGGCCTGCCGGGCCGCCAGCGCGAGGCCTTCCGCGACGACAGCCTGGCCTGCGGCTACCGCTGGCGCAGCGCCGACGAGGCCATCAACTACGCCATGAACCGTGCGCGCGAGCTGATCCGCTCGCGCTCGCAGATGCTCACCTGCTGATGACCGGGCGGCGTGGCGCCGCCGGATAATCCGCCGATGCCGAAGCATCGCGTCGTGGTGGGCCTCAGCGGCGGGGTGGACTCCGCCGTCACGGCGCACCTGCTCAAGCAGCAGGGCCACGAGGTCGTCGCTGTCTTCATGAAGAACTGGGAAGATGACGACCGCCCCGCCGGGTCGGGCGACGACGACACCGGCTACTGCTCCAGCAACATCGATTTCGTCGACGCGGCCGCCGTGGCCGACGTGCTGGGCATCGAGATCGAGCATGTCAACTTCGCGGCCGAGTACAAGGACCGCGTCTTCGCCGAGTTCCTGCGCGAGTACCAGGCCGGCCGCACGCCCAACCCGGACGTGCTGTGCAACGCCGAGATCAAGTTCAAGGCCTTCCTCGACCACGCCATGCGCCTGGGCGCCGAGAAGATCGCCACCGGCCACTACGCCAGGGTGCGCGAGCGCGGAGGCCGCTTCGAGCTCCTCAAGGGCCTGGACCCGGCCAAGGACCAGAGCTACTTCCTGCACCGGCTGAACCAGGCGCAGCTGGCCCGGACGCTGTTCCCGGTGGGCGAGCTGAGGAAGACCGAGGTGCGCCGCATCGCCGAAGCCATCGGCCTGCCCAATGCGCGCAAGAAGGACTCCACCGGCATCTGCTTCATCGGCGAGCGCCCCTTCCGCGAGTTCCTGCAGCGCTACCTGAGCCACGAACCGGGCCCCATGCTCGACGAGCAGGGCCACGAGGTCGGCCGGCATGTGGGGCTGTCGTTCTACACGCTGGGGCAGCGCCAGGGACTGGGCATCGGTGGCACGAAGCCGGCCGCCGGGCAGGCCGGCGGGGGTGAGCACCTGCCCTGGTTCGTGGCTCACAAGGACCTTGGCACCAACGCCCTGCACGTGGTGCAGGGCCATGGCCACCCATGGTTGCAGTCGGGCTGGCTGGAGGCCCAGGACTGCAGTTGGATCGCCGGCTCGGCGCCTGCCCCCGGCGCCCTGGCTGCCAAGGCGCGCTACCGCCAGGCCGACGCCGGCTGCGTGCTGTCGGTGCGGCCCGGCGGTTTCCGGCTGGACTTCGACGATCCCCAGTGGGCCGTCACGCCGGGGCAGAGCGCCGTGCTGTACGACGGCGAGGTGTGCCTGGGCGGCGGCGTCATCGCGGCGGCCGCCCAGCCGCCGGTGGTGCCGGCGCGCCCGCCCCGCCCGCGGCGCCGCGGCGTGACGGCCGGCACAGCCTGATACCTCAGTCACCCCTTTGCGGGACGCGGTGACGGATACGTTTTGTTAATGTTGCCGTCCGAGATCACGAGTGCCGGACACACCGGCACCACCCAGGTTCGACGGAGGGTTGCATGCGGAGGGCGGAGGCGTGGCCCGCACAGGCGGGCAGGGTGTCGCAGCGGCGAAGGCGCTGCTGCGGGCTGATCCTGGCCGCCGGTCTCGCGGGCCCGGCACGGGCAACGCCGGCCGAGCTGGTGCTGGGACTGCTGCCCAACGTCAGCACGGCTCTCCTGGCCACGCAGTACGAGCCGCTGCGCCGTCATCTGGAAGGCCTGGGCAGCGCGGTGCGGCTGGCGCTGCCGTCCAGCTTCCGGGGCTTTTCGCGCTCGCTGCTGGCCGGCGAGTACGACCTCGCCGTGGCGGCGCCGCACTTCGCACGCGTGGCGCAACTCGACGCCGGGCTCGTGCCGCTGGCCATGTTCGAGCCGCGCATCGCGGCCTTGCTGGTGGTGGCGGCCGGCAGCGGCCTGAACTCGGCCGCCGGCCTGCGCGGCCGGCAGCTGAGCTTCGCCAACCCGGGCTCGCTGGTGGCCATTGCCGGGCTGCGCTGGCTGGCTGCGCAAGGGCTGGAAGCTGGGCGTGACTTCGAGGTCCAGCCGGCGCGCACCGACTTCGGTGTCGGCCGCCTGCTGCTGACGGGCGCCGCCGATGCCGCCATCCTCAGCGCCGGTGAACTGCGCACCCTGCCCGCCGACGAACTGGCCCGCCTGCGTGTGGTGGAGACCTTCCAGCGGCTGCCCAACTTCATCGTCGTGGCCCACCCGCGCCTGGGCGCATCGCAACTGGCGCAACTGCGCGTGCGTCTGCTCTCGCTGGCGGCCGACCCGGAACGCGGCGCCGCCTTCGCGCGCGCCAGCGGCGTGACAGGCATCGTCGAGGTGGACGCCGCCACGCTGCGCGAGCTGGACGCCTACGTCGAGCCCAGCCGACGCGCCATGGCCGGCACGGGCTGAAGCGGCCGTGACGGCCTGAATCAGTTCCAGGCCGCGATGGCGGCCAGCGCCTGTTCGCGCGCCGCCGAAGGCAGGAACGAGTGCCTCGCGGCCTCGGCGGCCATGGCCAGCAGGTCTTCTTCCACCAGGGGCGTCTCGGCGAGCAGCGTGGCGGCTTCCTCCGTGTGCGTGAGGAAGCTCATCAGCCGGTTGTCGGTGTGGTAGCTGAGGCTCACGCCGGCGCGCCACAACGCGGTGATGGGGTGCGTGGCCACCGACTTCGCGGCCCCGGTGTGCACGTTGCTGGTGGGGCAGACCTCCAGGTGCACGCCACGCTCGATGATCTCGTCCACCAGCGCCCGGCGCGCCGGGTCGCGCAGGCCGTCGACCAGGTGCACGCCGTGACCGATGCGGCGCGCGCCCAGGCGCGCGGCTTCCACCACGCGCTCGGCAGCATCGGCCTCGCCGGCATGCAGTGTCATGCCCAGGCCGGCGTCGCGCACCAGCTTCAGCGCGCTGGCGTGCTCTGAAGGCGGATGGCCGAACTCGGCACCCGCGAGGTCGAAGGCCACGACGCCCCGGCCCTGGTACCGGAGCGCCAGCCGGGCGGCACGCTCGGTCTCGGCCACGGGCAGGTGGCGCATGGCGCAGACGATCAGCCCCGTCGGAAGCGAACTCTTGGCCAGGCCCGACAGCAGCGCTTCCACCGCCGCCTCGCCGGGCACGCCATGGCTCTCGAACAGCAGCGGCGCGATGCGGAACTCGGCCAGCACGGCGCCATCTTCGCGCGCGTCCTCGGCGGCCTCGAAGGCCACCCGCTCCATGGCAGCAGGGCTGGACATGGCTTCCACCGTCAGCGCGAAGCCCTCGAGATACTTCACCAGGCTGCCGGCGTGCGCGTTGGCGTCGAACCACAAGGCCAGAGACGCTGCGTCGGGCGCGGGCAGCGCGATGCCGCGCTCGTGCAGCAGTTCGTACAGGGTGCCGACACGCAGGCCGCCGTCCAGGTGTTCGTGCAGCAGCACCTTGGGCAGACGGCGCAGGCGGTCGGGGAATGTCGGGTGGGGCTCCATGGCGGGATGCTAGCGAGATGCGTGCCGCAGGCCGGGCCCGCGCGCGCGGGGGTCATCCGGGAGGAAAACACGGCGTGACTCTTGCTATCCTGCCCCACCCCGTCAGACCCGCCCACACCATGCCCTTCAAGCCCCTGTCGCAGGCCCTCCTTCCGGTCCTGTTCTCGCTGGCCGCAGGCGCCGCGCACGCCGACCCCGCCGTCATCTTCGACATGGGCGGCAAGTTCGACAAGAGCTTCAACCAGGCCGGCTACGAAGGCGCCGAGCGCTGGAAGAAGGAGTCGGGCAAGACCTATCTCGAGTTCGAGATCAGCAACCCGGCGCAGCGCGAGCAGGCGCTGCGGCGCATGGCCGAACGTGGCGCCGACCCCATCATCGGCATCGGCTTCAGCCAGGGCAGCGCCATCGACAAGGTCTCGCGCGACTTCCCCAAGCTCAAGTTCGTCGTCATCGACGCCGAGGTGAAGCAGCCCAACGTGCAGAGCATCACCTTCAAGGAACACGAAGGCAGCTTCCTGGTGGGCGTGCTGGCGGCCATGGCCAGCAAGAGCGGCAAGGTGGGCTTCATCGGCGGCATGGACATCCCGCTGATCCGACGCTTCCAGTGCGGCTTCGAGCAGGGTGCCAGGTACGCCAACCCGAAGATCGAGGTCGCCGGCAACATGACCGGCACCACGCCCACGGCGTGGAACGACCCGGCGCGCGGCGCGGAGCTGGCCAAGGCGCAGTTCGCCGGCGGCGTGGACGTGGTCTTCGCTGCCGCGGGCGGCACCGGCATCGGCGTGTACCAGGCCGCCAAGGACGCGAAGAAGTACGCCATCGGCGTGGACAGCAACCAGAACCACGTGCAGCCCGGCACCATGCTCACCAGCATGGTCAAGCGCGTGGACGTGGCCGTCTACCAGGCCTTCAAGGCGGTGAAGCCCGGCAGCACCTCGCTGGGCCTGAAGGAAGGCGGCGTGGACTACGCGCTGGACCAGCACAACGAGAAACTGATCACCGCCGACATGAAGAAGAAGGTCGAGGCCGCCAAGGCCGACATCATCGCCGGCAAGATCAAGGTCATCGACTTCATGGCGAACGGCACCTGCAAGTGATGCCGGGAGCCGCTGCAGGTTCGCCACCCGCAGTGGCGATGCGCCACATCGAGAAGCGCTTCGGCGCGGTGCACGCCAACCGCGACGTGCACCTCACCGTGGCGGCCGGCACGGTGCACGGCATCGTGGGCGAGAACGGCGCGGGCAAGAGCACGCTGATGTCCATCCTCTACGGCTTCTACCAGGCCGACGGGGGCGAGATCCTCATCGAGGGCAAGGCCGCGAAGATCAGCGGCTCGCGCGAAGCCATCGCCCTGGGCATCGGCATGGTCCACCAGCACTTCATGCTGGTGGACACGCTCAGCGCGCTGGACAACGTGATGCTGGGCGCCGAACCCGGCTTCCGCCTGCGCCCGGCGCGCGCCCAGGTGCGCGGCGAACTGGAAGCGCTGATGCGCGACACCGGCCTGCAGGTGAACCTCGATGCCCTCGTGGCCGACCTGCCGGTGGGGGAACGCCAGCGTCTGGAGATCCTGAAGGCCCTGTTCCGCGGCGCGCGCATCCTGATCCTCGACGAGCCCACCGCGGTACTGACACCACAGGAAACCGAACAGCTCTTCGTGACGCTGCGCGCGCTGCGCGAACGCGGCACCACGGTGCTGCTGATCACGCACAAGCTGAAGGAGATCATGGCCCTGTGCGACGCCGTGACGGTGATGCGCGGCGGCCAGGTGGTGCTGGACTGCGCCATCGCCGACACCAGCCTCGACGGCCTGGCCGAGGCCATGGTCGGCCGCCGCGTGAACCTGGGCCGCGGCGCCATCAACGGCAGCCAGGCCGGCCTGGGCGCGGTGCTGATGCAGGCGCGAAACCTGAACTGGACCGATGCACTGGGCGTGGCGCGGCTCATCGACGTGTCGCTGACGCTGCGCACCGGCGAGATCGTCGGCGTGGCCGGCGTGTCCGGCAACGGCCAGTCCGAGCTGCTGGACGTGCTGTCGGGCCTGATGGCGCCGGCCAGCGGCGAGCTCACGCTGGGCCCGGCCACCTTCGACGCCACGCGCTGGCTGGACCCGCAGCGCGCGCGCGAACTGCGCCTGGCCCACGTGCCCGAAGACCGACACCGCCGCGGCATGGTGCTGCCCTTCCCGGCCTGGGAGTCGGCCACGTTGGGTTACCAGCAGCGCGCGCGCTACGGCGGCGGCCCGGTGGGCTGGATGCGCCAAGGCGCGATGCAGGACGACACCGAGCTGATGATGGAACGCTACGACGTGCGGCCGCGCAACAAGCAGCTGCGTTCCAGCAAGTTCAGCGGCGGCAACCAGCAGAAGCTGGTGCTGGCGCGCGAGGCACAGTTCTTCGCCACGGAGCCGCAGGTGCTGCTGGTGGGGCAGCCGACGCGCGGCGTGGACATCGGCGCGATCGAGTTCATCCATGGCCGGCTGCGCGCGATGCGCGATGCGGGCGGGGCGGTGCTGGTGGTGTCTTCGGAGCTGGATGAAATCCTGGCGTTGGCGGATCGGGTCGTCGTGATGAACGCCGGGCGGATCACGGGGGAGTTGCCGATCGAGCAGTGCTCGGAAACCGCACTTGGGCGCCTGATGGCGGGGGCGCATTGAGCATGAGCCAACCCGTCGAACTCCCGCGCTGGATGGACGTCGCGCTGCTCCCCGCGGTGAACCTCGCCGTGGCGTTGCTCGTCGCCGGCATCGTCGTCGCGCTCGTCGGCTTCCAACCCGGCCAGGTGCTCGCGCTGCTCATCAAGGGCGCCTTCGGCAGCAAGGCCGGCATCAGCTACACGCTCTACTACGCCACCACCTTCATCTTCACCGGCTTGGCCGTCGCGGTGGCTTTCCATGGTGGCCTCTTCAACATCGGCGGCGAGGGCCAGGCCATCATGGGCGGCCTCGGCGCCGGCCTCGCGGCGCTGGCGTTCAGCGAGCACCTGCCCGCCGCGCTGATGCTGCCGCTGATGGTGCTGGCCGCCGCACTCTTCGGTGGCCTGTGGGCGGCCATTCCCGGTGCGCTGCAAGCCTGGCGTGGCAGCCACACCGTGATCACCACGATCATGTTCAACTTCATCGCGTCGGCGCTGCTGGGCTACCTGCTGGTGAACCAGCTCAAGGAGCCCGGCAACATGACGCCCGAGAGCCGCGCCTTCGCCGACTCGGCGCGCATGCCGGGGCTGCACGAGTGGATCGGCGCCTTGGGCATCGAATGGCCGCGCACGCCGCTGAACGCGACGCTGCTGATCGCCATGGCCGCCGTCGTGATCGTCTGGCTGGCGGTGTGGAAGACGCGTGGCGGCTACGCGCTGCGCGCCGTCGGCTTCGCGCCCGATGCCGCGGTCTACGCGGGCATCAAGCCGCAGCGCTTGATCGTGCTGTCGATGGCCGCCTCCGGCGCCTTCGCGGGCCTGGTGGGCGTGAACGAGATCGCCGGCGTGCACGGTCGGCTGCTGCCCGACTTCGTGGCCGGCGCGGGCTTCGCCGGCATCGCCGTCAGCCTGATCGGGCGCAACCACCCCTTCGGCATCGTGCTGGCGTCCATCCTCTTCGGTGCGCTGTACCAGGGCGGCTCCGAGCTGGCCTTCGAGATCAACGGCTTCAGCCGCGAGATGGTGTTCATGCTGCAAGGCCTGATCGTGCTCTTCGCCGGCGCCATGGCGCAGGTGGCGGCGCCGCTGCTCTTCAAGGCCTGGAAGGCCGCGGGCGGTGGCCGCGTGAAGGAGGAGGCCGCCCGTGGATGAGGTGTTCGTTGGCACGCTGGTGGCCAGCACGCTGCGCGTGTCGGTGCCGCTGATCCTGTGCGCGCTGGCCGGCGTGCTGTGCGAACGCTCGGGCGTCATCGACCTCGGCCTGGAAGGCAAGATGCTGATGACGGCCTTCGCCACCGCCGCGGTGGGCGTGGCCAGCGGCTCGCTGCTGGCCGCGCTGGTGGTGGCCATCGCGGTGGGCGTGGCCTTGTCGATGCTGCACGGCTACGCCTGCGTCACGCACCGCGGCGACCAGGTCGTGCTGGGCATGGCCATCACGATGACGGCCGCCGGCCTGACCGTGGTGCTGGGCATCGCCTGGTTCGCGCAGGGCGGGCAGACGCCGCCGGTGCCTGAGGCCGTGCGGCTGGACCGCTGGTTCGTCGGCGCCGGCGAGCTGGTGGCGAAGATCCCGTTCATCGGGCCCACGATCGGCCTGGCGCTGTTCGGCCACAACCTCATGGTCTACGGCTCGCTGGCCGCCGTGGCCGGCGTGTGGTGGCTGCTGTACCAGACGCGCTTCGGGCTGCGCCTGCGCGCCGCGGGCGAGAACCCGACCATGGTGGACGCCGCCGGCGTGGGCGTGAAGGCGCTGCGCTACCAAGCCCTGGCGCTCAACGGCGTGCTGTCGGCCCTGGCCGGCAGCTACCTCGTGCTGGCGCAGAACCCGAGCTTCATTCCGAACATGACGGCCGGTCGCGGCTACATGGCGCTGGCGGCGCTGATCTTCGGCAAGTGGCACCCGGTGGGCGCGCTGCTGGCCTGCCTGCTGTTCGGCTTCCTGGACGCGGTGTCCATCCGGCTGCAGGGCGTGGAGCTGCCGGCTGCCCTGGGCGGGGGCGCCGTGCCGGTGCAGTTCATCCAGGCCCTGCCCTACCTGCTGACGGTGGTGCTGCTGGCCGGCTTCATCGGCAAGAGCGTGGCGCCCGCAGCGCTGGGAAGGCCCTATGTCAAGGAGCGCTGAACTCATTGCCGCGGCGCGGGCCGCGCGCGCGGCGGCCTACGCGCCCTACTCGAAGTTCGCCGTCGGCGCCGCGGTGCTGGACGAGCAGGGGCGCATCCACGCCGGCTGCAACGTGGAGAACGCGGCCTACCCGCAAGGCTGGTGCGCCGAGGCCTCGGCCATCGCGGCCATGGTGCTGGCCGGCGGCCGGCGCATCATGGCGGTGGCCGTGTGCGCGGAAGCGCCCGAGCCCGTCACGCCCTGCGGCGGCTGCCGCCAGAAGCTGCGCGAGTTCGCGGCCGACGACTGCCCCGTCTGGGTGGCGGACATGAGCACGCAACGCGGCACGTACACGCTCGGCGAACTGCTGCCGCACGGCTTCGGCCCCCAACACCTGGAACCATGAACAAGAACGACATCGCTCAATCCGCCTCCACCTTGGCGGCCCGCCTCGGCCCGGCGCCCGACATCGCCGTGCTGCTGGGCAGCGGCTGGGGGCCCTTTGCCGAGCAGGTGCAGGGCGCCGTGGACGTGCCCTATGCCGAGCTGCCGGCCTTCCCCGCGCTCGGCGTGGGCGGGCACAAGGGCCTGGTGCGTGCCGGGACCGTGGGCACGCGCCGCGTGGCGGTGCTGGCCGGCCGCAAGCATGCGTACGAGACCGGCGAGGCCACCGGCATGCTGGGCGCCATCCGCACGCTGGCCGCTTGGGGCGTGAAGCTGCTGCTGCAGACCAACGCCGCCGGCAGCATGGACGCCACCATGCGCCCGGGTGAGCTGATGCTGATCAGCGACCACATCAACCTCGTGCAGCGCTCGCCCTTGATCGGCGAGCCGGGCGACGGGCGCTTCTGCGACATGTCCGACGCCTACACCCCCGCGCTGCGCCAGCAGGCCCGCGCCGCGGCCGCGGCCGTGGGCACGCAGCTGCACGAAGGCATCTACGCCTGGGTGTTGGGGCCGCAGTTCGAGACGCCGGCGGAGATCCGCATGTTCCAGGCCTTCGGTGCGCAGGCCGTGGGCATGAGCACCGTGCCCGAGACCATCATCGCCCGCCATGCCGGGATGAAGGTGCTGGCGCTGTCCATGATGACCAACATGGCCGCCGGCATGGAGAAGGAAACGCTGAGCCACGCGCACACGCTGGCCACCGCCAACGCGGCCAGCGAACGCGCCGTGGCCACGCTGGCCGCGGTGGTGCAGTCGCTGGAGCTTTGAACATGGATGCCATCGCCACCGCACGCATCGCGCTCGCCTGCCTGGACCTCACCAGCCTGAACGACGCCGACACCGAAGCCGACATCGACCAGCTCTGTGCCAAGGCGCAGGGCCCGCACGGGCCCGTGGCCGCGGTGTGCGTGTGGCCGCGCCTGGCCGCGCATGCGCGCGCGCAGCTGCCGGCGCACATCCGCGTCGCCGCCGTCGCCAACTTCCCCGACGGCAGCCGCGACCTGCGCCGCGCCGTGCGCGACACCGAAGACATCGTGCACGCCGGCGCGCAGGAGGTGGACGTGGTGTTCCCCTACCGCGACTTCGCCCATGCGCCGGCGCTGCTGAACGCCGTGCGCCGCGCCTGCGAAGGGCTGACGCTGAAGGTCATCCTCGAGACCGGCGAGCTGGTGGACGAGGCGCGCATCGCGCAGGCCTGCCGCATCGCGCTGGACAACGGCGCCGACTTTCTCAAGACCAGCACCGGCAAGACACCGAAGAGCGCCTCGCCCGAGGCCGCGCGCGCGCTGCTGGGCGCCATCGCGAACCGCGCCGAGGCGCGCGGGCGCGTCGGCTTCAAGCCCTCGGGCGGCATCCGCACGGTGGCCGACGCAGCGGTCTACATCGAGCTCACGCGCCGCGCCCTGGGCGACGCGGCGCTGGTGCCGCAGCGCTTCCGCTTCGGCGCCAGCGGGCTGCTGAACGACATCCAGGCCGTGCTCGGCGGCACCGCACGCCCCGAGGCCGCGAAGACGGGCTACTGAGATGCGGACTGCACTGACCCTCCTGGCTGCGGCGACGCTGCTGGCCGGCTGCGCCACGTCGCCCGCGCCACCGCCGCCGGCCAGAGCGCCGCTGAAGCTGACCATCCTGCACACCAACGACCACCACGGCCGCTTCTGGCCCAACGCGCAGGGCGAGTACGGCATGGCCGCGCGCAAGACCATCGTCGACCGCGTGCGCGCCGAAGTGGCGGCCGCCGGCGGGCACGTGCTGTTCCTGGACGGCGGCGACGTCAACACCGGCGTGCCGGAGTCCGACCTGCAGGACGCCGAGCCCGACTTCCTGGGCATGAACCGGCTGGGCATCGACGCCATGGCGGTGGGCAACCACGAGTTCGACAAGCCGCCCGCCGTGCTGGCCCGGCAGCGGCAATGGGCGAAGTTCCCCCTGCTCTCGGCCAACATCTACCAGCGCACGCCGCAGGGCCTGCAGCGCATGTTCCCGCCCTACACGGTGTTCGAGCGCGGCGGGTATCGCATCGCCGTGATGGGCCTGACCACGGACGACACCGCGAAGATGGTGCTGCCGGCCCACGTGGAAGGCATCGAGTTCAGGAAGCCGATCGACGAAGCCGCCAGGCTGCTGCCCGAACTGCGCGCCCGCGCCGACATGGTGATCGCCGTGACCCACATGGGCCACTACCCGAACGGCAGCCGTGGCGTCAACGCGCCGGGCGACGTGGAGATGGCCAGGGCCCTGCCCCCGGGCCAGGGCCCGGACCTCATCGTCGGCGGCCACAGCCAGAACCCGGTGTGCATGCTCGCCGAGAACCGGCGCAACCCGTCCTACGTGCCGGGCGAGCCCTGCGCGCCCGACCGCCAGAACGGCACCTGGATCGTGCAGGCGCACGAGTGGGGCAAGTACGTGGGGCGCGCGGACTTCGAAGTCAGCGCCGGCAGGGTTGAACTCGTGCGCTACCAGCTCATCCCCGTCAACCTGCTGCGCAGGGGTGCCGACGGCAAGCCGGTGCTGGCTGGCGAGCGCGTGCCCGAAGACGCCGCGATGCAGGGTTTCCTCAAGCCCTACCAGGACATCGGCCAGTCGCGCCTGCTCGTGCCCGTGGGCAGCGCCGAAGGCGTGCTCGACGGCGACCGCGACCGCGTGCGCCGGCAGCCCACCACGCTGGGCACGCTGCTGGCCCGCGCCATGCGCTCCCGCACCGGCGCCGACCTCGCGCTGATGAACAGCGGCGGCATCCGCGACTCCCTGCCCGCCGGCCCGCTGACCTACCGCGACCTGCTCAAGGTGCAGCCCTTCGGCAACACGATCAGCGTGGTGCGCCTGTCGGGCGAGGAGCTGCTGGGCTTCCTGCGCGCCGCCGCGAAGATGACGCCCGGTGCCGGTGGCTTCGCGCAGACCGCGGGCGTGCGCCTGCGCATCGTGGCCGGCGAGCTGGAGCTGGCCGAGGTCAACGGCCGGCCCATCGACCCGCAGGCCAGCTACCTGCTGGCCATCAACAACTTCACCGCCACCGGCGGCGACGGCTACCCGCGGCTGGACCAGCACCCCGGCCACGTCAACACCGGCCTGGTGGACGTGGAAGTGCTGCGCGAGTTCGTCGCGCGCAACAGCCCGCTGCGGCCCGCCGACTTCGAACCCGGCGACGCCGTCATCCGAAAGTGATGCCATGAACCTGTCCGTGCGCCGCCCCTTGCCGGGCCTGCTGCTGGCGGCCCTGCTGGCCGGCTGCTCCACCACCCCGCTGCCGCCGCCGGCGCCCGTCCAGGTGCGGGTGCTGGCTCTCAACGACTACCACGGCAACCTCAAGGCCCTGCCCAACGCGCTGCGCCAGCCCGACCCCGCCAATCCCGGCCGCACGGTGGCCGTGCCCACGGGCGGCGTGGACCAGCTGGCCACGCTGCTGGCACAGCAGCGCGAAGGCCAGAAGCACCACGTCTTCGTGGCCGCGGGCGACCTGGTGGGCGCCACGCCGCTGCTGAGCTCGGCCTTCCACGACGAGCCCACCATCGAGGCCCTGAACCTGCTCGGCCTGGAGGCTTCGGCGCTGGGCAACCACGAGCTCGACCGCGGCCCGGCCGAGGCGCAGCGCCGCCAGAACGGCGGCTGCCACCCCACCGACGGCTGCAAGGGCCCGGCGCCTTTTGCCGGCGCGCGTTTCCAGTACCTGTCGGCCAACACCGTGGTCACGGCCACCGGCAAGACCTTCTTCCCGCCCTACTTCATCAAGAAGTTCGGTGAGGTGTCGGTGGGCTTCATCGGCATCGCGCTGAAAGGCACGCCCTCGGTGGTGGTGCCCGCGGGCGTGGCCGGGCTGGCCTTCAGCGACGAGGCCGATGCCGTCAACCGCGTCGTGCCCGAGCTACGTGCGCAGGGCGTGGAGGCCCTCGTCGTGCTGATGCACGAAGGCGGCATCCCCACCGGCGGCATCAACGACTGCGATGTCAGCCCGGCGCTGGTGGAGATGGTCAAGCGCATGGACAAGGCGGTGGACGTGGTCATCAGCGGACACACGCACCGCGCCTACAACTGCGTCATCGACGGCCGCGTCGTCACCAGCGCGCAGAGCTACGGCACCCTGCTCACGCGCATCGACCTGCAGATCGACCCGCGCAGCCGCGACGTGGTGAAGGCCGAGGCGCAGAACCTGGTGGTGAAGGCCGACCTGCCGCGCGACCCGAAGCTCACCGCCTTCCTGGCCGAGTACGAGCGCCGCGTGGGCCCGGTGGCGGGCCGCCAGGTGACGGTGCTGGGCGCGCCCTTCACCACGCGCATCGACGACAACGGCGAAAGCGAGCTCGGCAAGCTCATCGCCGACGCGCAGCTGGCCGCCAGCAGGGGCGCCGGCGCACAGATCGCGCTGATGAACCAGGGCGGCGTGCGTGCGCCGCTGGGCGGCGCCGACAAGCTGGCCATCAGCTACGCCGACGTCTTTTCGGTCCAGCCCTTCGCCAACCAGCTGGTGACGATGACGATCACCGGCGCGCAGCTCAAGCGCGTGCTGGAGCGCCAGGGCTTCGAGGCGCGGCGCAGCACGCTGTTCGCCTCCCGCGGCTTCAGCTACCGCTGGGACCTGAAGCGCCCGGCCGGCGACCGCGTCGTGCCCGAGAGCCTGATGCTGGACGGGCGCGCCATCACGCCCGAGCAGAAGGTCCGCGTCACCGTGAACTCCTTCGTCGCCGACGGCGGCGACAACTTCAACGAGCTGCGCAACGGCACCGACCGCGTGGCGGGGCTCGTGGACGTGGAAGCGCTGGAGCAGTACCTGGCCGCGAACCCCGGGCTCAAGCCCGACCCGGCGCCGCGTGCCATGCAGGTGAAGTGAAGGCCCAGGCATGCTGCCCGCCGAAGTGATTGCCAGGAAACGCGACGGCGGCGCGCTGTCGGCACAGCAGATCGGCCACTTCGTGGACGGTCTGGTCAGCGGCGCCTGGAGCGACAGCCAGGCCGCGGCGCTGGCCATGGCCATCCTGCTGCGCGGCATGGACCGCGACGAGACCGTGGCGCTGACACGCGCCATGACGCGCTCCGGCGAGGTGCTGGCCTGGGGGGGCGCCGCGCTGCCGGGCCCGATCCTCGACAAGCACTCCACCGGCGGCGTGGGCGACAAGGTCAGCCTGATGCTGGCGCCCATCGTCGCGGCCTGTGGCGGCGTGGTGCCGATGATCAGTGGCCGCGGCCTGGGCCACACCGGTGGCACGCTGGACAAGCTGGAAGCGCTGCCCGGCTACACGGTGGACCCGCCGCGCAGCACGCTGCTGGCCACGCTGCGCGAGTGCGGCTGCGCCATCGTCGGCGCCTCCGCGGCGCTGGCGCCGGCCGACCGCCGGCTCTATGCCATCCGCGACGTCACGGCCACGGTGGAAAGCGTGCCGCTGATCACCGGCAGCATCCTCAGCAAGAAGCTGGCGGCCGGGCTGCAGGGCCTGGTGCTGGACGTGAAGGTGGGCAGCGGCGCCTTCGCGCCCACGATGACCCAGGCGCGCGAGCTGGCCACCAGCCTGGTGGAGGTGGCGCGCGGCGCCGGCCTGCCGGCCCGCGCGCTCATCACCGACATGAACGAAGTGCTGGGGTGGACCGCCGGCAACGCGCTGGAGATGCAGGAGACGCTGGCCTACCTCACCGGCGCCGCCCGCGAGCCGCGCCTGCACGAATGCACGCTGGCCCTGGCCGCCGAGATGCTGCGGCTGGGCGACCTGGCCGCCACCGCCGAAGAAGGCCGCGCCATGGCGCAGCGCGCGCTGGACCGTGGCGAAGCCGCCGAGCGCTTCGCGCGCATGGTGGCGGCGCTGGGCGGACCGCCCGACGTGCTGCGCGCGCCGGGCCTGCCGGTCGCCCCCGTGGTGCTGGACGTGCCGGCACCGCGCAGCGGCTTCGTCGCCACGGCCGACGTGCGCGCGCTCGGCTTCGCGGTCGTGGCGCTGGGCGGCGGCCGCCGCCTGCCGGGCGACCGCGTGGACCCGCGCGTGGGCCTGTCGCAGCTGTGCGCGCTGGGCACGGCGGTGCAGGCGGGCGAGCCGCTGGCGCGTGTGCACGCCGCCGATGCCGATGGCGCGGCAGCGGCCATCGCGGCGGTGCAGGCCGCCCTGACCATCGCCGAGGCGGCGCCGGCGCCGCGGCCCCTGGTCGCCGAACGCATCGGCTGAAGCGTGCCGGCCTCGCCGGGCCTGCAAAGAATCTTGTCTGCCCCGTGCGCAGCGGCCCGGGAGCCGGTGCCGGTGGTAGGCTGGACCGCAAGAACCGTTGGACCCGACCCATGACCCGCTCACCGAATGCCCGCCCGCGCGCCACGCTCCGCGCCGCCTCCAGCCTGGTGCTGGCGCTGCTGGCGGCCTGCGGGCAGCGCCCCGAAGGTGCCGCGCCGGCTGCCGCTTCGGGCGCTGCCGCGGCCTCCGGGCCGGCGCCGGCCGCTTCGGCCCCGCCGGTGAGCGTGGTCACGGTGAGGGCGCAGCAGCGCGACCTGCCCGTGCTCATCACCGCCACCGGCAGCGTGGCGCCCTTGTCCAGCGTGGACGTGCGCGCACAGACCACCAACCTGCTGGCCCAGGTGCACGTGAAGGAAGGCCAGTTCGTGAAGGCCGGGCAGCTGCTGTTCACGCTGGACGCGCGGGCCGACGAAGCCAACGTGGCCAAGGCCCGCGCCCAGCTGGCGCGCGACGAGGCCGCGCTCGCCGATGCCCAGCGCCAGCTCAAGCGCAGCCAGGAGCTGCTGGCGCAGAACTTCGTCTCGCAGGGCGCGGTGGACACCACGCTCACCAGTGCGCAGAGCCAGCAGGCCGCCGTGGCCGCCAGCCGCGCGGCGCTGGACGCGGCACGCCTGGCGCTCTCGTACACCCGCGTCACCGCGCCCAGCGCCGGCCGGCTGGGCGCCATCAACGTGTTCCCGGGCAGCGCGGTGCAGGCCAACCAGACCTCGCTGGTCACCATCACCCAGCTGGACCCCATCACCGTGGCTTTCAGCCTGCCGCAGCGCCACCTGGCCGATGCGCTGGTGGCGTTGAAGGATGGCGGGGCACCGGTCTCGGCCACGCTGCCGGAGTCCGGCGTGCTGGCCGGTCGCCTCAAGTTCGTCGACAACAGCGTCGACGCCAGCACCGGCACGGTGAAGGTGAAGGCGCTGTTCGACAACAAGGACGGCAAGCTCTGGCCCGGGGCCTTCGTCAACGTCTCGATGACGGCCCGCACCCTGACCGGCGCAGTGGTGGTGCCGCAGGCCGCCATCATCCAGACGGCGCGTGGCCCCATCGTCTACACCGTGCGCGACAACCAGGCCCAGCCGCGGCCGGTGCAGGTGCTCCAGGCCCAGGGCGACGACGCCGCCGTCTCGGGCGTGAAGCCGGGCGAACGCATCGTGCTGGACGGTCGCCAGAACCTGCGCCCGGGCTCCACCGTCGTCGAGCGTCCGCGCGAGGGCGGGCCCGCGGCCAGCGGCGCCGGCCGTGGCGGGCGCGGCGCCTCCGACGCCGGGGCGGGCGGCCCGCCGGCCGGCAGCAAGGCGCCCTCGCCATGAACCTCAGCGAACTCTTCATCCGCCGTCCGGTGATGACGGTGCTGCTGAACGCCGCCATCGTGCTGGCCGGCGTCATCGGCTACCGCAGCATCCCGGTGGCGGCGCTGCCCAGCTACGACACGCCGGTGATCAGCGTCAGCGCCAGCCTGCCCGGGGCCAACCCCGAGACCATGGCCACCAGCGTGGCGCTGCCGCTGGAGAAGCAGTTCCAGACCATCCCGGGCCTGAAGACCATCAGCTCCAGCAGCACGCTGGGCGGCACCAGCCTGACGCTGGAGTTCGAGGAAGGCCGCGACATCGATGCCGCCGCCGTGGACGTGCAGGCCGCGTTGCTGCGCGCGCAGCGCGCACTGCCGCAGGACATGACCAGCCCGCCCAGCTACCGCAAGGTGAACCCGGCCGACGCGCCGGTGCTGCTGGTGGCGATGACCACGCCGTCGCTCGCGCCTGCCGAGCTGCAGGATTTCGCCGAGCACCTGATCGTGCCCACGCTGTCCACCATCGAAGGCGTGGCGCAGGTCAACATCTTCGGCGCCAAGCGCTTCGCCGTGCGCGTGCGCGTGCTGCCCGACGCGCTGGCCGCGCGCAACATCGGCCTGGACGAGCTCAGCGCCGCGCTGCGCGCCGCCAACGTCAACACGCCGGTGGGCACGCTGGAGGGCCCGCGCCAGACCCTCACGCTGCAGGCCAACAAACAGCTGAAGAACGCGGCCGAGTTCGCCGAGCTGATCGTCGCCAACCGCAACGGCAACCCGGTGCGGCTGAAGGACGTGGCGCAGGTCATCGACAGCCTGGAGACGCTGAAGAGCTGGGCCACGCTCAACGGCGAGAACTCCATCACCCTGGCCGTGCTGCGCCAGCCCGGCGCCAACACCGTGCGCGTCGTGGACGCCGTGCGCGCCGCGCTGCCGGCGCTGCGCGCGCAGCTGCCGCAGTCCATCAACATGCGGCCGGTCAACGACCGCTCGCTGAGCGTGCGCGAAGCGCTGCACGACGTGACGCTCACGCTGATGGGCACCATCGCGCTGGTGGTGCTGGTCATCTTCCTGTTCCTGCGCCGCTTCGTGGCCACGGTGATCCCCACGCTGAGCCTGCCGGTCAGCCTGGTCGGCGCGGTGGCGCTGCTGTGGGGGCTGAACTACAGCCTGGACAACATCTCGCTGCTGGGCCTGACGCTGGCCGTGGGCCTGGTGGTGGACGACGCCATCGTGATGCTGGAGAACATCATGCGCCACGTGGAGAACGGCGAGCCGCCGTTCCAGGCGGCGCTGCGCGGCTCGCGCGAGGTGGGCTTCACCATCATCAGCATCAGCAGCTCGCTGATCGCGGTGTTCATCCCGATCTTCTTCATGCCGGGCGTCATCGGCCTGCTGTTCCACGAGTTCGCCGTCGTGGTGGGTCTGGCCATCCTGGTCTCGGCCTTCGTCTCGCTGACGCTGGTGCCCATGCTGGCCAGCCGCTTCCTGAAGGACGAGGCGCATGCGAAGCCGCCGGGGTGGCTGGTGCGCCGGTTCGAGCATGGCTTCAACGCCACGCTGGCCAGCTACACCCGTTCGCTGGACTTCGCGCTGGCGCACCGCAAGAGCGTGCTGGTGGTGGCGCTGCTGACCTTCGTGGCCACGGCCTGGCTCTTCGTCGTCATCCCCAAGGGCTTCTTCCCGGAAGAGGACATCGGGCAGATCCAGGTCAGCACCGAAGCCGCCGAGGACACCTCCTTCCCGGCCATGGTGCAGCTGCAGGAGCGCGCCGCGGCCATCTTCCGCAACGACCCCAACGTGCTGGCCGTCAGCTCCTTCAATGGCGGCGGTGGTTCGCAGAACACGGGCCGCATGTTCATCACGCTCAAGCCGCGGGCCGAGCGGCTGCCCATGAAGCAGGTGGTGGAAGGCCTGCGCCGCAAGCTGCGCGAGGTGGCGGGCCTGAACGTCTTCATGCGGCCGGTGCAGAACCTGCAGCTGGGCGGGCGCCAGAGCAAGGCGCAGTTCCAGTACATCCTGCAGAGCGTGCGCGCCGACGAGCTGGGCGACTGGGCAGGCAAGCTGCAGGAACGGCTGCGCGCCGACCCCATGTTCCGCGACGTCACCAGCGACAGCCAGCTGCGCGCGCTGCAGGCGCAGTTGAAGATCGACCGCGACCGCGCCAACACGCTGGGCGTGTCGGTCGACGCCATCCGCACGGCGCTGTACAGCGCCTTCGGCGAGCGCCAGGTCAGCACCATCTACCTGCCGACGGACAGCTACCAGGTCATCATGGAAGTGGCGCCCGAGGCCAAGCGCGACGAGACCGCCTTTGGCGGCATCTACGTGCGTGCCAACACGGGCACGCTGGTGCCGCTGTCGGCCTTCGCCACCGTGGAGCGCACGGTGGGCGCCACGGCCATCAACCACGTCGGCCAGCTGCAGGCGGTGACGGTGAGCTTCAACCTGGCGCCGGGCGTGGCCCTGGGCGACGCCACGGCGAAGATCGAGGCCGCGCGCGAGGCGGTGCGCATGCCGGCGAGCATCATCGCCAGCTACGGCGGCGACGCCGCGGTGTTCAAGAGCAGCCAGGGCAGCCAGGCCATCCTCATCATCGCGGCGCTGCTGGTCATCTACGTGCTGCTGGGCGTGCTGTACGAGAGCTACATCCACCCGCTCACCATCCTGGCCGGCCTGCCTTCTGCGGCCGTGGGCGCGCTGGCCACGCTGATGCTCTTCGGGCAGGACCTGACGCTGATCGCCACCATCGGCATCCTGCTGCTCATCGGCATCGTGAAGAAGAACGCGATCATGATGATCGACTTCGCGCTCGACGCGCAGCGGCAGCACGGCGCAGCGCCGCTGCCGGCCATCCGCGAGGCCTGCATCCTGCGCTTCCGGCCGATCATGATGACGACGCTGGCGGCGCTGATGGGCGCGCTGCCCATCGCCCTGGGCCTGGGCGCCGGCGCAGAGCTGCGCCAGCCGCTGGGCCTGGCGGTGGTGGGCGGGCTGATCTTCAGCCAGGCCATCACGCTCTACATCACGCCGGTGATCTACCTCGCGCTCGACCGCTTCAGCGGCAAGGGCCCGGTCACCACGCCCGAGCGGCTGGAGGGTTCGCCCGCGGGGGCCGATTGAGCGCCGCGCCGCGCGTCAAGGTCTGCTGCATCGGCAGCGTCGATGAGGCGCGGCAGGCGGTGGCGGCCGGCGCGGCGGCGCTGGGGCTGGTGTCGGCCATGCCCAGCGGGCCGGGCGTGATCGACGACGAGCGCATCGCCGAGATCGCGGCCGCCGTGCGCGGCCTGCCGGTTCGCACCTTCCTGCTCACCGCCCGTGTCGAGGCCGAGGCCATCGCCGAACAGCATGCGCGCGCCGGCACCACCACGCTGCAGCTGGTGGACGAGGTGCCGCACGAGGAACTGCGGCGCCTGCGCCGGCTGCGGCCGGGCGTGGAGCTGGTGCAGGTGGTCCATGTCGCGGGCGAAGCGTCGGTCGACGAAGCGCTGGCCGTGCTGCCCTACGTCGACGCGCTGCTGCTGGACTCCGGCAACCCGGCGCTGGCGGTGAAGGAGCTGGGTGGCACCGGCCGCACGCACGACTGGGCACTGAGCCGCCGCATCCGCGACGCCGTGCACCCGCGGCCGCTGTGGCTGGCCGGCGGCCTGCGCGCGCACAACGTGGCCGAGGCCGTCGCCGCCGTGCGGCCTCACGGCCTGGACCTGTGCACCGGGGTGCGCAGCGAGGGCCGGCTCGACGGCACCAAGCTCGCGGGCTTCATGCAGGCGCTGCTCACTCCCGGCGGAACACCACCGGCAGCGGCGAGGCCGTGACGCGCACGATCTGCATCGGCGACGTGGCGACCGCGCTGCACAGCATCGTCGGCCCTGGTTCCGACTCGGCATACACCACCGTGCGGCGCTGGCCGTCGTCGAGCACGCGGCGGATCTCCACGCCGTAACAGCCGTTCGGCCGCCCACCCAGGAAGAGGGCCAGCAGCTGGTGGCGCGAGAAGTCCACCACGGGCACGGGCGGCGGCGGGATGCGAAAGCGGGCATGGCTGGCCCACAAGGGCTCCCAGTCGCTGGCGCTGCTCACCACGACCGTGGTGGCCGTGGTGATGCCCGAGAAGGCAGACGCCTCGACCGTGCTGAACCCGATCTCGTCCGCACCGTCGTCTGACCCGCCGCAGGCCGCCAGGACCGCACCCGCCACGAGGCACAGGGCCCACCTGCGTTCACCACGCATGGCTGGCCAGCGCGCCGTCGCGCCAGTGGTACAGCTGCGAGCCGATCTGCAGGCTGCGCTGATCACCCACCGCCCAGGGTGACTCGGACACCGCGTCCAGCAGCGGCAGCATGCGCAGGCTGCGCGCTGTCAGGTCCACCTCCAGGCGCTGCAGGCCCCGCTGCCAGCCGCTGTAGTCGCCCGTGGTGGCCAGCGCCACCGGCAAGGCCACGCGGGCCACGCCGCCGGTCGTCAGCCAGTTGATGCCGTGGGGTGAAGCGTCCAGCGCCGACATGCTGCCCACCCGCCCCAGCGTCACGCTGTCCAGTGCCAGGGGCCGCGCGGCGTCGCGCACGTCGAACAGCGCCAGCTTGAGGCCGGCGTTGCGCCCGGTGTCGGGGTCCACGTCGCGGCCCACGCCCAGCAGCAGGCCGTCGGCCAGGGGCAGCAGGTGGTCCGAGAAGCCCGGCACTTCCAGCGCGCCGGCGGTCTTCGGGTCTGCGGGGTCGGCAAGGTCCAGCACGTAGAGCGGGTCGATCTGGCGGAAGGTGACGACATAGCCACGGTCTCCGACGAAGCGCACGGCGCGCAGCTGCTCGCCGGGCTTGCCCAGCAGCTCGGGGCGGCGCGTGTTGGGCAGCGTGGCCACCGTCTGCAGCGTGGCCTGGCCCGCCCGTTCACGCAGCACGCTCAGCTGCGCCGGTGAAGGCGGCGTGGCCGGATCGGCCCCGCCGGCCCAGCCGAAGCTGCCGGTAAAGGTGACGACCCGCAGGTCACCGTTCCACTCGCTGAAGCGGTAGCTGGATTGACGGGCGTCCCAGCCCAGGTGGCCCGGGACATCGCCGCTGGCGCGGTAGCTCACGCCTTGCGCGCCGAACGCGAACTTGTGGATGTCGGTGCGCATGTCGGCGGGGTAGCCGACGAGGGCGATGCCGCCGATGCCGGTGGCGTAGACCCAGCGCGTGGTGGCCAGGTACAGGCTGCCGCTCGTCATGTAAAGCGCCTGCGTGCCGCCCACGAAGCAGCGGCTGCGCGGCGCGAGGTCGGCGGCGCGCAGGTCCAGCAGCGTGATGGTGGTGACCTGCACGTCGGTGCTGGCATTGCCGGGCTGCGTCCAGCAGTCGGTCTCGCCCAGCAGCGCCGTGGGCGCGCCGCCGTTGCGGCGCATGCGCGGCAGGATGTCGGCCGGGGTGGTGCTGGCGATGGCGGCCTCACGCTCGGCGGCCGTGGCGTTGGGCGGCAGCCGGTCCACCGGCAGCTGCGGCACCCAGGTCGTGACCAGCACCAGCTGGTCGCCCACGCGCCTTGCGGCCACCAGCTGGCCGTCGATGGCCAAGCGCTCGCCGGCCTTGGGCGCGGACGCGTCGGTCACATCCACGCGGTGGACGGCCACGCTGGAGCGGAACCACCAGAAGGGCAGCATCGTGACGGCATCGGCCGGACAGAGGTCGTGGCAGATCACGCCGCCTCCGTCGCTGCGGTGCCAGCGCTGGCTCAGCACGGCCAGCGCCTGGCCGCTGTCGCTCAGCACCATGCCTTCGACGCCGAGGGTCACGGCCTCGTCGGACGGCAGGGCCAAGGCCGCCGCGCGGGAGGCCACGCCGTCGTTGCCGCGCCGCCAGGCCTGCACCTCGGCGAATGCCGGACCACCTTCGGCGGGCGACTTCGCCGACAGCGCGAAGAACGCGTCGCCCCGGCCCTGCAGCAGGTCGGGCTCATCGACGCCGGCTTCCTGCAGCGTGGTGGACGAACGCGGCACCGGCGAGGCGCCGGCCGTGGGCGCGAGCTGCACGTCGCCGGCCAGCATGGCACCGCCCGCCGGCCGCTGGCGCAGGCGGCTCTGCACGTAGACCGTCAGCTCGCCCGGCCGCGAGACCGACAGCGACGCGGGCTCGCCCGCCGGGTCGTTCGCGGTGGCGCCGCCGCCCCCGCCGCCACAGGCCACCAGCCACAGCGCGGCCCACACGGCCACGCCTCCCTTCAAGGCACGCGATGCCGAGATGTTTCCCATCTTCGGTTCCCCTTTCATGTCGGACTTCCCTTGCGGATGACAGTGTGGGATAATGTCCCACACACCCAGAGCCCTTGTCAACACGTCCGGTGAACACGCCCCAGCCCACGCTCATGCTCGACCGCGTGCTGCACGTCCTGCGGCCGCTGGTGCGCCTGCTGGTGCGCAGCGGCGTCACCTACCCGGTGCTGGCGGCCGCCCTCAAGCGCGTGTTCCTGGACGCCGCGCGGGCCGAGCTGGCCGAGCGCGGCATGGCGCAGACCGACAGCGCCGTGACGCTGCTGTGCGGCGTGCACCGGCGCGACGTGCGCAACCTCACGCGCGCCGCCCCCGAGGCCGAGCCGCCCCCGGGCCCCTTGGGCATGGCGGCTCAGGTGGTCGCGCGCTGGATCAATGCCGAGGGCTACCAGGACGACGCCGGCCGGCCGCTGCCCTTGCCGCGCGGCGGGGCCGCACCCTCCTTCGACGCCCTGGTGGCCGGCGTCAGCCGCGACGTGCGGCCGCGCGCCGTGCTGGAGGAACTGCTCCGCCTGGGCATCGCCGAGGCCGACGACGCCGGCGTCACGCTCAGCCGCGCCGGCTTCGCGCCGCGCCAGGGCCTGCCCGAGATGGCGCAGCTGCTGGCCGCCAACCTGCACGACCACGCCGCGGCCGCGGTGGCCAACCTGCACGGCGGCAGCAACTTCCTGGAGCAGGCCCTGTACGTCGACCAGCTCTCGGCCGATTCCGCCCACCGCCTGCACCAGGCCTCCACGAAGGCCTGGCGGCAGGCCGCGCGCAGCGTGCTGGCGCAGGCGCAGCAGCACTTCGACGCCGACGCCACCCTGCCCGAAGGCACGCCGCGCCAGCGCGTGCGCTTCGGCGTGTACTTCTATTCCGAACCGCAATGAACACCCTCCTGCACGTCTTCCTCGCCGCGCGGCGCCTGTGGGCGGCCCGCGCCCGGCTGGTCTGGCTGGGCCTGCTGGCGGTGCTGGCCGGCTGCGGGCCCGGCCTGGGCGGCACGGGCACCGGCGCCGACGACGTCGACGGCGTCCCGGGTGCCACGCTGGCGCCGCTCGCGCTGTGCAACAGCGACCTGGGGCCCCTGCTGGGCTGCACGGCGGCGGCCGGCGCCGCCGGCAGCACGCTGTCCTGGTGGGCCGACGGCACCACGGCGCGCGACGCCCTGTTGCGCGTGGAAGGCAACGGCGCCGAACTGGACGCCGCCTGCAGCGGCTGGCTGTTCAGCGGCGTGTGGGCAGCCCAGGGCGCTCAGTCACCGCGCTTCCACGGCACGGCCCGCACGACCGCCGGCGGCCCGCTGCAGGCGGCCACCCTGACGGCACAGCGGGTGGACAGCACGCTGGTCGTGCAGCTGCTGGACGCGGCCGGGCGTCCGCTGGCCGGGCCCTTCACGCTGCGCGCCACGCCGACGGCGCTGCCCGCCGGCACGTGCCACTGAGGCGAGGGGCGCCGGCGCGCTAACGCCCGCCTTTTGGCGGGCAGTTCCGCACTTGGGTGAGGGTCCGGAGGCGCCAGAATCGGCGACTTATGGGCTTGGCTGCTCTCTGGCGCCCCGCGACACGAACCTGGGTCGCGCTGGGCACTGCACTCCTGCTTGCACTGGCCGTGCCGGCGGCCGAAGCCGCGCGGCCGGCATGGGTGCGCGAGCTGCAGGCCATTGCCCAGGACGACCCGCGTGACGCCATCGCCCGCGCCGGCGCCCGCGAGCGCGAGGCCACCGACATCGGCGACCGCTTCTGGGCCCAGCTGGCGCTGGCGCGCGCGCACGGCGCCTTCGACGCCTACGACGACGCCGCCGCCTCGCTGCACCGCGCCGAGGCCACGCTGGCCGCATGGCCCGCGGCCACCGACCTGCACCGCCTGTGGGCCGCGCTGGTGCGCCTGGACACCACCTGGACGCACATCGAACCGGCGCTGGCGCAACGCGGCATGGGGCGCCTCAAGGACGGCCTGGCCAGGCTGCGGCCGCCCGACGGCGCGCTGGAGTGCGAAGCGCGCAGCGTGGACCTCACCCTGCTCATCGACATCGACAGCCTGGACGAGGCCTGGCTCGCCGCCGAGGCGCTGGAACGCTGCGCCCGCCAGCTGCGCCTGCCGGAGCTGGAGGCCTACGGCTCCTACTCGCTGGGCCTCATCGCGTCGCGCGGCAAGGCGCGCACGCAGGCCGACCCCGACGAGCACTTCGCGCGGGCCCTGCGCGTCCTCGGCGACCAACCCTACCGGCTGTTCCGCACCACGCTGCTGAAGGAGCGCGGCGTGGCACTGCGCAACGTCAAGCGCTGGGAGGAGGCGCTGGCGCACCTCACGGCCTCGGCCGATCTGGCGCGGGCCATCGACTTCGCCCCGGGGCTGGCGGGCGCCAACATCTCCACCGCGGTGCTTCACGTCACGCGCAACGAGCCGGCGCGCGCGCTGCCCCTGCTGAACGAGGCGCGCCGCCTGCTGGAAGGGCACGACGACGGCTTCCGGCTGCTCTATGTCGGCCGCTACACGGTGGCGGCGCTCGCGGCACTGAAGCGGCCCGAGGTCGTGCAGGCCATCGACTTCGCGCGCCGCTGGGACAGCGCCTCGGTGCCGCCCAACGAACGTGCACTGCTGGCGCGGGCGCTGGCCGCGGGCTACGCGTCGGTGGGGCGCTATGCCGAGGCCTTCCACGAGGTCGAGCGCGCCGAGCGCCTGCAGGAAGACGGCCAGGCCATGGCCGCCGACGTGCAGGTGCTGCGCCTGCAGGCGCGCTACGCGGCAGCGCAGCGCGACGCCGAGAACTCCGAGCTGCGCCACCGCAGCGAACAGGCGCGGCTGGCGCTGGAGACGCAGGCCGCCAAGCAGCGCGCGCTGTGGGCCGCCATCGCCACGCTGGCCGTCTTGCTGGCCGTGGTGGGCGGCCTGGTGGTGCGCATGCTGCGGCGTCGCCGCCAGCTGGCCGACCTGGCCCTGCGCGACGAGCTCACCGGCCAGCCGAACCGCCGTGCCATCCGCGCCTACGCCGAAGCCTCGTTCGCGCAGGCGCGTCAGCTGGGCCTGCCACTGACGCTGGCGCTCATCGACCTGGACCACTTCAAGCGCGTCAACGACACGCTGGGCCACGCCGGCGGCGACGCCGTGCTGCGCGCGCTGGCCCTGGCCGCACGCGAGGTGCTGCGAGGGCAGGACCGCTTCGGACGCTGGGGCGGCGAAGAGTGGCTGCTGGTGATGCCCGGCACCGGCGTGGCCGAGATGCCGGCGGTGTTCGAGCGCCTGCGCGAGCGCTTCGCCAACACCGCGGCGGCCGGCGTGGCAGGCCGCCACGGCAGCACTTTCTCGATGGGTGCCGCGGCGCTGGCGCCCCAGACGGCCACGCTGGACGCGCTGATCGCCGCCTGCGACGAGCAGCTCTACACCGCCAAGACCGACGGGCGCGACCGGCTGGCCTTCGTGACGGCCTGAACCTCAGCCAGCCAGCGGGGCCGGGCGCGGCCCGGACCTTGGGGCACTCATCGCTCGCCGGGCCGCCAAGGCTTCATCAGGGCCTGCGGCACCTCGGCGCGGCGCGCCATCAGCACCAGGGCCACGATGGCCATGGCATAGGGCAGCATCAGGTACACCTGATAGGGCAGGTCCAGCCCCAGCACCCCGCCGCCGGCCTGCTGCAGGCGCAGCTGCAGCGCGTCGAAGAAGGCGAACAGCAGCGCGCCGAACAGCGCCTTGCCCGGCCGCCAGCTGGCAAACACCACCAGCGCCACGCAGACCCAGCCGCGGCCGTTGACCATGTTGAAGAAGAAGGCGTTGAAAGCCGCCAGCGTGAGGAAGGCGCCGGCCACGCCCATCAGCGCCGAGCCGGCCACCACGGCGCCGATACGCAGCCCGGGCACGCTGAGGCCCTGGCCTTCGGCCGCCGCCGGGTTCTCGCCCACCGTGCGCAGCGCCAGGCCCAGCGGCGTGCGGTACAGCAGCCACGCAACCGCGGGCACCAGCCCCAGTGCCAGCAGCGTGAGCGGCGTCTGCGCGTTCAGCACCGGGATGGGCAGCCATTCCATGGGCGCGAAGGCGGTGATGGTGGGCGGGCGCTCCACCTTGGGGAAGCTCACGCGGTAGGCGTAGCTCGCCAGGCTGGTGGCCAGCAGCGTGAGGCCCAGCCCCGCCACGTGCTGCGACAGCGCCAGCGTCACCGTCAGCACGCCATGCAGCAGCCCCAGCAGCGCGCCGGTGCCGGCCGCCACCGCCACGCCGCCCCACAGCGGCATGCCCGCGTGCACGGCCAGCCAGCCGGTGAAGGCGCCGGCGACCATGATCCCCTCGATGCCCAGGTTCAGCACGCCGGCGCGTTCGCACAGCAGCACGCCCAGCGTGCCCAGGATCAGCGGCGTGGCCAGGCGCAGCACCGACACCCAGAAGGGCGCGGCGGCGAGCAGGTCGAACAGCTCGCTCATCGCCAGCGCAGCCTGAGCTGCGTGAACATCGTCGCCACCAGCATGGCGATCAGCGACACGGCGACGATGACGTCGGCGATGTAGGTGGGCACGCCCACGGCGCGGCTCATGCTGTCGGCGCCCACCAGGATGCCGGCCACGAACACCGCCGCCGCCACCACGCCCAGCGGGTGCAGCCCGGCCAGCATGGCGATGACGATGCCCGAGTAGCCGTAGCCCGGGCTCATGTCCAGGGTCACGTAGCCGGCGCGGCCGGCCACTTCCACCGCGCCGGCCAGTCCGGCCAGCGCGCCCGAGAGCAACGCCACCTGCAGCGACACCGCGCCCACCGGCATGCCGGCGAAAGCCGCGGCACGCGCGCCCGAACCCACGGCGCGGATGCGGAAGCCCAGCACCGTGAAGCGCAGCAGCGCCCACACCACTGCGGCCGCCGCCAGCGCGCCCAGCAGGCCGGTGTGCACGCGGCTGCGTTCCACCAGCTTGCCCAGCTGCAGGGCGTCCTGCAGCGCCACGCTCTGCGGCCAGCCCATCGCACCGGGGTCCTTCATCGGGCCGTCGAGCATGGCGCCCACGAAGAGCAGCACGATGAAGTTCAGCAGCAAGGTGGTCACCACCTCGTCCACGGCGAAGCGGCTCTTCAGGAAGGCCGGCACGAGCAGCAGTGCCGCGCCGGCGGCAGCTGCTGTGGCCATCATCGCCACGGCCAGCAGGGCTGGCGGGGCGTCGAAGCCGCTGCCGCCATGGAGGCCGCCCACGGCCACGGCCGCCAGCGCGCCCAGGTAGAGCTGGCCCTCGGCGCCGATGTTGTAGAGCTTCGCCCGGAAGGCCAGCGCCGCCGCCAGGCCGGTGAAGATGAGCGGCGTGGCGCGCGTGAGCGTTTCCGTCCATGCGAAACGCGAGCCGAAGCCGCCGGCCAGCAGCAGCGCGTAGGCCTCGCCCACCGGCGCGCCGGCCCAGGCCACCAGCCCCGAACTCACCGCCAGCGTGAAGACGATGGCCAGCAGCGGCGCGCCCAGCAGCAGCGCACGCGGCGTGTTCTCGCGCGCCTCAAGCCGCAGCATGGGTCTCCTCCGCGCCGGCCATGGCCAGGCCGATGCTGGCCAGCGTCCAGTCGCGCGCGGGCCGTGCCGGGCCCAGCCGGCCCTGGTGCATGACGGCGATGCGGTCGGCGATGGCGAAGACCTCGTCCAGGTCCTCGCTGAGCACGATGACGGCGCTGCCCGCGGCGGCGGCGTCCAGCAGGCGCTGGTGGATGTCGGCCACGGCGCCCACGTCCAGGCCCCAGGTGGGCTGATGCACGACGATGAGCGGCGGCTGCGCCTCCAGCAGCACGCGACCCAGCAGCAGCTTCTGCAGGTTGCCGCCCGACAGGCGCCGCACCGGCTGCGCGAGGCCGCCGCCGCGCACGTCGAATGCCGCCACCAGGCGCTGCGCGAAGGCCAGCGCGGCACCGGCGCGGCGCAGGCCGAAGCGGGCAAAGCCGGCGTCGGCATGGCGTTCCAGCACGGCGTTGTCCACCAGGCTCAGGTCGCCGACGGCGCCGTCGCCGTGGCGGTCTTCGGGGACGCGCGCCACGCCGGCCAGCGCCACCGCGCGCGGACTGGGGGGCAGCGCCCGGCCGTGCAGCCGCCATTGCCCGGCGTCGAGCCGGCGCTGGCCGAACATCACCTCGGCCAGCGCGGCCTGGCCGTTGCCCGACACGCCGGCGATGGCCACCACCTCGCCGCGCCGCACGGCCAGGTTCACGCCGTCCAGCAGCGGCCGCACCGGGCCCGCGACGGTGGCGCTCCGCAACTCGGCCACCACCTCGCCGGGTTCGTGCGAGCGCCGGCGCACGGCCGGCGCCACGCTGCGGCCGACCATGGCCTCGGCCAGCAGCGGCTTGTCGGCGCCTTCGGCCGGCAGCACGGCCACCAGGCGGCCCGCGCGCAGCACGGCGATGCGGTGACTGACACGCAGCACCTCGTCGAGCTTGTGGCTGATGAAGACGATGGACAGGCCCTCGGCCACCATCTGCGTCAGCGTGGCGAACAGGCTGGCGCTTTCCTGCGGCGTGAGCACGGCCGTGGGCTCGTCCAGGATCAGGATGCGCGCGCCGCGCACCAGGCACTTGAGGATCTCCACGCGCTGACGCTCGCCCACCGAGAGGCTGCCCACGCGGGCTTCCGGGTCCACCGCCAGGCCGAAGCGCGCCGCCTCGGCCAGCAGCTTCTCGCGCGCCTCGGCGCGGCGCGAGCGCCAGCGCGTCAGCGGCTCGGTGCCCAGCATCACGTTGTCCAGCACGCTGAGGTTGTGGGCCAGCGTGAAGTGCTGGTGCACCATGCCGATGCCGGCGGCCAGCGCGGCCCGCGGTTCGCCCGGCGGCAAGGGCTGGCCGAAGACCTCGATCGTGCCCGCGTCGGCCACGTAGTGCCCGAAGAGGATGCTCACCAGCGTGCTCTTGCCCGCACCGTTCTCGCCCAGCAGCGCCAGCACCTCGCCGCGCGCCAGGTCCAGGTGGATGCCGTCGTTGGCCACCAGGGCACCGAAGCGCTTGGTGATGCCCGCGAGCCGCAACACCGTTTCGGGTGGCGCTGAAGGCGGGGGCGTCGGGCTCATGCGCCGATTCTGTGGCCAATTTTCGGCTACCTTCGGGCCGATGGCTTCCGAGACCGCTGCCCCGCCCACCGCCTGCCTGAACTGCGGCCACCCCTTCGGCACCGACCCGGCCCTGCCGCACCCCGCCTTCTGCCCCGCCTGCGGCCAGGAGACCAACGTCAAGGCGCCCCGCGTGGCCGAGTTCCTGCAGCAGTTCGGCGGCGCCTACCTCAGCACCGAAGGCGCCTTCTGGCGCACGCTCAAGCTGCTGGTCGCCAAGCCGGGCGAGCTGACGTCGCAGTACCTGGCCGGCCGCCGCAAGCACTACGTGCTGCCGCTGCGCCTGTTCCTGACCTTCAGCGTGGTGATGCTGCTGACGCTGCGCATCGCCGGCAAGATCGAGACCGCCGAGCTCGACGACCCCGAGGTGCTGGCCGCGCTGCCCGAGCGCTTCAGCTCGCTGCAGCTGGAGCTGGGCCTGGGCAGCGCCGGCCTGCAGGACGGCGAGTTCTACTGCGAGGGCCTGCCGCCCTGGGTGTGCACGCGCATCCAGCGCAAGCTGGAAGGCGACACGCGCCAGGTGGTGCTGCAGATGCAGAAGGTGGGCGAGCGGGTGGCCAACCACGCCGGCACCACCGTGTTCGCGCTGCTGCCGGGCTTCGCCGCGCTGCTGAAGCTGCTGTTCCGGCGCCGCCGGCTGCACTACACCGAGCACCTGGTGTTCGCGCTGCACCTGCACGCCTTCTGGTTCGGCGTCGCGGCGCTGGCCATGGCCGGCGCGCTGGCGGTGAGCGAGTGGGTGCTGCTGCCCCTGGTGGTGGTGGTGCCGGGCTACGCGCTGCTGGCGCTGAAGCGCGTGCATGGCGGCGCCTGGTGGTCGCTGGTGCCGCGCTTCGCGCTGCTGGGCGTGGCGCATCTGCTGGCGGTGATCCTGGTGGTGGCCGCCACCACGCTGGCGGCGCTGCTGCTGTGAGCCCCTTGCCGCCCTGCCGCAACTGCGGCGCCACGCTGGCCGACCAGCCGCGGCCGCCGGCCTTCTGCCCCGAATGCGGGCAGGAGACGCGCGTGCGCGCGCCCACGCTGGGCGAGTTCCTGCAGCAGTTCGGCGGCGCCTACTTCAGCACCGAGGGCGCACTGTGGCGCACCCTGAAGCTGCTGCTGCTCAAGCCCGGCGAGCTGACGCGGCAGTACCTGGACGGCCGCCGCAAGCACTACGTGCTGCCGCTGCGCCTGTACCTGACGATCAGCGTGGTGGTGCTGCTGGCGCTGCGCCTGGTAGGCAGCGGCGTCAACGTGAGCCTGAAGGGCGACGCCGACGCGCCCGGCGCGGCGCCGAGCGTGAAGAACCTCAACCTGCAGCTCTTCGGTGGGCGCGCCGGCATGAAGGACGGCGTCTTCTACTGCAGCGAACTTCCGGCCTGGATGTGCCGACGGCTGCAAGCCCGCATCGCCGTCGACGACGGGCGGCTGCAGGAGAGCGCCGACGCGTTGAAGGACCGCTTCATCGCCAACCTGGGCCCCGGCATGTTCCTGCTGCTGCCCACCTTCGCGCTGTGGATGAAGCTGGTCTACTGGAACCGGCGGCTGCGCTACACCGAGCACCTCGTGTTCGCGCTGCACCTGCACGCCTTCTGGTTCCTGGCGCTGGCACTCACGCTGCCCGACATCGGCTGGCTGTCCGGCTGCACCTTCGTGGCCGTGCCCATCTACACCTTCATGGCCATGAAGCGCGTCTACGGCGGCCGCCTGCTGCCCCGGCTGGCGCGCGGGGCGCTCGTCACCTTGCTCTACGCGGTGACGATGGCCTTCGCACTGGTGGGCGTGGGTCTGGCGGCCCTGCTGGGTTGAACTACCTGGCGCCGGCCTTGGGCTGGCCGTCGTCCACCTTCACCGTGAAGGTGCCGGCGAGGATCTCCTTCTCGCGCGCCTTCACCTTGTCGACGATGGCCTTGGGCACCTTGGCCTCGAAGGTGCCCAGCGGCGCCAGCTCGCCGCCCTTGTGCTTCATCGTCGAGTAGATGCCGTAGTCCTCGGCCTTGAACTTGCCCGCCTTCACCGCGGCCAGCGCGGCGGCGATGGTGGGCTCCATGTGCCACAGGGCGCTGGCCACCACCGTCTCGGGGTACTGGGCCTGGGTGTTGATGACGTTGCCGATGGCCAGCACCTTGCGCTCCTTGGCCGCGTCGCTGACGCCGAAGCGCTCGGCGTACATCACGTCGGCGCCCTTGTCGATCATCGCGAAGGCGGCCTCCTTGGCCTTGGGCGGGTCGAACCAGCTGTTGATGAAGCTGATCATGAACTCGGCCTTGGGGTTGACCTCGCGCACGCCGGCCATGAAGGCGTTCATCAGGCGGTTCACCTCCGGGATGGGGAAGCCGCCGACGAGGCCGATCTTGCCGCTCTTGCTCATGCCGCCGGC
>JAEUPH010000090.1 GCA_016790395.1 Rubrivivax sp. | reverse complement strand
CTGTCCAGCGGCGTGCCGGTGGGGGCGGCGCTCGAAGGCACCGGCACGCTGCAGAGCAAGGTGCCGAACCGCCGCGCCGATGCCGAAGCGGGCGCCAAGGTGTACGCCGAGAAGTGCGTCGCCTGCCATGGGGCGGACGGCCTGGGCAGGCGCGTGGGCACGGTCGGCGACGCCCAGGGCTACCTGTTTCCGCCGCTGTGGGGGCCGGACAGCTTCAACACCGGAGCCGGCATGAACCGGATGCTGATGGCCACCCGCTTCATCCGCCACAACATGCCGCTCGGAGCCAGCCACGCTGCCGGCCAGCTGAGCGACGACGAGGCCTTCGACGTGGCAGCGTTCATGCTCAGCCAGCCACGCCCGGCCAAGGCCAACCTGGAGGCTGACTTCCCGGCGCGCTGGAACAAGCCCATCGACGCCGCGTTCCCGCCCTACGTGCTGGGTTTTTCGCCCGACCAGCACCGCTTCGGGCCCTTCCCGCCGATGGCCGAGAAGGCCCGTCAGGTGGCGGCGCAACGCGCCGCGGCAGCGGCCTCGCAGCCGGCGGCCAGGTAGGCCCGTCAGCGCTTCAGCGCGGCGCCTGAGGCTCAGGGCCGAAGGCGCAGCGCCGGCATCGGCAGCAGCCCCTGCAGCACGCGGTCGCCGGCATGGCGGCCCACCACCACCAGCAGCTCGCCGGCGGCCACCACCCAGCCCGGCTGGGCGGCGTCGAAGCGGGCCAGCAGGCGCGGGTCCAGCGCCAGTTGCAAGCTGCGGCTTTCGCCCGGCGCCAGCGTCACACGCTCGAAGCCCACCAGACGCCGGATGCGGCGGCCGTCGGCACCAGCCACGGCGGCGTAGACCTGCGGCACGTCGCTGCCGGCGCGGGCGCCGAGGTTGGTGACGGTGAAGCGCACGCGCGGCGTTGCGCCGCCTTCCAGCACCAGGCCCGCGTAGCCGAAGCGCGTGTACGAAAGCCCGAAGCCGAAGGGGAACAGCGGCTGCGTGCCCGTGCGCTCGAACCAGCGGTAGCCCAGGTCGGCGCCTTCGGCGTAGTCCACGGCAAAGGGCTTCACGCCGCCGCTGATGTCGAAGGGCGCGCCGGCCGGCGCCGGCCCGCGGCGGGCCTTCTCGGCGCGCGCGTCGCGCACCGCGTCCAGGCCCGGCGGCAGCGGGCGCGGCTGGTCGGCGTCGCGCGCGGGGAAGCTGATCGGCAGCCGCCCGCCGGCATCCACGTCGCCGAACAGCACGCGCGCCAGCGCCGCGCCGCCGCGTTCGCCGGGGTACCAGGCCAGCAACACCGCGCCCACCTGCCGCAGCCAGGGCATCAGCACCGCACCGCCGGTCTGCAGCACCACCACCGTGCGCGGCTGGGCGGCGGCCAGCGCGGTGATCAGCGCATCCTGCGCGCCGGGCAGCGCCAGTGTCTCCAGGTCGGCGGTCTCGGTGCGCCACTGCTCGGCGAAGACGATCACCACGTCGGCCTCGCGCGCCGCCGCGGTGGCCGCGGCCAGGTCACGCCCGTCGACGAAGGCCACCTCGCTGCCGCGCGCGCGCTCGCGCAGCGCCTGCAGCGGCGCCGGGCCCTGGTAGGTGACCTGGATGAAGCTCAGCTCCGGCGGCGCGTCGGGCACAGGCAGGCGCAGCGGCGTGCCGCCGGTGCCCCACACCTGCGAGGAACCGCCGCCCGACAGCACGCCCACGTCGGCACGCCCGCCGACGACGAGGATGCGCCGCAGCCCTTCGCGCAGCGGCAGCAGGCCGCCTTCGTTGCGCAGCAGCACGGTGCCGGCCTCGGCCACGCGCTGCGCCACCGCGGCGCCGGCCGCGGCGTCGATGGGCTCGGGTTTCGTGGGCGGCGGGCGGTCGATCACGCCCACCGCGAAGAGCGAGCGCAGGATGCGCCGCGCCATGTCGTCCACGCGCGCCGGCGGCACCTCGCCGGCCTGCACCGCGGCCTTCAGCGGCGCGCCGAAGTAGGGCGCCAGGTCCATCTCGCGGCCGCTCTGCTGGTCCAGCCCGGCCAGCGCCGCCTTCGTGGTGGAGTGCACCGCGCCCCAGTCGGACATCACCCAGCCCGGGAACCCCCAGTCGCGCTTGAGCACGCCGTTGAGCAACGCGTCGTTCTCGCAGGCCCAGGGGCCGTTGACGCGGTTGTAGGCGCACATCACCGAGCCGGGCCGGCCACGTTCCAGCGCGATCTGGAAGGCCAGCAGGTCGCTTTCGCGCAGCGCCGCCTCGCCGATGCGCGCGTCCAGCACGTAGCGGCCGGTCTCCTGCGAGTTCAGCGCGAAGTGCTTGAGCGTGGAGACGATGCCCTGCGACTGCACGCCGCGGATGCTTTCGCCAGCCAGCACGCCGCTGAGCCACACGTCCTCGCCCAGGTACTCGAAGTTGCGTCCGGCCCAGGCGTCGCGCGTGAGGTTGGCGCCGCCAGCCAGCAGCACATTGAAGCCCTTGGCGCGCGCCTGCGCGCCCATCACGGCGCCGGCCTCGAAGGCCAGCGCGGGGTCGAAGCCGGCCGCGGTGGCCAGCGCCGAGGGCATGGCCGTGGCGGTGTCGCCGGGCCGCATGCTGGGGCTGTTGGCCACGCCCAGGCCGGCGTCGGTCTCGAAGAGCTCGGGCAGGCCCAGGCGCGGCACGCCGGGCACGTAGCCGGCGCCGATGCGCGGCTCGCCGGGCCGTTGGCGCTTCATCAGCAGGCCGAACTGGCCGCTGAGCAGGCCCAGCTTCTCGTCCAGCGTCATTGCGGCCACCGCCAGCTCGGCGCGGCGGTCGGGACCCAGCCGCGCGTCGGCCCAGGGCGGGGCCGGCTCGGCCAGCACGGCGGGGCCGGGCCACGCCGCCAGCAGCAGCGCGGCCAGCGCGGCCTTCATCGCAAGGCCGGCACCACGTGCTGGCCGATGAGGTGCAGCGCGTCCATCGGGTCGTCGTGCAGGCGCAGCGCCACTTCCGTGAGCCCGGCGCGGCCGAACATGCGGAAGCGCTCGATCTCGCGGTCCATGTCCTGCAGGCCGCCGGTGGAGGTGAAGTACTCGCAAAGCCGGTTGCTGATGCTCTCGGGCACGCTCTTCACGTGGCCCGAACGGTCGAACCAGCTGGCGACGTACTCGTCGTAGTGGTCGCGCACCAGCTGCGCTTCCTCTTCCGTCAGGCACTGCTGGATCAGTTCCTTCTGCAGCTTGATGGCGCGCCAGGGCAGCTCGCGGCGTGACTCCTTGTAGCCCTCGGCACGGTCCTTCTTCAGGTGCCAGGCCCAGAAGGTGTTGGTGCGCAGCGCCGGCATGCCGGCCTCGCGCTTGGCGGCACCTTCCTTCACTTCCTCGATGGCCGCGGCCATCACCTCGGGCGGCGTGCAGCCGATGAACACGCCGTCGGCCACGCGGCTCTGCATGCGGATCATCTGGCCGCGATAGGCCGTGCCGTACACCTGCGGCGGCGTGGCCGTGGCCCAGGCGTGCGCGCAGGGGAAGGTGACGCCGAAGTCCTCGCCCTTGTAGCCCTCGCCCAGCTGGTGGTGGCCGGCGCGGCGCACGATCTCGATGCCTTCCCGCACCGCGCGCACGATCTTCTCGGGCCGCTGGATGCGCATGGCGTCGATGTTGCCTTCGCCCGCGCCCATGGCGATGACGGTGCGGCCGCCGTTGATCTGGTTCAGCGAGAGCAGGCTGTTGGCAATCTTCAGCGGGTGCATCTCGAAGGGGCTGACGGCCAGCGGCCCCATCAGCAGCTTCTTCGTCGACTGCGCCAGCGGCACCAGCGACAGGAAGCAGTCCCAGTGCGCGAAGTAGTTCGACGACCACACCGCGCGGATGCCGTAGCTTTCGGCCACCTGGCCGAGTTCGGCCACCTGGGCGGGGTTGAGGTCGGGTTCGAGAATGATGTCGACGTCCATGCGGCGGATTGTCGAAGCCGGCCCTGCCGCCACGTCCCCGGCACGCGGGCCTGTCCGGCATGCGGACGCGGCGCGGCCGGCCCTCGGCCCGCGCGGTGCACGGCGCCACCATGCGCGCCGCGGCCGGGTGGCCGGGAGAACGCAGACGGTGCCGGACTTCAGAGCGCTCGTGGCCTTGCGCGAACAGCGCGGCGAACTCGTGCGCATCGCGCGCGAGGTGGACCCGCGCCACGAGATGCCGGCGCTGATGGCGCAGTGCGAGGCGCGGCGCCAGGCCGTGCTGTTCGAGCACGTGCGCGGCTCGCGCTTCCCCGTGGTGGGCGGCGTGCTGAACCACCTGCAGGCGCTGGGCTGGGCCTGCGGCAGCGTGCCGGGCGAGCCCTTCGGCGAAGACGATCTGCTGGCGCGCGTGGACCACGCGCTGGCGCAGCGCATCGCGCCCGTGACGGTGCCTGCCGGCCCAGTGCAGGAAGTGGTGCAGCAGGGCGCCGACGTGGACCTCACCGCCCTGCCCGTGCCCACGGTGTTCGAAGGCGACAGCGGCCCCTTCATCACCGGTGCCTGCGGCATCGCCCGCCACCCGGAGACGGGCGCGCTGAACGTGGGCGTCTACCGCGTGCTCGTGCTGGGCCGCGACCGGCTGGCCGTGAACGCCGTGCCCGGCTCGGACCTGTCGGCCATCTACCGCCACCACGAAGCCGCGGGCACGCCGATGGACGTGGCGCTGGTGGTCGGCGCCGACCCCGCGCTGCTGATGGCCGCCGTGTGCCGCCTGCCCGCGGGCGACAGCGAACTGGGCGTGGCCGGCGGCCTGCGCGGCCGCGCGCTGGAGCTCGTGCGCTGCAGGACCAGCGACTTGCAGGTGCCGGCGGTGGCCGAACTGGTGATCGAAGGCCGCGTGGACTTCACGCACCAGGTGGAGAACACGCTGGGCGAATTCGCCGGCCAGTACGGCACCGAGACCGCGCCCGTGACCGTGGTGCAGGCGCTCACGCACCGGCGCGACGCGATGCTGCACGCCGTGCTGGCCGGCCGCCACGCCGAACACGTGACGCTGGGCACGATGGCCACCGCCGGGCTGCGCCGCACGCTGGCGCAGGCGCTGCGCGCGGCGCTGCCGCCGCTGGCGGACCTGCATGTCTACCTGGAGCCGGCGCTGGGCTCGATGGCGCACGTGGTGCTGGCCGTCGACAAGGCCGATGACGACACGCCGCAGCGTCTCATCGACGCCGCCTTCGCCGCGCCGGTGCCCGTGCCCGGCGGCACGGTACCGGCCAGCTTCCTCGTCAAGCGCGTGGTGGTGGTGGACCGGGACGTCGACGTGCACGACCTCGCCGACGTCGAATGGGCGATGTGGACGCGCACCGCGCGCGCCACGAAGTTCCGCATCGAAGGCGGTGTGGAGAGCTGGGACCTGGAGCGCTGCGCGCGCCGCGGCAGCGGCTCGCTGCGCGTGGCGGTGGACGCCACCATGGACCTGGCCGACCGCGAGCGCCTGCGCCGCACCGTCATTCCCGGCGCCGCCACCGTGCGGCTGGCCGACTACCTGCGCCCGGAGGCGCCATGACTGCCATTCCTTTCGACGGCCATGCCGTGCTGCCCGCCACGCGCGAATTCCTGGCCGGGCCGCACCGGCTGCTGATCGGCGGGCGCTGGGTCGACGGGCAGGACGGCGAGACGCTGGCCACGCAGGACCCGGCCACCGGGCTGGAGATCGCGCGTGTGGCACTGGGCGGCGCGGCCGACATCGACGCGGCCGTGGCCGCGGCGCGGCAGGCCTTCCACGGCCCCTGGTCACGCCTGGGTCATCCGGGCCGCGCGGCGCTGTTGGCCGCGCTGGCGCGCAAGGTGGCCGAGCACGCGGCGCTCTTCACCGAGCTGGAGATCGTCGACAACGGCATGCCGCGCTTCATCGCCGGGCTGACGGTCAGCAATGTCGTCGAGATGCTGGACTACTACGCCGGCGCGGCCTGGCGCATCGAAGGCACGACGACGACCCCGCCGCACCACGTGGCCGCCGTGGCCGAGGCGCTGACCTACACGGTGCGCGAACCCGTCGGCGTGGCCGGGCTCATCGTGCCCTGGAACGTGCCCATCAGCACCGCGGTGCTCAAGCTGGCGCCGGCGCTGGCGGCGGGTTGCACGGTGGTGGTGAAGCCCTCGGAACTGACGCCGCTGTCCATCCTCTTGCTCGGTCGTCTGGCCATGGAGGCGGGCTTCCCCGAAGGCGTGATCAACATCGTGAACGGCCTGGGCCGCACGGCCGGCGCGGCGCTGGCGGCGCACCCGGGCGTGGACAAGGTCTCCTTCACCGGCAGCACGGCCACCGGCCGGGCGATCGTGCACGCAGCCACCGGCAACCTGAAGAAGGTGTCGCTGGAACTGGGCGGCAAGTCGCCGGTGGTGGTGATGCCGGATGCCGACTTGCGCCTGGCCGTGCCCGGCGTGGCCATGGCCACTTTCTTCCTGCAGGGCCAGAACTGCATGGCCGGCACGCGCATCTTCGTGCACGAAAGCATCCACGATGCGCTGCTGCAGGGCCTGGTGGAGTTCTCGCGCGGCATGGTGCTGGGCCACGGGCTGGACCCGGCCACGATGCAGGGGCCACTGATCTCCGAAGCCCACGGCGCCAAGGTGCTGGGGGCCATCGAGCGCGCCCTCGCCGAAGGGGCCACGCTGGCTTGCGGCGGGCAGCGGCTGGCGCGGCCGGGCTGCTTCGTGCCGCCCACCATCTTCACCGGTTGCCGGCCCGGCATGGCCGTGGTGCGCGAGGAGATCTTCGGCCCGGTGATGGCCATCCAGCGCTTCGCCACCGAGGACGTGGACGCCATCGCGGCGCTCGCCAACGACAGCGACTACGGCCTCTCGGGCAGCGTCTGGACGCAGAGCCTGGCCACCGCGCACAAGCTGGTGGCGCGCATCCGCTCGGGCCAGGTGTCGGTGAACTGCCATGGCGCCATCGGCACCAACATCCCCTTCGGCGGCTACAAGCAGTCGGGCTGGGGGCGCGAGTTCGGGCACGACGCGCTGGAGGCGTTCCTGGAGACCAAGGCCGTGACGCTGCGGCTGTAGCCGCTTGTCCGGTTCGCGGACAGCCCCGCCGCCGCGCCGCGCGCACGCGGGGGCCCGGGGTTCAATGCGCCGCATGAATGCCCGTTCTTCCGATGTGAATTCGCTGGTGTCCCAGCTGGCCGCGGCGCTGGGCGCCAACGCGGTGAGCACCGACGCCGCGCGGTTGGAACTGCTGTCGCGCGACGCCTACCGCGGCGGCGGCCTGCCGCTGGCCACCGTGCGGCCCACGAGCGTGGAAGCGCTGCAACAGGCCGTGCGCCTGTGCGCCGCGGCCGGCGTGGCCATGGTGCCGCGCGGCGGCGGCGCTTCGTACACCGACGGCTACGTCTTTCCCGCCGGCGGCCATGTTCTCTTCGACACCGCGGGGCTGGACCAGATCGAGGTGGACACCGCCAGCGCCACCGTCACCGTGGGCGCCGGCGTCACCTGGGCCGCGCTGCGCGAGAAGCTGAAGGCGCTGGGCCTGCGCACGCCGTTCTGGGGGCCGTTCTCGGGCTTGGTGGCCAGCGTGGGCGGCACCGTCAGCCAGAACGCCATCAGCCACGGCAGCGGGGCCTACGGCATCTCGGCGCCGTCGGTGCTGTCGATGGAGGTGGTGCTGGCCTCGGGCGAGCTGATGCGCACCGGTGCTGCGCGCGGCACGCGCCACTTCGGGCCCGACCTCACCGGCCTCTTCACCGGCGACTGTGGCGCCCTGGGCATCAAGGCGCGGCTGACGCTGCCGCTGCTGGCGGCGCGCGAGCACTTCCAGGCGCTCTCCTTCGCCTTCGACAGCTTCGAGCGTTTCCACGCCGCGCAGCGCGCCGCCGCGCTGGCCGGGCTGGACGACGAGCACTTCGGCCTGGACGTGGCACTCAGCCAGGGCCAGATCGGCCAGCAGGAAGACGTGGGCTCGCGGCTGCGCATCGCCGCGGCGGTGATGAAGAGCGCGCCCAACGCGGTGGCCGGCCTGCAGCAGCTGCTGCGCATGGCGGCGGCGGGGCAGCGCGTGCTGTCGGGCGGCGCCTACATGCTGCACCTCATCGTCGAAGGCAGCAGCGCCATCGAGGCCAAGGCGCGCGCCACCAGCCTGCGCAGCGTGCTGCTGCCGCACGGCGAGGAGATCGCCAACAGCGTGCCGGCCTTCGTGCGCGCCCTGCCCTTCGCGCCGCTGAACAACACGCTGGGGCCCCGGGGCGAGCGCTGGGTGCCGCTGCACGGCATCCTGCCGCACGGCGCGGTGGCGGGCTACCACGCGGCGCTGGCGGCCTTCTACGCCCGGCGCAAGGCCGACATGGAGCGCCTGGGCGTCATCACGGGCGCGATGTTCTGCGGCGTGGGCACGAGCGGCCTGCTGTACGAGCTGGCGATCTACTGGCGCGACGTGCGCACCTCCTACCACCGCTCGGTGATCGACGCCGACAGCCTGGCCAAGCTGCCCGAGTACCCCGCCAACGCCGAGGCCGCGGCCTACGTGGAGCAGCTGAAGAAGGACCTGGTGGCGCTCTATGCCGAACACGGTGCGGCGCATTTCCAGATCGGCCGCGCCTACCCCTGGCTGCCGCGCCTGGACGCCCCGGCGCGCGCGCTGGTGCAGCAGCTGAAGGCGGCGCTGGACCCGCAGGGCCTGATGAACCCCGGAGCCCTGGGCTTCGTCAACGAAAGGGCCGCATGAAGACCGACGTCACGCCCGTCCGCGCCCCCGTCGGCACCGGCACCATGCTGGCCTACGGCGCCGGCATGCTGGGCACGCAGATCTTCCGCGACATGCCGGCCGTGCTGCTGCCGATGTTCATGGCCACCATGCTGGGCATCCCGGCCTGGCTGACGGGCGTGGTGGTGCTGGTCAGCAAGCTCTGGCTGGTGGTGTGCGACCCGCTGATGGGCAACCTCTCGGACAAGGCCAAGCCGCGCTGGGGCCGCGCGCCTTTCCTGCTGGCTGGCGGCGTGCTCACCAGCGTGGGCCTGGTGGGGCTGTTCAGCTTCACCGGCTTCTCGTCGCCCACGGTGGCGGCCTGGACCGTGGGCGTGATGTTCTTCGTCGCCAGCACGGCCTTCAGCGCCTTCTCGGTGCCGTATCTCGCGCTGGCCTCGGAACTGTCGCCCGACCCGCACGAGCGCACCAAGATCCTGAGCTTCCGCCTCGTCTTCGCGGTGCTGGGCGTGGTGGTGAGCGTGGGCGTGGCGCAACCCATCGTGCAGGCGCTGGGTGGCGGGCCCGGGGCCTGGCGCACCATGGCGCTGGTGCTAGGCGGGCTGGCGCTGGCGAGCATGCTGACCACGCCGCTGGGCCTGCGCCGCCAGGTGGCGCCGGACGCCACGGGCGGCCTGTCCGGGGGCTGGAGCGCGGGCCTTCGCGCGGCCTGGCACAACAAGGCCTACCTGGTGCTCGTCGTCACGCAGTTCATCCAGTCCACCGCCATGGCCTGCGGCTACACGGTGGTGGCCTTCCTGTTCATCTACGTGGTGGGCAAGATCAACCTGCTGCTGCCCTTCATCCTGCTGATGGCGATGGGCACCTTCGCCAGCCAGCCGCTGTGGGTGGCGATGTCGCGCCGCCTGGGCAAGGCCGCCACCTTCGTGGCCGCCACCGCCGGCTGGGCGGTGGTGACGGTGTCGTGGTTCTGGGTGCAACCCGGCGGCGAGCCCTTCATGGCGCTGCCTTTCGTCGGCACGCTGGGCACGCAGGAGGCGCTGGTGATCCTGCGCGGCATCGGCATCGGCGTCACCAACGGCGGCTTCGTGCTGATGATCTTCGCCATGCTCACCGACGCCATCAACGAGGGCAAGAAGCTCGACGATCAGGTCGACGAGGGCCTGCTGTCGGGCATCTTCACCGCGGTGGAGAAGCTGGGCTTCGCGTGCGGGCCGCTGATCGCCGGCGTGACGCTCAGCCTGGCGGGCTTCCAGTCGTCGGTGTCGGGCATCACGCAGCAGAGCCCCGAGGCCGTGCGCGGCATCGTGATGGCCTTCTCGGCCGTGCCGGCCACGCTGGTGGTGGCCAGCATCGTGTTCTTCGTCGTCGCGCGCCGGCGCACGGCAGCGTGAGGCTTCTGCAGCAACAACGCTTCGCGGCCAGCTTCCGCGAGGCGGTGACGCTGGTGGACGAGGCGCTGCCGGCACCCGGCCCGGGCGAACTGCGCGTGCGCCACCACTGGTGCGGTGTCAACGGCGTCTTCGACACGCAGATCGCGCGCAACGCGGTGGACTACGTCACCGTGCGCCTGCCCACCGGCACCGGCGTGGAAGCGCTGGGCGTGGTGGACGCGGTGGGCGCCGGTGTCCAAGGTTGGCGCGAAGGCGATGCGGCGCTGAGCCTGCGCTTCGGCCGCGGCTACCGCACAACGCAGGTGGCCGCGGCGGCCGACTTCATCCCCGTGCCTGCGCTGAACCGCGACTGGCTGGCGCTGGCCTCCACCGGCGTGTCGGCCTGGCTGGCGCTGCACCACGTGGGCGAGCTGCGCGAGGGCGAGACGGTGGCCGTCTCGGCCGCGGCCGGTGGGCTGGGGCATTTCCTCGTGCAGCTGGCGAAGCTGCGCGGCGCACGTGTCTTCGCCGTCTGCGGCGGGCCGGACAAGGCCGCCTTCGTGAAGCGCCTGGGCGCCGACCGCGCCATCGACCACCGCAGGGAAGACGTGGCCGCCGTGCTGGCCGCCGAATGCCCGCGCGGCGTGGACGTGGCCATCGACACCGTCAGCGGCGCCGTCTTCGACGCCTTCCTGGAACACATCGCACCGCACGGCCGCCTGGTGGTGGCCGGTGCGGCGGCCGACCTCGACGGCAAGCCCGAGATCGTCACCGGCCCGCGCATCGCGCACCGCATCTACTACAAGGGCGCCTCGGTGCGCGGCTTCATGAACGGGCTGCTCACCGCGCACTGGCCGGCGGCGCGCGAGGCGATGTTCGCGCTGTATGCCGAAGGGCGGCTGCGCGTGCACTTCGATGATCGTGTCTTCCGCGGCCTGGCCGAGGTGCCCGACGCGGTGGAACATCTTCTCTCCGGGCGTTCGATGGGCAAGGTCGTGGCCGACCTGCGCGATGAGGCCTGAACTTCACCCGAGACCGACCATGTCCTACCTGGAAACCGTGTTGCGCCGTGCCCCCGCCGGCGTGCCCGTGGCCGCCGACTTCGAGACCGTCGAGCGCCCCGCCCTGCGTGCGCCGGCCGCGGGCGAGCTGGCCGTGCGCGTGATCGCGCTGTCGCTGGACCCGTACATCGGCCCGCGCCTGCGCGGCCGCCACATGGGCGAGCCCGCGCCGGCGCCGGGTGCGGCGCTGCCGGGCTTCACGGTGTCGCAGGTGATGAGTTCGGCGCATGCCGACTTCCGCGCCGGCGACTTCGTCGTCGCCGAGACCGGCTGGGCCGAGCAGGCGCTGGTGCGTGGCGACCTGGCGCGCAAGGTGGACCCGGCCTACCCGCTGTCGGCCCACGTGGGCGTGCTGGGCATGCCCGGGCTCACGGCCTGGGCCGGCGTGACGCAGCTGGCGCGCGTGCGCGAGGGCGACGTGTTCAGCGTCGATGCCGCCGCCGGCCCGGTGGGCGGCACGGCGGGGCAGATTGCGCGCAACCTGGGCGCGCGCACCGTGGGCATCGCCGGTGGCGCGGCCAAGTGCGCGCTGGTGCGCGAACGCTACGGCTTCGACGCCTGCGTGGACTACCGCGAAGCCGATTGGGCCGACCGCTACAAGGCCGCCTGCGGCGCCGGGCCCACGGTGCATTTCGAGAACGTGGGCCTGTCGGTCTACGGCAAGGTCTTCCCGCTGCTGCAGAACTACGCCCGCGTGGTGCTGTGCGGCCTGGCCGAGCACTACGGCAGCGACGGCCCGCCCGTCTCGTACCCGCTGGGCCCCATCGTCGGCAAGCGCGCCAGCGTGCTGGGGCTGGTGGTCTACGACTTCTACCCGCGGCTGGCCGAGTGGGTGGCGCTGGGCGGGCCCTGGCTTCTGGAAGGCCGGCTGGCGCTGGTGGAAGACACGAGCGAGGGCGTGGCCAGCGCACCGGCGCAGTTCGAGCGCCTGCTCAAGGGGCAGCACCTGGGCAAGGCGCTGGTGAGGATCGGGGCCGACCGGGTCTAGCCGAACTGCCCGCGCAGGACGCCGGACTGCCCCGAGGCCTCGGGCGGCAGCGTCTGCACGCCGGCCAGCGCCGCATGCGCCGGGTGGCCGGCCAGCGCCAGCACGGTGGCGCCGCTGGCCGCGATCACGTCCCACGTCGCCGCGCTCAGCGCCGCCTCGAACTGCGCCGCGAAGACGGGGCGCGCGCGCAGCAGATCGATGAGCCCGCGCTGCAGCTGCGCCGGCCGCGGCGGCGACAGGCCGCGCAAGGCACAGGCCGCCGTGCGTTCGCACCAGGGGCTGTAGAGCCCGCGGTCCTTCAGCCAGCCCCAGGCACGGAAGAGGTGCGAGCCGGCGTTGTCGGCACGCAGGTCGGGCGGCAGGTGGGCCGGCAGCGTGGGCAGCGCGTCGCGCGCCAGCGCGCGTGGGTTCATGAGCCGCACGCGGGTGCCCGGGCCACGCGCGGCCAGCGCCAGCGCGATGGCGGCGCTGGCACCTTCGGCGAGAAGGTCGAAGCCGTTGACGCCCAGGGCCTCGAGCAGCGCCAGCAACTGCGTGGCGACGGCCTCGGGCGTGTGGCCTTCGAAATCATCGGACAGCCCGTGGCCGGGCAGATCGGGCGCCCACAGCGGCCGCGTGCCGGCCAGGCCGCCGAGCAGACCGTCCAGCGCCCGCGCCGAGCTGCCCAGGTCGTGCAGCACCAGCAAGGGCCGGCCCGCACCCGCGGCCTGCCCACGCACATGCCACTGCCCGCCCGCGGCCATCACCATGCGTGACGACAGGCCGGCCAGGCGGCCTGCGGGCCACGACAGCTTCACCGGCTCGCCGGCATGGCGCTGCAGGAACTGCGACACCGCGTCGTACAGCGCCGGCGTGTCGGCCGGCGTGCCGTGGCTCAGCCATTCGGAAGGCGGCGGGTACTGCGGCACGTACATCGACAACGCATCGGTCTGCGCCACCAGCAGCGCCGTGGGCACGCGCAGCGCGGCGAGGTCGGGTGCGATGTCGTAGTCCAGCACGGCGCGGTAGGCGCCGCGGTAGTTGTCGCCGGCGTTCAGCAGGTCGGCCGCGGCGGCTTCGATCTCTTGCAGCGTCATCGGCCACTCGATGCGCACCTCGGCCGCGCGCCGGTACCAGGGGTAGTAGACGAGCTGGTCGCGCAGCCGCGACCACAGCCAGGCCAGGTGCGTGCCAGCCCAGTCGGGCACGAAGCGCGGGAAGTAGTTCGCCAGCAGGTCGGCGCGGTCGGCGGCGGTGTTCAGCAGCACGCCGTTGGGCACCAGCGCCCGCACGCGGTGCGGGTGGCGCACCGCGAAGCGCGTGGCCACGATGGCGCCGGTGTGCGAGCCGAAGAGCGCCGGCTGCTGCAGGCCCAGCACGTCGAAGAGGGCCAGCAAGGCGTCGACGAAGGCGTCGATGCCGGGCTCGGCATCGGAAGGCGCCAGCGGGTCGGAATGGCCGAAGCCGGGCGTGTCGGGCGCCAGCACGGTGAAGTGCGGCGCCAGGTGGCGGATCAGCGGTTCCAGCTCGGCCGAGCTGGCCGGCGACTGGTGCAGCAGCACCACCGGCGGGCCTTCGCCCGCGTGGCGCAGGTGGACCTGGCGGCCGCCAACGTCGACGAAGGCGCGTTGAACGACAGAACTCATCAGGACCTCGGCCCACCAAGCTTCCCGCCGCGGAACCGGCTTCGCCGGGCCGCTGGCGGGCGGCCCCCTCGGGGGGTAGCGAGCGCTAGCGAGCTTGGGGGCACACGATCTAGGCGGCCAGGCGCGTGTCGCGCTGCTGGGCGTCGTTCCACGCGTCGTAGCGGCGCGTGATCTCGGCCGACAGCTGCTGCAGCCGCGGCACGTAGACGCTCTGGATCTGGCCGGTGTTGCGCATCACCGACTTGATGTAGCGCATCACCACCGCGCCGATGACGCGGCCGCCGGCCATCAGCGGTACGCTGACGTTG
>JAEUPH010000084.1 GCA_016790395.1 Rubrivivax sp. | reverse complement strand
CGCGCGGCCGGCCAGCCCGCCGAGGCCCTGCCGCGCCTGCGCGAAGCCCTGCTGGCCATGGCCGACGCGCAAGGCGGCTGGGTGCTGGGCCGGCGCGGCTGGTGCTGGCTGGAGCGCGCGCTGGCCGAGCAGGCGCTGGGCAATGCCGAAGCGGCCAGCGCCTCGGCCCGCCAGGCCGTGGCCGACCTGCAGCGCGTGACGGAATCCACACCCGGCGATGCCGACGCGGCACGGCGCCTGCTTCAGGCGCTGGCCCTGCTGGAAGGCCGGCCCCCCGAAGCGCGGGGGACGTGATCCGCGGCGGGCCGCCGGGTCCGCGTCCGGTGATGAGGGCGCCATCCCGGCGGCCCCTGTCTCGACCGGAAGGACCGCATGAACCCCATCACCCGCATCGCCGCCGCGGCCGCGCTGCTCGGCAGCCTGGGCGCCGCACAGGCCGGCGCGCTGTACGCCAACTTCAACCCCACCACCGCCACGCCCGACTACAGCAGCACCGAGTACGCCGACATCTCCGGCTACTGCAACGGCTTCTTCTGCACCTTCATCAACACCTTCAGCGCCAGCTTCACCTTCACCGCCGAAGCCACCGGCCGCGCCGCCTATGCCTACCTGCCGCTGGACGCGCTGGCCTCGGTGACAGGCATGGAGCGCTTCTACCGCATCAGCCTGTTCGACGGCGACGGCAAGCTGGTCGTGCAGGGCGGGCTGCTGGGCCGCCACGTGCCGCTGGCCGGCGGACCGGCGATCTACGAGTTCGAGCTCAACCGCGACTACGAGTCCGGCCAGGTGCTGGCCGACGAAGACGAGCTGATCGCCGGCCAGACCTACACCGCCTATTTCCATCAGCGCTTCGGCTCGATGTCGCAGACGCACTGGATGTCCAGCGGCGACGCCGCCGCCAGCGGCCAGGCCACGTCGCACTGCCGCCCCAACATCCCGGGCTCCTGCGCCTGGGCCACGGCCAACGGCTGGAGCGGCATCGCCGCCAACACCTCGCTGGACTTCCTGCCGGCGCTGGCGCTGACCGATGGCCAGGGCTGGACGAACGCGGAACCCACGCAGGGCGTGCCCGAGCCGGGCAGCCTGGCGCTGGCGGCCCTGGGCCTGGCGGCTGCAATGCGGGTGCGCCGCCGCGCACGCTGAGCCGCAGGCTGCGTATGCTTCGGCGCATCCGCCCTGCCGCGATGCACCGTGACCGAAGCCCCCCACGACGACCCCGCGCCGCGGCCTGACTGGCCGCGGCTGAAGGCGCTCTTCGACGAGGCGCAGGCGCTGGCCCCCGAAGCGCGCGCCGCCTGGCTGCAGGCACAGGGCCTGGACAGCGCCACGCGCGCCGAGCTGGACTCCTTGCTGGCCCACCATGCCGCGGCCGAGACGGCCGGCCCGCACCGCGGTGACTACCTGCGCAGCGCTTCGCCACCCGAAGTCCTGGGCCTGGCCCCCGGCCACCGGCTGGGCGCCTGGGCGGTGGTGCGCAGCCTGGGCAGCGGCGGCATGGGCGAGGTGTTCGAAGCGCGCCGCGCCGACGGCCACTACGAAGGCCGCGCGGCGGTGAAGCTGCTCAAGCGCGGCATGGACAGCGCGGCGGTGCTGGAGCGCTTTGCGCGCGAGAGGCAGGCGCTGGCGCGGCTGGTGCACCCGCACATCGCGGCGCTGCTGGACGCCGGGGCCAGCGCCGAAGGGCTGCCGTACTTCGTCATGGAGTACGTGGACGGGCAGCCCATCGACGCGGCCTCGCGGGGCCGGCCGCTGGAAGCGCGGCTGCAGCTGTTCCTGCAGCTGGCCGACGCGGTGGCGCACGCGCACCGAAACCTGCTGGTGCACCGCGACCTCAAGCCGGGCAACGTGCTGGTCAACGGCGAAGGGCAGGTCAAGCTGCTGGACTTCGGCATTGCCAAGGCGCTGGACCCGCTGGAGGACGCCGACGCTGCCGGTGCCACGGTGGGCGGCGTGCGGCCCTACACGCCCAACTACGCCAGCCCCGAGCAGGTGCGCGGCGAGCCGGTGAGCACGGCCACCGACATCTACAGCCTGGGCGTGCTGCTGTACGAGATGCTGACC
>JAEUPH010000015.1 GCA_016790395.1 Rubrivivax sp. | reverse complement strand
GTCTTGCCATTGGTGCCCGTGACGGCCAGCAGCTTGGGCGCGTAGCCCTGACTTTCCTTGAGATCCGCCAGCGCGCGGGCAAAGAGATCCAGTTCGCCCAGCACCGCGATGCCGGTGGCACGCGCCTCCTGCAGCAGCGGCTCGATGCGCGCATCCATCGGGGCCAGGCCCGGGCTCTTGAGCACCAGTCGCGCGCCGCCCAGGCTGCTGGTGCTCAGCGGCCCGCCGCGCAGCGTGACCTGCGGCAACTCGGCTGCCAGCGCGCCCGCGCCGGGTGGCGTTTCGCGGCTGTCCCACACCGTGACCTGCGCGCCGCAGCGTACGCACCAGCGCACCATCGCCAGGCCGCTGTCGCCAAGGCCCAGGATGAGCACGGGGAGGTCGCGCAGGAAGTTCATCGCAGTTTGAGACTGGCCAAACCAACCAGGCACAGCAGCATGGTGATGATCCAGAAGCGGATCACGACCTGGGTCTCGGCCCAGCCCTTCTTCTCGAAGTGGTGGTGCAGCGGGGCCATCAGGAAGATGCGCTTGCCCACGCCGAACTTGCGCTTGGTGAACTTGAACCAGGCCACCTGCACCATCACCGACAGGGCCTCGGCGACGAAGACGCCGCCCATGATGCCCAGCACGATCTCCTGCCGCGTGATGACGGCGATGGTGCCCAGGGCGCCGCCCAGCGAGAGCGCGCCCACGTCCCCCATGAACACCTGCGCCGGGCTGGCGTTGAACCACAGGAAGGCCAGGCCCGCGCCGGCCATGGCGGCGCAGAACACCAGCAGTTCGCCGGCCCCCGGGATGTGCGGGAACAACAGGTAGCGCGAGAAATCGGCGCGGCCGATGACGTAGGCGAACACGCCCAGGGCGCTGCCCACCATCACCACCGGCATGATGGCCAGGCCGTCCAGCCCGTCGGTGAAGTTCACCGCGTTGCTGCAGCCGACGATGACGAACCAGGTCAGGAAAATGAAGCCGAACACGCCCAGCGGGTAGCTCACCGTCTTGAAGAAGGGCACCATCAGGTCGGCGCGCGGCGGCAGTTCGTTCGAAAAGCCGCTGCTCACCCAGCGCAGGAACAGCTCCAGCACGCGCAGGTTGCTGGTCTCGGAAACGCTGAAGGCCAGGTACAGCGCGGCCACCAGGCCGATCAGCGTCTGCCAGAAGAACTTCTCGCGGCTGCGCATGCCTTCCGGGTCCTTGTGCACAACCTTGCGGTAGTCGTCCACCCAGCCGATGGCGCCGAAGCCGAAGGTGACCAGCATCACCACCCACACGAAGCGGTTGCTCCAGTCGAACCACAGCAGCGTGGACGCGCCGATGCCGATGAGCACCAGCACGCCGCCCATCGTGGGCGTGCCGCGCTTGCCCAGGTGCGCCTGCACCCCGTACTCGCGGATCGGCTGGCCGATCTTCATCTCGGTGAGCTTGCGGATGACCCAGGGCCCGAAGGCCAGGCCGATGAGCAGCGAGGTCATCGCCGCCAGGACCGCGCGGAAGGTGAGGTACTGGAAGATGCGCAGGAAGCCGAACTGCTCGGGGAAGGCCTGCATCAGCCATTGCGACAGGCTCAGGAGCATGCGGCCTCCTGCTCCAGGGCCTTCACCACCTGTTCCATCTTCATGAATCGCGAACCCTTGACCAGCACCGACGCGGCCGCCGGCGCTTCGCTCAGCGCGCCCAGCAGCTCGGCCACGGTGCCGAAGTGACGGTCGGCCCCGGCGTGCGCCATCAGCGCGCCGGCGGCCCAGAAATGCTCGATGCCGGCGGCGCGCGCCGCGGCGCCCACCTCGGCATGGAACTGCGGGCCTTGTTCGCCCACCTCGCCCATGTCGCCCAGCACCAGCCAGCGCGGACCCGGCAGCGCGGCCAGCACGCGGATGGCGGCCAGCACGGAGTCGGGGTTGGCGTTGTAGCTGTCGTCCACCAGCGTCACGGCAAGGCCGTTGCGCTGCAGCACGCGAGCCTGCGAGCGCCCGGCCACCGGCGTGAAGGTGGCCAGCCCCTGGGCGATGGCGGCCAGCGGCGCACCCGCCGCCAACGCACAGGCCGCAGCGGCCATCGCGTTGCGCAGGTTGTGCTCGCCCGGCTGCTGAAGCGTGCTGGCCACGTCGCCGGCGGGCGTGTGCAGCGTGAGCGCCCAGGCCGCGCCTTGCCAGGCGGCGGTGGTGCGCACGTCACCGCCCGCGCCGAAGGTGATGACGCGGCGCGCGCCGGCCATGTCGCGCCACAGCGGCGTGAAGGCGTCGTCGGCCGGGACCACCGCCGTGCCCGTGGCCGGCAGCGCGTCGATGACGCCGCCGTTCTCGCGCGCCACCGCTTCCACGCTGGCCATGAACTCCTGGTGCTCGCGCTGCGCGTTGTTCACCAGTGCCACGGTGGGCGCGGCCCAAGCGGCGAGGCGGGCGATTTCGCCCGGGTGGTTCATGCCCAGTTCCAGCACCGCCGCACGGTGCGCGGGCCGCAGGCGCAGCAGGGTCAGCGGCACGCCGACGTGGTTGTTGAAATTGCCGGCGGTCGCCAGTGCGGCGTCTCCTTGCCAGGCACGGAAGATGGACGCCACCATCTGCGTGACCGTGGTCTTGCCGTTGCTGCCGGCCACCGCCACCAGCGGCCCGCTGAAGCGCAAGCGCCAGGCCGCGGCCAGGCGCTGCAGCGCGGCCAGCGCGTCAGGCACCAGGAGCCCGGGCTGGTCTTCTGACAACCCACGCTCGGCCAGCGACGCCAGCGCGCCGGCAGCGCGCGCCTGCCGCAGGAAGTCGGCGCCGTCGAAGCGCTCGCCGCGCAGGGCGACGAAGAAGTCGCCCGGCTGCAGGCTGCGCGTGTCGCTGTGCACACGGGCCAGACCGATGCGGCCGTCGCCGACCAGGCGGCTGCCGGGCAGCAGCGCGTGCAGCTGCGCGAGGGTGGCCATCATCCCGGGGCCCCTTCGCGCAGCGCCAGCGCCACACGGGCTTCTTCCAGGTCGGAGAAGGGCAGCTTGGCGCCGGCCACTTCCTGGTAGTCCTCGTGGCCCTTGCCCGCCAGCAGCACCACGTCGCCCGGCGCGGCGTTGCGCACGGCGTGGTTGATGGCCTGACGGCGGTCTTCGAAGACGTCGATGTCGTCGTGCCCGGTGACGCCGGCCAGGATCTGAGCCAGGATCTCGTCGGGCTTCTCGTCACGCGGGTTGTCGCTGGTGACGACGACGTGGTCGGCGCCCGCCGCCGCGATGGCGCCCATCAGCGGCCGCTTGGTGGCGTCACGGTTGCCGCCGCAGCCGAACACGCACCACAGCCGGCCGCCGCGCCCGCTGGCCAGCGGGCGCATGGCCTGCAGCACCTTGGCCAGCGCGTCGGGCGTGTGGGCGTAGTCCACCACGACGTCGACATCGCGCCCGCTCACACGCTGCAGGCGGCCGGGCACGGACGTGAGCCCGGGCACCACGCGCGCCGCGTCGGCCAGCGGCACGCCCAGGGCGCGCAGGCCGCCCAGCACGACGAGCAGGTTGCTGGCGTTGAAGTCGCCCACCAGCGTGCTCTTCACCTCGGCCTCGTGCCCCCCTTCGGCCAGCGTGAAGGCCAGGCCGCCGCGCTCGTAGTGCAGGCCGCGACCCACCAGGCGGGCGGCGCCCCGCAGCGACACCGTCCAGACGTCGATGCCCGTGCCCTTCAGTTCGCGCGCCAGCAGCTCGCCTTGCGCGTCATCGATGTTGATGACGGCGGCGCGCAGGCCCGGCCAACCGAAGAGCGAGCGCTTGGCGGCCCAGTAGGCGGGCATGGTGCCGTGGAAGTCGAGGTGGTCGCGCGTGAAGTTGGTGAAGAGCGCGACATCGATGCGCGCCGAGGCCAGGCGCTGTTCCACCAGCCCGATGGACGAGGCCTCCAGCGCGCAGGCCGAGAAGCCCAGGTCCACGAAGCTGCGGAAGGCGCTGTGCAGCGTCACCGGGTCGGGCGTGGTCAGGCCGGTATGGGCCACGTCGCCGGCCTCGCCCTCGACGGGCGGCGCGCCCACGCCCAGCGTGCCGATGACGCCGCAGCGGCGGCCCAGCCGCGTGAGGGCCTGCGCCGTCCACCAGGCGGTGCTGGTCTTGCCGTTGGTGCCGGTGGTGGCCACCACGTCCAGCACGGCGCTGGGCTGCGCGAAGAAAGTGTCGGCCACGGCGCCGGTGGCGGCCTTCAGGCCCGGCAGGGCGGCGATGCGCTCGTCGGTGAAGCCGAAGGCCCCCACGCCTTCGGCTTCCACCAGGCAGGCCGCGGCGCCGGCGCCCAGCGCCAGCGGCACGTAACTGCGGCCGTCGCGCGCGTGGCCGGGCCAGGCGATGAAGCCGTCGCCCGGCTGCACGGCGCGGCTGTCGGTGCGCAGCCGGCCGCGCACGCGCTCGGCCAGCCAGGCGGCGGCCTCGGCGGAGGCGTGGAAGGTGGCGATGTCGGCGGCGGCCACGGTCAGTAGCTCTCCGGCTCGGGCGGCGGCGCCGTCTTGGCGTTGATCTGCGCCTTGACGTCGATGTCCGGTGCCACGTTCATCATGCGCAGCGTCTGCTGCACCACCTGGCTGAAGACCGGCGCGGCCACGTCGCCGCCGTAGTGCAGGCCGTTGCTCGGCTCGTCGACCATCACCGCGACGATGATGCGGGGCGACGAGATGGGCGCCATGCCCACGAACCACGAGCGGTACTTGTTGGTGGCGTAGCCCTTGCCTTCCTGCTTGTGCGCGGTGCCGCTCTTGCCACCCACCGAGTAGCCGATGGTCTGCGCCTTGGTGCCCGTGCCGCCCGGGCCGGCGGCCATCTGCAGCATGCGGCGCACCTCGCGCGAGGTGTCGGCCGAGAACACGCGCAGGCCGACCACGGGCTCGTCGGCTTCCCGCCTGAGCATGGTCATGGGAATGACGTCGCCGTCGCGCGCCAGCGGCGTGTAGGCGCGCGCCATCTGCAGCAGCGACGCCGACAGGCCGTAGCCGTAGGCCATGGTCGCCTGCTCCACCGGGCGCCAGGTCTTCCAGGGCTTCAGCCGACCGGTGATGGCACCGGGAAAGCTGATCTGCGGCCGCTGGCCGTAGCCCACGCTGCTGAACAGCTCCCACAGCTCGCGCGCCGGCATGGCCATGGCCAGGCGCGCGGCGCCGATGTTGCTGCTCTTCTGGATGGTCTCGGCCACCGTCAGGCCGGCGTGGGGGTGCGCGTCCTTCACCACCAGCGGGCCCACCACCAGGCTGCCCGGCGCGGTGTTGAGCACGGTGTCGGGCTTCACGCGCCCGGTCTCCAGCGACAGCGCGGCCACCAGCGGCTTCATCGTGGAGCCGGGCTCGAAGACGTCGGTCAGCGCGCGGTTGCGGATGGCCTCGCGCGGGCGCGCCCGCTCGGCGGGGTCGTAGCTGGGGTAGTTGGCCAGGGCCAGCACTTCGCCCGTCAGCGTGTCCAGCACCACCACGCTGCCGGCCTTGGCCTTGTGCTCCTTCACGGCGTCGCGCACGCGCTGGTAGGCGAAGAACTGCACCTTGCTGTCGAGCGACAGCGTGATGTCGCGGCCGTTCACCGGGTTGGCCTGGTCGCCGACGTCCTCCACCACGCGGCCCAGGCGGTCGCGCAGCACGGTGCGGCGGCCGGCCTGGCCGATGAGCTCCTTCTGGAAGCCGAGCTCGATGCCTTCGATGCCCTTGCCGTCGATGTCGGTGAAGCCCACCACGTGGGCCGAGGACTCGCCCTCGGGGTAGCGGCGCTTGTATTCGCGCACCTCGTACACGCCCTTCAGGCCCAGTGCCTTCACCTGTTGCCAGACCGGCTCTTCCACCATGCGCTTGAGGACCACGGCGCCGGAGACGCCTTCGAGCCTGTCCTCCAGCTCGGGCGCCGGCATGCCCAACACCTTCGCCAGCGCCTTGCGCTGCGCCACGTCGGCGGCGAAGAGCTTGGCGTCCACCTGCACCGTGGGCAGGGCCACGCTGGTGGCCAGCACGAGGCCGTTGCGGTCGAGGATGCGGCCGCGGCTGGCCGGCAGCGGCTGGTGGTGCACGAAGCGCTTCTCGCCCTGCGCCTGGTAGAAGTCGGTGTTGACGATCTGCAGGTGCACGGCGCGGCCGAGCAGCCCCAGGAAGGCCAGGCCCACCAGCGCCACCACGAAACGAGAGCGCCAGGGCGGCGTCTTGCTCGCCAGCAAGGGGCTGGTGGCGTAGTTGACGCTGCGCACGCTGGTGGGGATGGTGCGGCTCATCGTTGCACCCCGGCCGCCGAAGCGGGACCATCGAAGACGTAGGCCGTGACGGCCGGCGTGGCCGTGCGCATGGCCAGCTTCTCGCGCGCCGTGCGCTCCACGCGCAAGTGCGTGCCCTGGGCCTGGGCCTCGGCGTCCAGGCGCTTGAACTCGGCGTCCAGCTGCTTCTGCTCGGCACGGGCGGCGTCCAGCGCGGCGAACAGGCGGCGCGACTCGTAGGCCGTGTTCACCAGCAGCAGGCAGCTGGCCAGCAGCGCCACGATGAGCAGCACGTTGAGCTTGGTCACAGCGGAGCTTCCGTGCGCTCGGCCACGCGCATGACGGCCGAGCGCGCGCGCGGATTGGCGGCGATCTCGGCCTCCGAGGGCTTCAGGCGGCCCAGCGCCGCCAGGCGCAGCGCGCGCGGCGGCGCCATGGGCGCGCGGCGGTCGAACGCGTCGCGGCTTTCACGGGCGATGAAGGTCTTGACGATGCGGTCCTCCAGCGAATGGAAGCTGATCACCACGAGACGACCACCCGGGGCCAGCAGCGCCAGCGCTGCGTTCAGCCCCTGCTCGAGCGCTTCAAGCTCGGCGTTGACATGAATCCGTAGAGCCTGAAACGTGCGCGTTGCAGGGTCCTGGCCTTGCTCGCGGGTCTTGACGGTGCGAGCCACGAGTGCGGCCAGTTCGCCGGTGCGAACGACGGGAGACCCGCTTTCGCGGCGAGCGACAAGCGCCTTTGCAATCTGAACAGCAAACCGTTCTTCGCCATAGTCACGAATCACCTCCGCGATCTCGCGCACATCGGCGCGTGCCAGGAACTCGGCCGCCGTCTCGCCGCGCGTGGTGTCCATGCGCATGTCCAGCGGTGCGTCGTGGCGGAAGCTGAATCCGCGCTCGGGGTTGTCGATCTGCGGCGAACTGACGCCGATGTCCAGCAGCACGCCCTGCACTCGCGCGATGCCCAGGCCGCGCAATTCGGAAGCCATGTCGCCGAAGCCGGCGTGGCGGATGGCAAAGCGCGGGTCGTCGATCGTGGCGGCCTCGGCGATGGCTTCCGGGTCCTTGTCGAAGGCCACCAGGCGCCCCGCCGGCGACAGCTTCGCGAGAACCGCACGCGAGTGCCCGCCGCGGCCGAAGGTGCCGTCCACGAACACGCCATCGGGCTGCTTCACCAGGGCCAGGACGGCCTCGTTGAGCAGCACGGTGGTGTGGCGCCATGCGTGTTCGGCGCTCACCGGATGACCAGGTTGCGCAGGACCTCGGGCATGCCCTTGGCGCGCTCGGTGAGGTCATGGGCTTCGTAGCGGACGGTGTCCCAGAGCTCGAAGTACGAGCCCACGCCCATGAACTTGACCTTGTCGTTGAGGCCCGCCCAGTCGCGCAGTTCAGGGGGCACAAGCAGGCGCGAGGCGCCGTCGATCTCCACCTCGGTGGCGCTGCCGATGTAGAAGCGGCGCCAGGCGTCGAACTCGGCCGGCATGCCCAGGGCCACGGACTCGATCTGATCCCACACCGGCGGCGGGTAGACGCCCAGGCAGCCGTCGTTCTTGCGGGCGATGATGAGCTGGCCGTTGACGGTGGCCATCAGCAGGTCACGCCAGCGGGCGGGCACGGTCACGCGCCCCTTCCCGTCCAGGGTGACCACCGGCCCACCGCGAAAAACCAGATTCGACACCGCGCCCCACTAAATCACACGATCTCCCACTGTACCCGAGCGATTCGGAGGGGTCAACGCGTCAGGGGGCTGAAAAATCAATCAAATCAAGCACTTACAGCCACAACTTCAGGCTGGCGGCGGAAAAAACACCTTCCAAATTAAGCACTTGGCAGGGGGTATGAAAGTGCTTTGTGAGGTCGTAGCGAGCGCGATCCCCCCACTTTGCGCCCCTGCTCGGCTACTTCAGCACCTGGCTCGCCTCGGCCTGCTTCACCAGCGCCTCGGCGTCCTCGGGCAGCAGGAAGCCGGCGCGCTGGGCGATGTGGGCGGCGTTCTTCACCGTTCTCACGTAGCCCTCGTGACTGCCGTAGCGCTCCTGGAGTGACAGGCGCGGATCGCCGCGCGCTTCGCGCTCGGCCTGCGTCTTCGCGAAGGGGATCATGCCGCCGGCGTAGTTGCAGATCTGCCCTTCATGAAAGGGCCGCTCGCCGCCGGCCGTGACGTTCCAGCCCAGGTAGGTGCCCAGCGGCGCCCAGTACAGCACGGCGGGCACACCGCCGATTTCGTTGCCGTCGGCGTTCACGCGCGGCACCCGCATGCGGATGGCGCGGCGGATGGGCGGCGGCACATTCGTCGGCACGCCGCTGCCGTCGGTGGGGTTGAACTGCGGGCCCCAGTCGTAGTCGAGCACCGGCATGATGAAGTCGGGCTCGGGGATCGTCGGTCGCAGGCCCGGCAAGGTGGGAAAGCCCATCGCAGCCTTGTTCGCGTCAACCAGTTCGCCGCGCGCCAGGCGCGGCCACACGCTCGCCGGCGGTGGCGTGCCCTTCATCACCCAACTTCGGAAGTGCACGCGCAGCGCGTTCACCGTCTCGGTGTGCGGCAGCGGGTTGGCCGGCAGCAGACCGGCGCCGAAGTTGTTGCCGGGGCAGTTCGCCACCGGCGGTGGGTTCAGGCTGCTGTCGAAGCCGCCTTCGCCACCGCCGTGCCCGGTGCCGGCCAGGTAGTAGCGGCGCACGTTGTCGGGCAGCGGGATGTCGGCGTCGGCGGCCGTGCCCACCCATTCCGTCGTCATCTTCAGCGACCACACCTCGGCCGAGCCGAAGTGCTCCATGATCTTCGGGCAGGTCCTGCTGGCGCTGCAGCGGTCCAGGATGCCCGCCGGCGGCCCGCCGCGCACGGGGTCGGGCCACTTCGCCCACCACTGCGGGCCTTCGCTGCCGGCCTGGTAGAGCTCCAGCACACCATCGGGCTGCGCCCAGCGGAAGTTCAGCGCGATGCGCCGGCCGGCGATGATGGCCCAGAGGCCGTCGTGCACCTGGGTACCGTCTTCGCCCTGGTTGAAGCCCAGGTGCAGCCACCCGCGGAGGAAGTTGCCGCTCTGCGAGACACCGCGCGCGATGCTGTGCTTCACCATCCCGGCCAGCGGGTTGGGCGTGCCCGCGTCGTCGGCCTTGGCGGTCTTGAACCACTGCGCCACGTCGCGCCAGGCGGCGAAGCCGGCACCGAGCACGGGCGGGTCCTGGGCGGTGAAGACCACCTGGTAGAGCTTGCGCGCGTCGAAGCCCTGCTTCAGGCAGATCTGCGTCGGGTCGGGCGTGCCCGGGAAGGGGAGGCCGGGGCCGCAGCGGGCCCAGGCCCAATCGGTGTCGGCGATGGGCTGTTCGCCCTTGACGTCGCCGCGCGTGGACTCGCCATCGCGCGAGACCAGCCGCGCCGCCTTCGTGTCCAGCGTGGCCGGCCGGTAGGGGAGCGGGTTGCTCAGCACGATCAGGCCCTGGGACGCCGGCCCCGAGCGGTTCACGATGCGCCCGAGCACCTGGCCGGTGATGGCGCTGCCGTCGGCGTTCTTCGCCACCGGCAACTGCAGGAAATGGCGGCCGCCCACCGGCATGGTGGCGCGCACGGCGGTGCCGCCGGCGTTGTCACCCTGCCAGGCGCTGGCCAGGCCGATGTCGCCGAAGCGGCGCTCGCGCGCGTTCAGCGTGATGGGCCAGCCGCGGTTGGGCACGTCGTGCCACATCAGGCCGCTGGCCTGCGTCGCGTCGACCGGCCGCGTGACGACGAAGCTGGCCACGTAGTGCAGCTTGCCGTCGGCCGCAAGGCCGAGACGGATGTCCTGGATGATCGCGTTGCCCGGCAGAGCGGGGTCGAGCTCGCCGAAGGCGCGGCCCGAGATCTGCTCGTAGGCCAGCGTCTGCCCGGGCGCCGGCGGCAGGGGCTTCGTCTCGTCGACGACGATGCGCGAGACGCGTGCCTGGGCAGCGGGCGCCAGGGCCAGCAGGCCGGCGCACAGCCAGCCGAGACGGGAGAGGCGGTGGGGCTTCATGGCCGCGGTGATACTCGGCGCCACCCGCCGCCGCAAGAGGGTTCAACCCGCGCCATGTCCTACCAAGACCCGCTGTACCGCATGCGCCACGCCATCGCGGGCGTTGCCCTGGCGCTGCTGCTGTCGGTGTTCGCGGCAGCACTGCTGGGGCGCTGGCTGGGCGACGCCTTCGGCGACAGCTACGCGTGGCGCGCCGGCCTGTACAGCGCGCTGATGCTCTACGTGGTGGTGGGCGCGGTGGTGCTCTTCATGCGCGTGGCCGCGCACGAGACACGGCCGCTGAGCGCGAGCCGCGTGGCGCTGTGGTTCGCCAGCCTGTGGCTGTGGCCGGCGCTGCTGCTGCGACGCTGAGTCAGTTGCTCTGCATGATGCGGCGGCCCGAGGCCTGCTGCACCGGGCGCGCGTTCATCGGGTAGATGCGCGCGAAGATGTCGATCTGCTCGGGCGTCAGCGTCACCGGCTGGCGCATGACGATCCACTGCACGCCTTCGCTGCAGGGCGGCGTGGTCAGCGAGCCCATGTAGGTGTAGTAGCGGCGGTCGGTGGGCAGCAGGTCGGCCAATTCCAGCGGCGAGCGCGCCGCGTTCTCCTCGTTGCGCTCCAGCGGCAGGTTGTTCCACACCTTCTGCAGCGTCGGATTGGGCGACCCTTTCTCGAACAGCAAGGCGACGACGGCCAGCTTGCCCTGCTCGTCCTTGTGCACCAGGTGCACCGACATCTCGAACTGGCGCCCGTCGATGCGTTCTTCCGAAGGCCGGTGGAAGTGGAACTGCACCAGTTCGAAACGCTTGCCGCCGACCTCGATGGCATTGCCCGCCGCCACGTTCACTTGCACCGTGTGGCCGTTGTCGACCACGCCGAAGCGGCTGGCCTGGTAGTCGAACTTCACCGGTTCCAGGTCCACAGCCAGGCCACCGCGGATGTCGATGGGGCTCTGGCGCTGCCCCACGTTGCACAGCGAGAACTCGGGCTTCAGGCCGCCCCAGGCGGCCGGGCCGGTGGGGCCTTTGTAGTCCCAGTGAGCGGGGCCGTGGCCGTCGGGCGTCGCCGCCGCCGAGCCCTTGGCCTTCGCCGGCGCGGCATGGCCCCCGGTGCGCAGCGAGGCCGGCTTGGCCGAAGGTGCCGTGGCATGGGCATCGGCAGGGGCGTTGGCCTTGGGCGTCACCCGCACGTCGTAGGGCCCACCCTGCGCGCTGTTGCGCGTGGCGGACAGGCGCTCGGCCAGGCGCTGGCGCAAGGTCTCCAGCGGATCGAGCGGCACCGGTGCGGCATCCACGGGCGGCTTCGCGGCTTCTGCGCCCGGCTTGGCGACGGAGCCGGCAGCCGGCGCCGGCGCGGGCTTGGCAACCGCGGGCTTGGCCGGGGCGGCGTGGGCCGGCGCCGCGTGGTCGCCGGCCGCCAGGGCAGGGACCATCAGGCTGGCCAGCAGCAGGGGGGTGAAGGCAATGGACGGTCGGCGGATCATGGTGCGGGCTCCTCGGGGCCATATCGGCCGCAAGCGAGCCCGACTTGAACGCCCGGTTATGCCGAAAGCCGGTGGCGCACCCAGTTCCAGGCCAGCAGGCCCACGGCCATCAGCAGCGCCGACGCCACGGCCAGCGCCACCGTCGAATGCATCACCAGCGGCACCACCACACCGGCCACCAGCGCATTGGCCAGGCTGCCCACGCTGGCCTGGATGGACGAGGCCATGCCGCGGCGGTCGGGCGCCTGGTCCAGCGCCAGCAGCGTGACGGCCGGCACCATCAGCGACCAGCCGAAGGCGTACAGGCCGATGGGCCAGAAGGCCCACCATGCGTTGGGCGTGAAGGCCAGGTTCAGCATCAGGTTCAGCACCGTGGCGGCCACCATGATGAGGAAGCCGCGTCGGATCTGCAGCCGCGGCGCCAGCCGCCCGGCCAGCCGGCCCGACCACCAGGCGCCGCCCATGATGCCGGTGATGTTGACGACGAAGAACCAGGCGTACTGCGTGGGCGCCAGCTTCAGGTGTTCACCCAGGAAGGCCGGCGCGGCCAGGCCGTACAGGAACATGCCGTTGAAGGGCACGCCGCTGGCGAACACCAGGGCCACGAAGCGCGGGTTGCGCAGCAGCTGGGCGTAGCCGCGCATCAG
>JAEUPH010000307.1 GCA_016790395.1 Rubrivivax sp. | reverse complement strand
GGCGCATCAGTGCCCAGCGCTCGCTCCACATGCACGGGATCGAGCGTCGTCCCATCGGCCAGCAGCGCTGCGCGCTCCAGCACGTTGCGCAGTTCGCGCACATTGCCCGGAAAGCGATGGCGCTGCAGCACCGCCAGCGCCCCGGCTGACAACGCCATCCTGCGCTGCGGGGCCACCCGGGCCAGCAAGGCCACGGCCAGCAGTGGGATGTCCTCGGTGCGGTCACGCAAGGCAGGCAAGGCGATCGGGAAGGTGCTCAGGCGGTAGTACAGATCTTCGCGGAAGCGGCCGTCGGCCACCATCGCCTTCAGGTCGCGGTGCGTCGCCGCCACCACCCGAACATCCGTCCGGCGCAGTTCGGTGCTGCCCACGCGCCGGTAAGTGCCGCTCTCCAGCAGGCGCAGCAGCTTGACCTGCATGGGCAGCGGGATGTCACCGACCTCGTCCAGGAACAAGGTGCCGCCGCTGGCGGCCTCCACCAGGCCCGGCTTGCTCGCATTCGCACCGGTGAAGGCGCCGCGCTCGTGGCCGAAGAGTTCGCTCTCGAACAGCGTCTCCGGCAGGCTGGCGCAGTCCACCACCACCAGCGGATTGGCGGCACGCGGGCTGGCTTCATGCACGGCCTGCGCCACGAGTTCCTTGCCGGTGCCGGATTCACCCAGGAGCAGCACGTTGGCCTGCGAAGGCCCCACCCGCGACACCAGCTCCAGCATCCGCTGGAACGCGGGGGACCGCCCGATCAGGCCCTGTGCGGCGGGCTGCCCCTGCGCCACGCGCAAGGGCTCCATCTTCTCGATGAAGTAGGCCTGCTCGCCACTGGCATCGCGCAGGGGTACCAGTTCGATGTTGACGTAGGACTCGCCGTGCGGCGTGTGGTGCAGGTGCAGCACCCGTTCGCGCTGGCCCGACTCGCGAGAGCGTGCCAGCGGACAGCTCTCGCCGGCCTGGTCGCAAGGCACGCTGAAGTGGTGCGACACCTCGTAGCAGGTGCGCCCGACCACCGAGGTCTGCGGGCTGAACTGGCGCCGGTAGGCCGCATTGGCCGCGAGGATCCGGTACTGGCGATCGAACAGGATGTGCGGCTCGGGCAGCCCTTCCAGGTAGGACACGAGCTCGGGCAGGACGGTGGCCATGCGTCAGAGGCCTTGCAAGGGTGCTTGAGCGATCACGCCGCGCCCTCGGACTGCAAAGCCTTGCGAAGGGCGCCGCGGTCGAGCGCGGCGCTGCGTCGCGGCAACAGCGTGAGCACGCCCTCGCGACGCAGGGCACGGACCAGCCGGCTGGCTGTCTCGATCGTCAAGTCCAGCATCGCGCCGATCTCCTCTCGCCTGGGCAGGCAGTTGGTGGCGTCCGTGCCCGCGTGCAAGGCCAGGCGCCGCAGCAAGTGCGGCAAGCGGCGACGCGCTGGCCTGGTGGACAAATCCGACACCCAGGCTTCCGCCACGCCCAGTGCGCGCTGCGAGCGCTGCATCAGCCCGCGCGGAAGCTCGTAGCGGTCTTGCACCAGCAGGCCGATCAGCGCGCGCGGTATGCGGAACAGGCGCACCTCCGTACAGGGCACCGCGTCCGTCGAAGCCTCAGTCTGGCCGCAGCCCGCCAGCGCTGTCGACGCCGACCAGCGAAGCCCTGTGCGGCGCCGCTCGCCACTTGAGCCGTGCCGGGAGACTGGGTGGAGCGTGGTCTCAAGTTGCATGTGACGGTTCTTCAAGTTGGCAGAGATGCAGCACGGGACCGGAATGTGGACGTCTCGGTCGGGGCGACATCAGCAACACAGCATATAAGTGGTGTCGCATATACAGGGCAGACTTCCCGGCCAGCTCGCCTACGCCATCGCTGATCTTGGCTGTCATTCTGGCAGTTCGCCGCCAACTTGGCAGAGCCAATCTGCATGCACGCTGGCAGCCGCGGCCACGCCGGAACCGCAAGCCATTGATTGACAACGACTTTCTGGCTGCAACCCCAGTGGCACGCGTCTTGATACCTATCACGGTATGAAGGCCGCCCAGGACCGTCTTGTCCGCCACCTCGCCATCGCCGTGGCGCTGAAGCTGGTGGTACTGACCGCACTGTGGTGGGCCTTCGTGCGGGACGACCGTGTCGGCGTCGATGCCGATCGTGCCGCTGCCCACATGGGCTCGCCTGTCGACGCCACCCCCTTGCCCTCGGTCCCCAGCGGAGCACAACCTTGATCTCGGAACAACTCGTCGACCTGTCGCGCCTGCAGTTTGCCGCCACGGCGATGTACCACTTCCTCTTCGTGCCCCTGACGCTGGGCATGGTCTGGCTGCTGGTCATCATGGAAAGCGTCTACGTGATGACAGGCAACGTCATCTGGACGGACATGACCCGCTTCTGGGGCAAGCTCTTCGGCATCAACTTCGCGCTCGGCGTCACCACCGGCATCACGCTGGAATTCCAGTTCGGTACCAACTGGGCCTACTACTCGCACTACGTGGGCGACATCTTCGGCGCCCCGCTGGCCATCGAAGGGCTGATGGCCTTCTTCCTGGAGAGCACCTTCATTGGCCTGTTCTTCTTCGGCTGGGACCGGCTGACGAAGACACAGCACCTGATGGTGACCACGCTCATGGCCGTGGGCACGAACCTCTCCGCGCTCTGGATCCTGATCGCCAATGGCTGGATGCAGAACCCGGTAGGCGCGGAGTTCAGCTACCAGACCATGCGCATGGAGATGACCGACTTCTGGGCCGTGGTCTTCAACCCCGATGCACAGGCCAAGTTCGTGCACACGGTGTCGGCCGGCTACGTGACGGGTCCCATGTTCGTGCTGTCGGTGTCCAGCTGGTACCTGCTCAAGGGTCGTGACGTCGAGTTCGCCAGGCGCAGCTTCCGCGTCGCGTCGGCCTTCGGCCTGGCCAGCGTGCTCAGCGTCATCGTGCTGGGCGACGAGAGTGGCTACACGGTGGGCGAGGCCCAGCAGACCAAGATGGCGGCGCTGGAGGCGATGTGGGAAACCGAACCGGCGCCCGCAGGACTGAAGCTGGTGGCCGGCATCAACGAGGCAGCCCAGAAGAACGACTGGGAAGTCGAGATCCCCTACGTGATGGGGCTGATCGGCACCCGCTCGATCAGCAAGCAGATTCCCGGCATCCACGAGATCAAGGCGAAGAACCGAGAACGCATCGTCAATGGCATCGCGGCGGTGACGGCCCTGGAGACGCTGCGCAAGAACCGCGGCGATGTCGAGGCCCTGCGAGTGCTCGAAGCCACGAAGGGCGACCTGGGCTTCGGGCTGCTGCTGAAAAAGTACACCACCGACGTGCGGATGGCGACGCCCGAGATGATCGACCGCGCCATGCACGACACGGTGCCGCGGGTCACCCCGATGTTCTGGAGCTTCCGCATCATGGTCGGCCTCGGATTCGCCATGCTGCTGCTGTTCGGCCTGGCCTTCTGGAGCACGATCAGGAGCGGGTGCCGCGCCCGGCCCTGGCTGCTCCGTGCCGCCGTGCTCATGCTGCCGGCGCCCTGGCTGGCCAGCGAGCTGGGCTGGGTGGTGGCCGAGTACGGCCGCCAGCCCTGGACCATCTACGGCGTGCTCCCCACCCACATGAGCGTGTCCACGCTCAGCGTCAAAAGCCTGTACGGCTCGCTGGCCGGCTTCATCGGCTTCTACACGGTGCTCCTGATCGTCGAGATCTACCTGATGCAGAAGTTCGCCCGCCAGGGGCCGGGCTCGCTGGGCACCGGCCGCTACCAGAACGAACCCGCACACGCCTGAGGCGCGCACCATGATCGACTACCCGACCCTCAAGATCATCTGGTGGCTGCTCGTCGGCGTGCTGCTGGTGGGCTTCGCCATCATGGACGGCCACGACATGGGCGTGGGCACGCTGCTGCCCTTCGTCGGCCGCGGCGACGACGAACGGCGCGTGGTCATCAACACCGTCGGTCCGCACTGGGACGGCAACCAGGTCTGGTTCATCACCGGCGGCGGCGCCATCTTCGCGGCCTGGCCGCTGGTCTACGCCACCGCCTTCAGCGGCTTCTACTGGGCCATGCTGGCCGTGCTGTGGGCGCTGTTCTTCCGCCCGGTGGGCTTCGACTACCGCAGCAAGATCCACGACCCCCGCTGGCGCAGCACCTGGGACTGGGGCCTGTTCGTGGGGGGCGCGGTGCCGCCGCTGATCTTCGGCGTGGCCTTCGGCAACCTGCTGCAAGGCGTGCCTTTCGGCTTCGACGACTACCTCATCAGTTCCTACACCGGCAGCTTCTGGCAGTTGCTCAACCCCTTTGCCCTGCTGGCTGGCGTTGTCAGCAGCGCGATGATCACGATGCAGGGCGGCACCTACCTGGCGCACCGCACCGAAGGCGCCATCCAGCAGCGTGCCGTGCGGGGCACCGTGGGCGCAGCCCTGCTGATGGTGGTGTCCTTCGCAGGCGCCGGCCTGTGGCTGAAGTTCGGTGGCATCGAGGGCTTCGTGATCACCTCGACCATCGACCCGGCAGCGCTGCCGGACCCGCTCTCGAAGACCGTCGCGCGCCATGCCGGTGCGTGGTGGATGAACTACGACAGGCAACCGCTGCTGTGGCTGCTGCCCGCTCTGGGCGTGGCCGGGGCGCTGGCCGCGGCTGCCTTGGCGGTGGCGCGCCGCACGCTCGGCGCCTTCGTCGCCTCGTCCCTGGCCGTGCTGGGCGTCATCGGAACCGCCGGTGGCGCGATGTTCCCGTTCGTGATGCCTTCGTCAACCCACCCCAACGCGAGCCTGACGGTCTGGGACAGCGTATCCAGCCACCTGACCCTGGGCCTGATGTTCTGGGCCACGGTGCTCTTCATGCCGCTCATCGTCTTCTACACCTCCTGGGCCTACCGCGTGATGCGCGGCAAGGTCACTGTGGCGCACATACGCGCCAACGAACACACCGCTTATTGACGTCCCTCCTGCCTCCACCCGCACGCCATGAACCCTGCCCTGCCCATCACCTGCCCTGCGGTCGCCGCCGACCCTGACGACCCCCGCAAGCGGCGGTGGCTCATCGCCACCGGTGTTGCCGGCGGCACCGCAGCGCTGGGCACGGCCGTGCCCTTCGTGTCGAGCTTCGCACCCAGCGAGCGCGCCAAGGCCGCGGGCGGCCCGGTGGAGGTGGACATCTCGGACGTCCCACCCGGTGGCGCCAAGACGGTTGAGTGGCGCGGCAAGCCGGTGTGGGTGGTGCGGCGGACGCCGCAGATGCTGGCTGCGCTGGAGGGCCACGACAGCGACCTCGTGGACCCGCGGTCCACCCAGCAGCAACAGCCGGCCTATGCGAAGAACACGGCTCGGGCCATCAAGCCCGAGGTCTTCGTCGCCGTGGGCATCTGCACCCACCTGGGCTGCTCGCCGAGCGACGCCCCTCGGGGCGCCAACAACCCCAGCCTGCCGGCTGACTGGCCCGGCGGCTTCTTCTGCCCCTGTCACGGCTCCACCTTCGACGGCGCCGGGCGGGTGTTCAAGAACAAGCCGGCGCCGACCAACCTCGAGGTTCCGCCACACCGCTATGCGGGCGACACGCGCATCCTCATCGGCGACGACGCCGCCTGAAAGGAACCTGCCATGTGGTACTTCGCCTGGATGCTCGGCGTCGGATTCGCGGTGTTGCTGGCCATCATGAACGCGATGTGGGGCGAGAACGAAGGCGGTCGCGCGGAAGCGGCCGAGCGTTCCGCTGCCTGGAAGCGCTGAACGTGGATGCCTCCGCCACCCCACCGGTTTCCGGCCCCGCACGCATGCACCGGCCCAGCCTGGCGGTGGGCCTGCTGATCATGGTGGGGGGCACCTTGTACCCGCCCCTCATGGCCGATGCCGCGGGCAAGGCCGACCACACGCTGGCCCTCGCACTGTTCTGGGCCATGAGCGCAGGCTTCGTCCGCGGTGTGGGTTTCGTGCCGCGACGCGGGGTCTGGCGTGCTTTCTTCTCGGGATGGTCCTGCGCAGCGGCGCTGCTGCTGGCCAGCGCGCTGAAGCTGCAGCACTGAGGTCGGCCGAAAGAGCAAGCCATGTACTTCCGTCTCCTGCACGACGAACGCAGCGGTGCGGTGAGCTACCTGCTGGCCGACCTGGAGGCCGGCGAAGGCGTGCTGATCGACCCGCGCGGTGCCGATGTTCCCTTGCTGGGCGCCATGCTCGAAGAGCACCATCTTCGACTGCGCTGGCTGCTGCGCACCCATGAGCACGACGCACTGCTGGCGGGAGAGACTGAATCGCTGGACGCCCTGGGAGCGCCGCGCATCCAGCACCAGTTTCCCGCATGCGCGGCAGCCGGCGGGGCCGAGCATGGCGTGCTGACCTTCGGCAACGAGCATGTGCAGGTGCTGCAGACGCCGGGCCACACCGCCGGTTGCCTGAGCTACCTGTGGCGCGACCGCCTGTTCTGCGGCGGGCTGCTGGCCGTCGATGCCTGCCCCTTCCAGCCCCGCCCTGCCTTGCCCGAAGCGTTGTGGGACAGCGTCGTGAACGACGTGTTCAAGCGGCCTTCCGAGACGCTGCTCTTCACCGGCCACGCCCAGCGTTCTCGTGCCGTGTCCAACGTGCTCGAACAGCGACGCTGGCACCCGTGGTTCGGGGGCGCCACACGCGACGAGTTCCTGGCCCGGGTGCGTGAGCTACCGATCGAGAAGGAGGTCGCGTGACCGTTGCCACCGCATCTGCCCGCATCACCGTGCTGGGCGCCGGCTTTGGCGCGCTGTCCACGGTGCGCGAACTGCGCCAGCGTGACCGTGCCGCGCGGATCACGCTGGTGGCGCCACGCGCCGAACTGCACTACCTGCCCGGGATCATCTGGATCCCCAGCGGGCTGCGCACGCGCGCCGACCTGGTGGTGCCGCTGGACAACTTCCTGCGGCGCATGGATGTGGACTTCCACCCCGCCGAGGTCACCGGCCTGGCCGATGGCGGACGCACGGTGCGCACGAGTCTGGGCGATGTGACGAACGATGCGCTGGTCATCGCCACCGGAGGCCGCTTCCTCAAGAAGCTGCCAGGGATCGAACACGCGATCACGCCCTGCGAGGGCATCGCCGCGGCCGAGCGCATCCGCGACCGCCTGCGCGACATGCAGGGCGGCACCCTCGCGGTCGGCTTCGCCGGCAACCCGAACGAGCCCTCGGCCGTTCGCGGCGGGCCGATGTTCGAGTTCCTCTTCGGCATCGACGAGCAACTTAGGCGCGAAGGCCGGCGCGACCGCTTCGAAATCGTCTTCTTCAACCCCAGCACAGAACCCGGCAACCGCCTCGGGCCCAAGGCCGTGAAGCACCTGCTGGACGAGATGTCGCGGCGCGACATCCGCACGCACCTGGGACACAAGCTCAAGCGCTTCGACGCCGACAAGGTGGTCACCGAAGGTGGCGAGTTCGCTGCCGACCTGATCCTCTTCATGCCCGGCATGACGGGCAACGCCTGGTTCGACGCCACGGACCTGCCGCGCTCGCCCGGCGGTCTGCTGCAGGCCGATGCGCAGTGCCGCATTCCCGGCACCGAGCGCGTCTACGTGGTCGGCGACTCCGGCAGCTTCCCCGGCCCGGACTGGATGCCCAAGCAGGCCCACATGGCCGACCTGCAGGCGGCGGTGGCCGCCGAGAACCTGCTGGGCGACCTGGCGGGCCGCAGCCTCGATGCCACGTTCAAGGTGGAGTTGATCTGCATCGTCGATGGCCTGGCCCGCGGCACGCTGATCTGGCGCACGCCCGAACGCAACTGGCTGCTTCCATCCACCCGGCTGTTCCATTGGGCCAAGCGCGGCTTCGAATGGAACTACCTGCGGCAGTACCGCTGATCCCAGCCCTGCCGCGACCGATCCCCGTCCCCAAAACCTGGAGTCCTGCACCATGAAGAAGTCCCACCTCATCGCGGCCGCCCTGCTCGCCGCCGGCACGGTTCACGCCGAAGAACTTTTTGTCAACATCCACTCCGGCAACGCGATGGCCCAGGGCGCCGGGCTCGTGCTTGCCGGACAGGCGCTGGAGCAGAAGGCCGCCGTCCGCGTGCTGCTCTGCGACGCCGCAGGCGACATCGCTCTGGTCGGCAAGGAAATGCCCACGCTCAAGCCGCGCAACGTGACGCCGCAGCAGATGCTGCAGGCCGTGATCAAGGCCGGCGCCAAGGTCGAGGTCTGCGCCCTGTACCTGCCCAACACGGGCAAGCAGGCCAGCGACCTCATCGCCGGCGTCACGCCGGCCAAGCCCGCCGAGGTGGCGGCCCACCTCCTCAAGCCGGGCGTCAACACGCTGGCCTTCTGACCGCCACCCGACACCAGCGCAGACCACTGCGCGACCGACGCCGGGCTGCTGCGGCCCGCGCCCAAGCAAGGAGACAAGCATGAAAGACAAGCGCACCGCGTCCGCGATGGACCCAACCCGCCGGCGCTGGCTGCAGGCGCTCACGGCAGCACCGGTCATGGCCGGGGCAGCCGCGGCGCCGGCCCCTGCCCGCGCCGCCGTCAAGACCTCGGCCCGCATCGTCATCGCCGGCAGCGGCCTGGGCGGCATTGCCGTGGCCAACCGGCTGTCGAAGATGCTCGATGGCGCGAAGATCACGATCATCGACCGCAAGGAAGAGCACAACTACCAGCCCGGCTACACGCTGGTGGCCACAGGCGTGTGGCCGGTGGAGAAGGTTCGCGAGCGCAACGCCGACTTCCATCCTGCCGGGGTGGCGTGGTTGAAGGACATGGTGGCCGGCTTCGACCCGGCGGCCAACACCGTGGTCACCGCAGGTGGCCAGCGGGTGCCTTACGACTTCCTCGTGGTGGCCACCGGGGTGCAGCTCGACTTCGCGCAGATCGAAGGCATGGATGTGGCCGCCATCGGCACGGACAAGGCGCCGGGCCTGACCAGCGTCTATCCCGGCCCGGAGGCGGCACAGGCCACCTGGGCGGCCATGCAGGCCTTTGCCACCCAGGGCGGCAACGCGGTGATGACGCTGCCCGCCACGCCGCTGAAGTGCGCCGGCGCCCCCTCGAAGATGAGCTTCATGCTGCGCGACCGTCTGCTCAAGGCCGGCTCGCTGGATCGCTCCAGGATCAGCTTCCAGTCGGCGCTGGGCAACGTCTTCGGCGTGAAGGTGGTCAACGACAACGTTCTGGAACGCTGGAAGACGCTGGGCATCGATGTCGCGTTCTCACGCAGGTTGGCAGCCATCGACATCGGCGCGCGCCGTGCCACCTTCGTCTCGCCCGCTGGCGAGAAGCAGGAGCTGCCCTACGACTTCATTCACGTCGTGCCGCCGATGCGCGCGCCCGACGCGGTGAAGAACAGCGACCTGGCCTGGAAGGAAGGCCCGTTCGCGGCCGGTGGCTGGCTGGAGGTGGACAAGAGCACGCTGCAGCACCGCCGCTACCCGAACGTCTTCGGCATCGGCGACATCAACGGCACGCCGCGCGGCAAGACCGCCGCCACGGTGAAGAAGAGCGCACCGCTGGTGGCCCACAACCTGGTGGAGGTGATCTCCGGGCGCAAGGCCGATCAGTCCTTCGACGGCTACACCTCCTGCCCGCTCATCACGCGCGAGGGCTCCGCCATGCTGATCGAGTTCGACTACGAAGGCCGCCTCACCCCGAGCCTGCCGATGATCGAGCCGCTCAACGACAGCTTCTTCGCGTGGCTGATGAAGTACCGCATGCTCAAGCCCGCCTACCTGGCGGTGCTCAAGGGCCGAGTCTGAAACGGAGTCGAACCATGTACGAAATCTGGCTCGTGATGAACATCGGCTGGGAGATCGC
>JAEUPH010000329.1 GCA_016790395.1 Rubrivivax sp. | reverse complement strand
CCGCAGTCGCGCGCCACGCGGTGCAGCGCGAGGTCGATGCCGGCCGTGCAGCCGGCGCTGCTGGCCACCGGGCCGTCCTGCACGAAGACACGGTTGGCCACCACCTGGGCCTGCGGCGCCAGGCGGCGCAGGTCGTCCAGGCTTTCGTGGTGCGTGGTGCAGCGGCGGCCGGCCAGCAGGCCGGCGTCGGCGGCCTGCAGCGTGCCGGCGCAGATGGTGACGAGCTCCGCCGTGCCGGCCTGCAGGCGCGGTGCCAGCACGCGGGCCAGCCAGCGGCGGGTGTCGGTCCAGTCGCGCGGCAGCGGGCGCATCAGCGGCGACTCGCCACCGCTGGGCTGGCCCAGCAGCACCACGCTGGCGCCTTCGGGCAGCGTGTCGGGCAGCGGCTCCAGCCCCGCCACCTGCGCGCCCACGGACGACCGGGCGGCCGGCCGCGGCCCCAGGTAGCGCAGCCGGTAGGCGGGCGGCCGGCCGCGCATCGCCAGGCGCTGGTTGGCCAGGCGGAAGGCCTCGGCCATGCCGGCCAGGTCCAGCAGCAGCGTGCCGGGCAGGACGACGAAGCAGACGTCGATCATGCGGCGCGGGCCAGCGCCTCTTCCACCGTGCACAGCGTGGCGAAGCGCCCCGCCAGCACGGTGGCCGTGCGTTCGGTGATCTGGGCGGCCGTGAGCGTGCCGCCCGTGGGCGTGGCCATGTCGAAGGTGAGCGTGGCCTCGGTGACGTAGTCGACCTGGAAGCCTTCGTCGCTGGCGTGGCGCGTCGTCGTCTCGCAGCACTGTTCGGTGCGGATGCCGGACACGATGACCCGGCCGATGCCGCGCTCGCGCAGCCAGATGGCCAGCGGCGTGCCGGCCAGCGCGCTGTGGCGCGTCTTCTCGATCGTCAGCGCCTCGGCGAAGGGCATCAGGCCTTCCAGCGGACGGATCAGGCCACTGGCGTGCGTGAAGGGCTGGTTGGCGGCGTCGTCGGGTGCGTCGACGTGGAAGATGCGCACCACGGGCACCCCGCGCGCCACCGCGCCGGCGATGAGGGCGTTCTGCCGCTCCAGGAAGGCCGTGGCTGCTTCCCAGCGGAAGTAGCGGCGGGCGGTGAAGGACTGCTGGACGTCGACGACGAGAAGGGCGGTGCGCATGGCGGGCCTCGGTGCGGTGGAGAAGGCCTCCATGCTCGGGCCCATGCGCGCCATTGTCGCCGCCGGCAGCGGACCGCAGGCGGACAGATCAGGACATGCTGCCGGCCAGCCCCGCCAGCGCCTCGCGCGCCACCTGCAGCCCCTGCGTCACGAGCTGCAGCTTCCAGCGCGGCGTGTCGACGAAGAAGGCGCGCCAGACGCGTTGCCGGGCGGCTTCGCGGAGTTCGGCCGGCGCTGCGGGGTGGTTCTCGAACCACTGGTCCTCGCGCAGCGCGTTCAGCATCGCCAGCAGCGGCACGGTGCCGAACTCCAGCGCGATGCCGGTGTAGGCGGCCTGCGCGCACTCCTGGTAGGCCGCCGCCGCCATCTGGCCGCTGAGTGGCGCCGACGTGGACGAGCCGTCGTGCACGGACGTGAGGCCCGGGCCCCACCAGGCCCGGGCGCGCGCGGCGGCCGGCGCGTCGGCGGGCGCCACGGCCAGGATGCGTTCGCCGTGGCCCGTGGGCCCCAGGCCGGTGTGCAGGTCGATCCAGGCCAGGTGCCGGCAGCGCGTGGCGTGGTCCTGCAGCACGTGGCGCAGCGTCTGCTGGCTCCAGGTGGGCGCGGTGCCGCTGTGGAACAGGCCTTCGGGGAATTCGTGCTGGCCGGCACTGATGGCCGTCTGCAGCGCGCGCTGGCCGTGGCGCAGCGCGTACCAGACCAGCGCCGCTTCGTTGCGCAGGCCGGGCGGCCACTGCCGGGGCAGCAGCCGGTGCGCCAGTTCGGCATAGCCGGGGTTGGCGGGCAGGGGCTGGTGGAAGTCCAGCCAGTTGCGGTTGAGGTCGACGTTCTCCTGCGTCGTGCGCCGCAGCCAGCTGAAGCCCCAGGGGTTCAGCGCGTGCACGAACAGCAGGGCCACGCCGGCGTCCTTCGCCGCGGCCAGGAGGGCGGCGTCGTGCAGCAGCGCGGTCTGGATGCCGGAGCCGGCGTAGCCCTCCACGCCGTGGCAGCCGCTGGAGATCAGCAGCACGGCCGCGGCATCGCGCGGGCCGATCCACGCCACGTCCATGAACAGCGCCTCGCCGTGGCGGCCCAGCAGCGGGTGGCGGTGTTCGTGCAGTGCGGCGCGCGCGGCTTCGGCGGCGGCCAGGAAGGTGCTGCGCGCTTCGGCGTAGCTGGGGGCGAAGAACGCGCTGGCGTCCATCGCCGGCCCGTTCACT
>JAEUPH010000313.1 GCA_016790395.1 Rubrivivax sp. | reverse complement strand
AAGGGCACCATCGCGGTCAGGCGGTAGGTGGTGCGGTTGCCGAAGGTCTTGGCACCGGCCACGGGGTTGTAGCCTTCCTTGTCGCGCTGCACATAGCCACCGACGACCACGGCGCCGAAGTCGTACAGGGCGCGGGCGGCGAACTGTTCCTTGGCGTTGTTGCGCTCGGCGCCCAGGCCCAGGGCCAGCTTGCCGAGTTCGTAGTTGACGGCGAAGTCGTAGGAGCGCGTCGTGTTGGCGGCACCTTCGCCCGCGGACACGGCGCCTTCGATCGACAGGCCCTTCACGAACGTGGGAGCGCGGTAGGCGATCTTGTTGCCGTTGCGGCCGACGTAGGCGTACAGCGCGTCGCTGGACGGGCCCGTGTCGTGGTTGTGCATGCTGATGTAGTCAGCCGTGGCGAAGTAGGCTTCGCTGATGAAGTTGCCCAGGCGAACGGCGCCGAAGCCGCCCGACAGGTTCACTTCGGCCTGGCGGCCCCAGAACGGCGAGCCCGCCGCGCCGGTGTCGATGTTGAAGCCGTGCTCCAGCTGGAAGCCGGCCTTCAGGCCGCCGCCCAGGTCTTCCGTGCCCTTGAAGCCGATGCGGGAAGCGTTGTTGACCATCTGGGAGGTCTTCTTGCCGTCGGCGTCCTGGCGTTCGACGGTCACGTTGACACGGCCGTAGAGCGTGACGCTGCTTTGGGCCAGCGCGCTGCCGGCGGCCAGGGCCGACAGGGCGGCGACGATCAGGGTCTTGTTCATTCGTTTCCTCACGATATGGGTTGCAGGACCGGACAGGCAAACCCTGCAGCGGCCACGCGGTGAAGTCTAAGGTCCAAGTTCGGGCAAACCCGGGTTCCTGGGGTCTGGCGGGCCGAAACTGCGTCGCGGCGCAGCATCCGCGCAACAGTCGAGGTATGTCCTGGATTTCGGGATGGTCAACGACCACGCAGGTGGGCCGGCGCCTCGAGGCGGCGCGCCAGCAGCGACAGCGTCAGCGTCAGCACGAGGTAGATGAGCGAGATCGCCAGGTAGGGCTCCCAGTAGCGGGAGTAGGTGCCCGCCACGGTGCGCGCCGCCAGCGCCAGCTCGGCCAGGCCGATGGCTGAGACGAGGGAGGAGTCCTTGATCAGCGTGACACCCTCGTTCACCAGGGCCGGCACCATGCGCCTGAAGGCCTGCGGCAGCACGACGAAGCGCATGGCCTGGGCGTGCGTGAGGCCGACGCTGTACGCGGCCTGCGTCTGCCCGCGGTGGATGCTCTGGATGCCGGCGCGGAAGATCTCGCTGATGTAGGCCCCGGCGTTCAGGGACAGCGCCAGGCAGCCCGAGAAGAAGGCGCCGTGCTCCTGGCGGAAACTCCGTGCGAGATCGCCGTAGAGCAGCCAGCCGCCATCCGGATGGATGAGCGCCGGCATCAGCGCAAAGTGCACCAGCAGGATCTGCACGAACAGCGGCGTGCCGCGAAAGAACGTGACATAGCCCAGCGTCACCCAGCGCGCCAGCCGCAGCAGCAGGCGCGATGGCAGGCTGCTCGGGGGTGGCGCGTCGGCGGACGTCGACACCAGGCCGAAGACCACGCCCAGCGCCAGACCGGCGGCGATGGCCACCAGCGTCAGCTGCACCGTCATGACCAGACCGCTGACGAACAGCGGCCAGTAGCCGACGAGGATGCCCCAGCGCAGGTCCATCGCCGGCTCCGGGGTGCAGCCCGCTGCGGCTTACTTCGACGCGGCGGAGGCCGGCGCGGCGGCAGCGGCCTTGGCCGGCGGGGCGCCGAAGTACTTCGTGTAGATCTGGTCGTAGGTGCCGTCGGCCTTGATGTCGGCCAGGCCCTTGTTGATCTTGGCCTGCAGCTCGGTGTTGCCCTTCTTGAAGGCGATGCCGTACTGCTCGGGCACGAACTCCTTGTCGGCGATGGACTTGAACTTGCCGCCGGGGTTGTTCGTCACGTAGTTGATGACCACGCCGTTGTCGGCGACCACGGCGTCGACGCCGCCGGCTTCCAGTTCCTTCAGCGCCAGCGGCGTGGACTCGAAGCGCTTGATGCTGGCGCTGGTCTTGCCCTGCAGCTTCTCGACCACTTCCATGCCCGTGGTGCCGGTCTGCACGCCCACCTTGAGCTTCTTCAGGTCGGCGAACTTGGCGACCTTGCTGCCCTCCTTCACGGCGATGAGCTGCTGCGCATCGAAGTAGGGGTCGCTGAAGTCCATGGTCTGCTTGCGCTCGTCGGTGATGGTCACCGCGGACACGACCATGTCGCGGTCGCCCTGTTCCAGCGTCTTGAAGATGCCTTCCCAGGGCGTGTTGACGAACTTCACCTCGATGCCGGCCTTCTTGGCGATGGCCTGCACCACTTCGACGTCGAAGCCGACGATCTCGCCCTTCTCGTTCTGGCTCTCGAAGGGGGCGTAGGCGGCGTCGGTGCCCACGACGTACACCTTGGCCGGCGCGGGCGCGGGCGCCGAGGCGGCGGCAGCCGGCGGCGGCGTGGGTTCTTCCTTCTTGCCGCAGGCCGACAGCAACAGGCCGGCGGCGGCGACACCGAGGATCTGGAGGAAACGGCGGGAGGTCAGGGTGGACATGGTGGGCTTCAGGGAGGTTCTGAGGTGGGCGCGAGTGTAATGCTCGCCACGCGCTGGACTAGCATGTGCCATGCCCGAACTTCGCGCGCAGGCCCTGGCCCTTCTGGCGCTCACCGATCCTGAAGAGAAGGCGGCCGGCGTTCGCGCGCTCGATCTGCACGGCAGGCTCGACGCGCACGTGCGACTGGAGGAACCCGAGGGACTGCCCGGGCGCCCCGAACGCCCCTTGCTGGTGCCGCCGAGCCAGGTGAGGCCGCGGCCGGTGAACACCCTGGCGGGCCGCGCAACCCTGCTGCACGCGCTGGCGCACATCGAGTTCAACGCCATCAACCTGGCGTTGGACATCGCCTGGCGCTTCGACGGCCTGCCCGAAGCCTTCCACCGCGACTGGCTGCGCGTGGCGCAGGAAGAGGCGCTGCACTTCACGCTGCTGCGCGATCATCTGCGCACGCTGGGCCACGACTACGGCGACTTCCCCGGCCACGACGCGCTGTGGGAGATGGCCACGAAGACGCGGGGCGATGTGCTGGCCCGCGTGGCGCTGGTGCCGCGCACGCTGGAGACGCGCGGCCTGGACGCCTCACCGCCCATCAAGGCCAAGCTGGTGGCCGTGGGCGACCACCGCGCGGGCGAGATCCTGGACGTGATCCTGCGCGACGAGATCGGCCACGTGGCGCTGGGCAACCACTGGTACCGGACCCTGTGCGAACAGCGTGGGCTGGACCCGGTGGCCACCTACGCCGCGCTGGCCGGGACGCACCGCGCCCCGCGGCCGAAAGGCCCCTTCAATGTGGTCGCGCGCCGCGCTGCGGGCTTCACGGAGCCGGAGATCGAGGCCCTGCTGCGTCCCTAGAATCGCGCCTTCGCCGCAAGCGCAGGAGCCGCCTTGGCCATCTACCAACTCGGGGACGACGCTCCCCGCATCGCGCCGACGGCCTGGGTGGCCGACAGCGCTCAGGTCATCGGCCGCGTCGCCTTGGGTGAAGGCGCCAGCGTCTGGTATGGCGCCGTGCTCCGCGGCGACAACGAGTGGATCACCCTGGGCGCGCGCAGCAACGTGCAGGAGTGCAGCGTGCTGCACACCGACATCGGCTTCCCGCTGACGCTGGGCGAGGACGTGACGGTGGGCCACCAGGTCACGCTGCACGGCTGCACGGTGGGCGACGGTGCGCTCATCGGCATCCAGGCCGTGGTGCTGAACGGCGCGAAGATCGGCCGAGGCTGCCTGGTGGGGGCGGGCGCCGTGGTCACCGAAGGCAAGGCCTTTCCCGACCACTCGCTGATCCTGGGCGCACCGGCCAAGGTGGTGCGCGAGATCTCGCCCGAGCAGCTGGCGCGGCTGAAGCTGGGCGCGGCGCACTACGTCGCCAACGCCGAGCGGCACCGCACGCAACTCCTGCGCCTCGATCGATGAGCGAGATCACCCGGTTCCTGTTCGAGGGCCTGCCCGTGCGGGGTGCGCTGGTGCGCCTGACCGACGCCTGGCAGGAGGTGCGCCGCCGCCGCCTGGAAGCCGGCGAGTTTCCGCCCGAGGTGCGCATGCTGCTGGGCGAGATGGCGGCAGCCGGCGTGCTGATGCAGTCCAACATCAAGTTCAATGGCGCGCTGGTGCTGCAGATCTTCGGCGACGGCCCGGTCAAGCTGGCCGTGGCCGAAGTGCAGCCTGATCTCGCCTTCCGCACCACGGCCAAGGTGGTGGGCGCGGTGCCGGCCGGGGCGCAGCTGGAGGCGATGGTCAAC
>JAEUPH010000300.1 GCA_016790395.1 Rubrivivax sp. | reverse complement strand
GGCGATTGGGCCATCGTCGGCGGTCTGTCAGGCATCCACCAGTTCTGCAAGGTCGGCGCGCACGTGATGCTGGGCTTCCAGAGCCACGTCTCGCAGGACGTGCCGCCCTTCATGACGGCCGCCGGCAACCCGCTGGCCGTGGCCGGCTACAACGCCGAGGGCCTGCGCCGGCGCGGCTTCTCGCGCGAGCGCATCGGCCTGGTCAAGCAGATCCACAAGCTGCTGTACCGCGAAGGGCACACGCTGGACAAGGCGCGAGCGGCCCTCTCGTCACTGCTGGGCACGGTCGAGGGCGGGGATGCCGAGGTGCAGGCCATGCTCGACTTCCTCGCGGCCTCCACGCGCGGCATCGTCCGCTGACCATGGGGCTGGCGCTGGCGATGGTGGCCGGCGAGGCGTCCGGCGACCTGCTGGCCGGGTTGCTCCTGGGCGGCCTGCGCACGCGCTGGCCCGACCTGCATGCCGCCGGCATCGGCGGCCCCCGGATGGCCGGCCACGGCTTCGAAGCCTGGTGGCCCAGCGACCGGCTTGCCGTGCGCGGCTACGTGGAGGTGCTGCGCCACTACCGTGGCATCAAGGCCATCCGTGACGCGCTGGGCGACCGTCTGCTCGCCGAGCGGCCGGCGGCCTTCGTCGGCGTGGACGCCCCCGATTTCAACCTGGGCCTGGAGGCGCGGCTGAAGGCCGCCGGGCTCAAGACCGTGCACTTCGTCTGCCCGTCGATCTGGGCCTGGCGCGGCGGCCGAGCGAAGAAGATGGCGGCCAGTTGTGACCATGTGCTGTGTCTCTTCCCCTTCGAGCCCGAACTGCTGCGCGTGCACGGCGTGGCGGCCACCTATGTGGGCCACCCGCTGGCCGACGCCATTCCCTGGTTGCCGCCCCGCGAAGCCAGCCGCACCGCGCTGGGCCTGACGGCTGACGCCCCCGTGGTGGCGGTGCTGCCCGGCAGCCGTCGCTCGGAGATCCAGTACATCGCGCCTGCCTTCCTCCAGGCAGTGGCGCGGCTGCACGCGCAGCGGCCCGACATCCGTTTCCTGCTGCCCGTCGCCCCCGGCCTGCGTGAGCAGGTGGCCCCGCTGGTTGCCGCGCACGCGGCCGGCGTGCCGCTGCAGTTGCTGGACGGCCAGTCGCACGCCGCCCTGGCCGCATGCGACGTGACGCTCATCGCCAGCGGCACCGCCACGCTCGAGGCGGCGCTCTTCAAGCGGCCCATGGTCATCGGCTACCGCATGAACGGTCTGAGCTGGCAGCTGATGAAGCGCATGCGCTACCAGCCCTGGGTGGGCCTGCCCAACATCCTGTCGCGCGAGTTCGTCGTGCCTGAACTGATCCAGGAGGACTGCCACGCCGCTGCGCTGGCCGACGCCACGCTGCGCTGGCTGGACGATGCCGCGGCCAGCGCGGCCGTGGCCCGCCGGTTCGAGGACCTTCATCACCTGCTCCGGCGCGACACCGCGCGCTGCGCCACCGATGCCATCGCGCAAGTCATTTCGGCTTGAAGAACTCGGCTTCGGCTGGGACGAGCCCGGGCTCGTGGCCGGTGTCGATGAGGCCGGCCGCGGCCCGCTGGCCGGGCCCGTGGTGGCGGCCGCCGTGATCCTGGACGACCTGCACCCCATCCGCGGCCTGGCCGATTCCAAGGTGCTCACCGCCACGCGGCGCGAGAAACTCTTCGACGAGATCCGCGCCAAGGCGCTGTGCTGCGCCATCGCCAGCGCCAGCGCCGAGGAGATCGACCGCCTGAACATCCTGCACGCCACGATGCTGGCGATGCAGCGCGCGGTGGAGGCCTTGCGCCTGCCGCCGCACCGCGTGGTGGTGGACGGCAACCGCGTGCCGCGGCTGAAGGTGCCGGTGGCTGCGGTGGTCAAGGGCGATGCCAAGGTGGCCGCCATTTCGGCCGCCTCCATCCTGGCCAAGGTGCAGCGTGACCGGCTTTGCCAGGAACTGCACGAGCGCCACCCCGGGTACGGCTTCGCCGGCCACAAGGGCTATCCGACCGCTGAGCACCTGGAAGCGCTGCAGCGGCTGGGGCCTTGCCCCGAGCATCGCCGCAGCTATGCTCCCGTGAGGGCGGCGATGGAGCGGCCGTGAGCGGGCCGACTATCATCACCTCGCGTGACAACGCGCTGCTGGTGAAGCTGCGCAAGCTGGCGCAGGACGGGGTGGGTTACCGCCGACTCGGCCAGGCCTGGATCGAAGGCGACCACCTCTGCTCGGCGCTCCGCGCCCGGCAGCATCCGGCGGCGCTGGCGGTGGTCAGCGAGACCGGCTGGCGCCAGCCCGCGCTGCGCGACCTGGCGGCCTGGGCGCCCAAGGTGGTGCTGGTGCAGGACTCGCTCTTTGCCGACCTCAGCGGCCTGGAGTCGCCCTCGCGATTGGGCTTCGTCATCGAACTGGCTGCGGCGCCCGAGATCGACAGCCTGGCACCGACGGTCGTGCTCGACCGCCTTCAGGATGCCGGCAACGTCGGCAGCATCCTGCGCAGCGCGGCGGCCTTCGGCTTCACGCAGGTGCTGGCTCTCAAGGGCACGGCAGCGCTGTGGTCGCCCAAGGTGCTGCGCGCCGGCATGGGCGCGCACTTCGGCCTGCGCCTGGTGGAGGCGCTGGACCCCGCCGCTCTGGCCGGGCTCCGGGTGCCGCTGGTCGCCACCAGTTCGCACGCCGGTGCCGAGCTGCCAATGGCCGTGCTGCCTCACCCCTGTGCCTGGGTGATGGGTCATGAAGGGCAGGGCGTGGACGCCGCGTTGCTGACGCGCTGTGCCCTCACCGTGCGGATCCCGCAGCCCGGCGGCGAGGAGTCGCTGAACGTGGCCGCCGCGGCGGCCGTGTGCCTGTACGAAAGCGCGCGGCAGGCCGCTCAGTAGATCAGCCGGTCAGGCCGCAGGTCGCGCAGGATGGTGGTGGCGATCTCCTCGATCGACTTGTGCGTCGAACTGAGCCAGGCGATGCCTTCCCGGCGCATCATGCTCTCGGCTTCGGCCACCTCGTAGCGGCAGTTCGTGAGCGCCGCGTACTTGCTGCCCGGGCGCCGTTCATTGCGGATCTGCGACAGCCGCTCGGGGTCGATGGTCAGCCCGAAGCACTTGCGCTTGTGCGGCGACAGTGCCGAAGGCAGGCGGCCCCGGTCGAAGTCTTCCGGGATCAGCGGGTAGTTCGCCGCCTTGATGCCGTGCTGCATGGCCAGGTACAGGCTCGTGGGTGTCTTGCCGCTGCGACTGACGCCCAGGAGGATGACGTCGGCGATGTCCAGGTTGCGCGCGCTTTGGCCGTCATCGTGCGCGAGGCTGAAGTTGATGGCTTCGATGCGGTCGTGGTACTCCTGGCTGGCGCTGGCGTCGGAGAAGCGGCCCACGCGGTGGTTGCTCTTGACGCCGAACTCCTCTTCCAGCGGCTCCACGAAGGTGCGGATCATGTCCAGCACCAGGGCCTTGCAGCCGTCCCCCGAGAGAATGTGGCGCACTTCGTCATTGACCAGGGTCACGAAGGCCACCGGCCGCTTGCCCTCGCGCGACGCGGTCTCGTTGATCTCCAGCACCACGGCATGCGCCTTCTCCACGGTGTCGATGAAGGGGCGCCGGATGTGGCGATGGCGGGCAGGAAACTGGTTCAGGATCGAGTTGCCGAACGTCTCGGCGGTGATGCCGGTGCCGTCGGAGACGAAGAACACGGTGCGTTCGGGCATGGGTTCACGATGAAGGGGCGGCGGGCCGGAGCGGCCCTCGGGCCATCATAAGGAAGATGTCCTTAGAATGACTTTCAACATTCCGCCCTCCGGCCCTGCCTTGAATCCCACGCCGTCGCACGTCGAACATCACAAAGCCCAGGCGTGGGCACGGGGCCCGTTGCACGCCGCGGAAGCACCGGTTTTCCCACATCACGGAGCTTTCCCATGTCTGCAACCCACCTGGCGACCGCCCTGGTTGCCCCGTTTGAACACCTGAGGATGACCGACGTCGAGGTCGTTGGCGGCAAGAACGCCAGCCTCGGCGAGATGATCAGCCAGTTGGCGGCCACCGGTGTTCGCGTTCCTGGCGGTTTTGCGACCACGGCCCATGCGTTCCGCGAATTCCTGCGGCATCGCGGCCTGGCCGAGCGCATCAATGCGAAGCTCGAGGCGCTGAACGTCGACGACGTGCGCGCGCTCGCCGAGGCCGGCGCCGAGATCCGCAGCTGGGTGGTCGACACCCCGCTGCCCCCGGCGCTGGAAGCCGCCATCCGCGAACAGTTCGCCCGGCTGTCGGCAGGCAGCCCGGACGCCAGCTTCGCCGTGCGGTCGTCGGCCACGGCCGAAGACCTGCCCGACGCTTCCTTCGCCGGCCAGCAGGAGACTTTCCTCAACGTCACCGGCATCGACGACGTCCTGCACCGCATCAAGGAGGTCTTCGCGTCGCTCTACAACGACCGCGCGATCAGCTACCGCGTGCACAAGGGCTTTGCCCATGCCGAGGTCGCGCTGTCGGCCGGCGTGCAGCGCATGGTGCGTTCCGACCTCGGTTCGGCCGGCGTCATGTTCACCATCGACACCGAGTCCGGCTTCCCCGAGGTGGTGTTCATCACCAGCAGCTACGGCCTGGGTGAGCTGGTGGTGCAGGGCTCGGTGAACCCCGACGAGTTCTACGTTCACAAGGCGACGCTGAAGGCTGGCCGCTTCGCCGTCATCCGACGCGTGCTGGGCAGCAAGCTGCAGCGCATGGCCTTCGCCAGCGCCGAGGACAAGGCTGCCACGGGGCGTCTGGTGCAGACGCTGGACACGCCGCCCGAGCAGCGCAACCGCTATTCCCTCACCGACACCGAGATCACGGAACTGGCGCGCTACGCGGTCATCATCGAGCAGCACTACGGTCGCCCGATGGACATCGAGTGGGGCAAGGACGGCATCGACGGCCAGCTCTACATCCTGCAGGCGCGCCCGGAGACGGTGAAGAGCCAGTCTGCCGGCAAGCTGGAGCAGCGCTACCGCATCAAGGGCGACCGCAGCAAGAAGGCCGTGCTGGCCGAAGGGCGCGCCATCGGCCAGAAGGTGGGCACCGGCCCGGTGCGGCTGGTGCGCAGCACGGCCGAGATGGAGCGCGTTCAGCCTGGCGACGTGCTCGTCACCGACATGACCGATCCCAACTGGGAGCCGGTGATGAAGCGCGCCGGCGCCATCGTCACCAACCGCGGCGGGCGCACCTGCCACGCGGCGATCATCGCGCGCGAACTGGGCATCCCGGCCGTGGTGGGCTGCGGCGATGCCACCGAGAAGCTGCACGAGGGCAACCTGGTCACCGTGTCCTGCGCCGAGGGCGACACCGGCTTCATCTACGACGGCCTGCTGGAGACCGAGATCAGCGACGTGGTGCGCGGCGAGATGCCGTACTGCCCGGTGAAGATCATGATGAACGTCGGCAACCCGCAGCTGGCCTTCGACTTCGCGCAGATGCCGAACTCGGGCGTGGGCCTGGCGCGGCTCGAGTTCATCATCAACAACAACATCGGCGTGCACCCGAAGGCGATCCTCGACTACCCGAACGTCGATGCCGACCTGAAGAAGGCCGTGGAGAGCGTGGCCCGCGGGCATGCCAGTCCGCGCGCCTTCTATGTCGACAAGCTCACCGAGGGCGTGGCCACGATCGCCGCGGCCTTCTGGCCCAAGCCGGTGATCGTGCGGCTGTCGGACTTCAAGAGCAACGAGTACCGCAAGCTCATCGGCGGCTCGCGCTACGAGCCCGAGGAGGAGAACCCGATGCTCGGTTTTCGCGGCGCGTCTCGCTACGTCAGCGAAAGCTTCGGCGAGGCCTTCGCGATGGAGTGCGAAGCCTTGTCGCGCGTGCGCACCGAGATGGGCCTGACCAACGTCGAGATCATGGTCCCGTTCGTGCGCACGCTCGGGCAGGCGCGCGGCGTCGTCTCGATGCTCGCCGAGCGCGGGCTCAGGCGTGCCGAAGACGGCGGCGAGGATGGGCTGCGCGTGATCATGATGTGCGAGATCCCGAGCAACGCGCTGCTCGCGGAACAGTTCCTCGAGCATTTCGACGGCATGTCCATCGGCTCCAACGACCTGACCCAGCTCACGCTCGGGCTCGATCGCGATTCAGGGCTCGAGTTGCTGGCGCGCGACTTCGACGAGCGCGATCCGGCCGTCAAGGCGCTGATCAGCCGTGCCATCGCCGCCTGCCGGGCCGCGGGCAAGTATGTCGGCATCTGCGGCCAGGGGCCGAGCGATCATCCTGACCTGGCCGACTGGCTGGCCGACGAAGGCATCGCGTCGATCTCTCTCAATCCCGACAGCGTGGTCGCGACCTGGCGCCGCCTGGCCGCGCGCGGCTGACCGGCCATGCGGGTGGGGCCGGCGCAGCAGGGCGGGTCCGGCCCGTGGCGGCGGCGCCTCGATGCCATCTACGGCGCCTACGCGCTGTGCTTCGCCGGCTTCGTGCTCTCGCTGGGGCTGCTCGAGCGCATGGGGCTGCCGCGCCACTGGATCGGCGCCTTCTTCCTGGGCGGGACGGTGATCGTCTACGCGGTCATCGGCATCTTCAGCCGAACGACCGACGCGACCGAGTACTACGTCGCCGGGCGGCGCGTGCCGGCGTTCTACAACGGCATGGCCACCGGCGCCGACTGGATGAGCGCGGCCTCCTTCATCGGCCTGGCCGGCACGCTCTACCTGCACGGCTTCTCCGGCACGCCGGGCGAGCCCGGCGGACTCGCCTTCCTGCTCGGCTGGACCGGAGGCTTCTGCCTCGTCGCGCTGCTGCTTGCGCCCTACCTGCGCCGCTTCGGCCAGTTCACCATCCCCGACTTCCTGGGCGCACGCTACGGCGGCCTGTGGCCCCGCCTGCTGGGCGTGATGGCCGCGATCCTGTGCTCGTTCACCTACGTCGTGGCGCAGATCTACGGCGTCGGCCTGGTGACCACGCATCTCACGGGCGTGGCATTCGAGATCGGCATCTTCCTCGGCCTGGGCGGCATTCTCGTGTGCTCCTTCCTGGGCGGGATGCGTGCCGTCACCTGGACCCAGGTCGGACAGTACATCGTGCTCATCATCGCCTACTCGGTGCCCGTGGTCTGGCTGTCGGTCAAGCAGACCGGGGTGCCGCTGCCGCAGCTCGTCTACGGGGCGCAGCTCGAGAAGGTCAGCGCGCGCGAGGCCGAACTGCTCGCCGACCCGCGCGAGCGGGCCGTCATCGAGGCCTTCGCCGCGCGCGCTCGCGAGACGACGGCCAGGCTCGACAACGTGCCCGCCGCGCTCGCGGCGCAGCGCGCCGGTGCCGTGCGCGCACTCGCCGAACTCAAGTCCGCCAACGCACCGCTGGCGCAGATCCAGGCAGCCGAGAAGGCGCTGCACAATCTGCCGCGCGGCGCGGACGCTGCGCGCGAGGCGTGGACGCGCCAGCGCGACGAC
>JAEUPH010000291.1 GCA_016790395.1 Rubrivivax sp. | reverse complement strand
GGCCTGGCGCCCTTCATGAGCATCGTGCGCGACCCCGAGACCTACGACAAGTTCGACCAGGTCATCCTGGTGCACGGCGTGCGCCAGGTGGACGAACTGGCCTACCACGACCTCCTGGTGGAACACCTGCCCAGCCACGAGTTCCTGGGCGAGCTGGTGACGAGCAAGCTGCGCTACTACCCCACGGTCACGCGCGAGAACTACCGCAACATGGGCCGCATCACCGAGCTGATCGAGAACAACAAGATGTTCGAGGACCTCGGCGTGCCCACCATCAACCCGGCCGAAGACCGCGTGATGATCTGCGGCAGCCCGGCCATGCTGCGCGACCTGAAGCACCTGCTGGAGAAGCGTGGCTTCAAGGAAGGCAACACCTCCACGCCCGGTGACTTCGTCATCGAGCGCGCCTTCGCCGAGCAATGAAAAAGGCCCGGGGCATGCCCGGGCCTCGGTGCGGACAGTGCGCGGCGCTCAGGCTGCGCGGCGGCGTGCCCAGCCCACGACCGCCAGGCCCAGGGCCAGCATGGCCAAGGGCGCGGGCTCCGGCACGGCACTCACGGTCAGCTGGCCTTGCGGCGTGATCAGGGCAATGGGCGCCAGTGCCGAGTTGTAGAACCCGAGATCGGAAAACGTCAGCGGGGAGACGCCGGCGCCGATGGCGTTGAAGCTGATCGTGGCCAGCGTACCGCCGCCGCTGACACCCGGCACGCTGCCCAGCAGCGCATCGAAGACGAACGAGATGACGCCGGTGGTGTTGTCGATGGTGCCGCCGCCGAAGAAGGTGCCGCCGCCCGTGGAGAGGAACGTGCCTTCGGTGACGCTGGTGGCCTGCAGCAGACCGGGCGCGAACGACAGCGAGAACTGGAAGGCGTAGAGGTCGACGATGTCGGTCACCACCACGTCCAGCGTGACCGGCGAACCCACCACGGCCGGCGACGGCGTGGCCGAGACCGACAGCACAGGATCCGCCGCCCAGGCCGGCAGACCGGCTGCCACTGCCAGCGCCACCGCGCCACACTTCCAAGCTTGCGAACCGGCCATGTCGTGATCCTCTGGAGTGCAGGGCAACTCCGGAGCGAACGCCAGGAGTTCCTGCTTGCATGGTAGCGGCAGGCGGCGGAAGCGCCAGACGCCAAAGCGGTCCGCGAGGGTGAATCAGCCCCCGCGCTCAGGGGGGATGGACGGCTAACGTGCCAAGGGAAGGAACTGGATGCGCGCCCGCGCGGCGTCCAGCGTCGCCAGCAGGTCGGCCAGGGCCTTCGGACCGGCGTTCTCGCGCCTGAACACCTGGCGGGAGACGCCACTGCGCACCACGGTCAACAGGACCCAGGTGCCGTCCTGGAGGCCCTCATCGTCGTAGCGCTCGGACAACGAGAAGTAGCCTGCGGCCTGCACGGCACGCGCCAGCCGATCGAACTCCTCGCGCTGCAACGGGCCTTCCGAAACCTGGTCCACCGTGCCCAGGCGGGCATGGCCGATCCTCGTGAGCCGGGCGCGGCCGTCGCGGACCAGTTCCAGCCGCTCGCCCGTGGGGCAGCCGAAGCACTGCCTTTCGACGGTAATGGCGCTGATGGACGCGCTCTCCCTGGCGTCGGCAGGCGCTGACTGCGCGCACGCCATGGGCAGGCCGCACAGGCCCAGCCAGGCCAACAAGCCGCACAGTCCGCGCAAGGTAGGGCGATTCATGCCGGGCTCCAGAGGTCGGTGCCACAAGGGCGTCGAAATCATCTTAAGGGACTGCCCTAGCGCCCCCGCGAATCGGTGGTCGATCTGCCCCGAGGCTTGCTTTTGCTTGACATGGCCGCGCCTTCGATGATCCTTGCGAACTTCCTTTCACACTGAGTTCGCGCGCCATGGCGCAGCGGGAAACCAAGGGCACCACATGAGCATCCGCCGATCTTTCCGATCGTCCCGTGACACCGGCCCCCGCAGGCCCCCGATCACGGGCTCCGTCATCGCGCTGTGCGTGGCCGCAGCGGCCGCGCTGGTGCTGCCGTCGGCCCACGCCGCGGCCCCGGCGGCGAAGTCAGCCGCCGCCCAGCACGCCACCACGGCCTTCTGGCGCGACATCCAGGGCCGGCCTGCCGAGACCGGCCCCAAGGGCACGGCCAGCGTCGTGAAGGCCAGCAAGGCCCGCACCGTCACGCTCGACCGGCTGAGCATCGGCGCCACGCTGCAGGCTGCGCCGATGGAGCGCAGCAGCGCAGCACGCACCAACCCGCTGGTCATCGCCCTGCCCGACCCCTCCGGCGCCTACCAGCGCTTCGCGGTGGAAGAGTCGCCCGTCATGGAGCCCGGCCTGGCCGCCAAGCACCCCGAGATCAAGACCTACTCCGGCCGCGGCCTCGACGACGTCACGGCCAACGTGCGCATCAGCGTCACGCCGCTGGGCTTCCAGGCCTCCGTGCGCTCCAAGCAGGGCAGCTGGTACATCGACCCGTACTACCACCTCGACGAGAGCCTCTACGCCAGCTACTACCGCCGTGACGTGCGCCGCGCGCCGGCCTCCTTCGCGGAGGCGCTGCAGATCGAGCCGCAACTGGCCCTGTCGCGTGGCCGCTACCGCGCTGCCGACACCGTCGAGGTGCGCGGCGCCGGCTTCATGCCGGGCGCGCAGGTGGTGATCACGGTGCGCCATGCGCAGACCGACGCCAGCGCCCGCCAGACCCTCTATGCCACCGCCGCACGCGACGGCTCGGTGCTGGCCAGGCTGATCGCCGACCCGTACAAGGCGGCCGGCACCTACCTCGTCAGTGTCACTGACGGTCGCGCCACGGCGAACATCGACTACCAGGTCATCGCCGCGGGCGAGCCGCTGCTGGCTTCCACCGGCCCGCAGCTGCGCACCTATCGCCTGGCCCTGCTGACCGACCCGGCCTATGCCAGCTACTTCGGCGGCGCAACCACCGCCGCCAAGGTGGCCCTGGTCAACCGCGTGACGCAGATCTACGAGTACGAGACCTCCATCCGGCTCGTCCTGATCGCCAACAACGACGTCCTGAACCTGGACACCGCGGCGCAGTTCTCCGGCGCCAACGGCCCCTGCGGTGGCACCGCCTGCTACCCGTCGGCCTCGGTCAGCTGCTCCAGCGCCACGCTGACGCGCACGCGCCTGGTCATCGGCCTGCTCGCCGGCGCCAGCAACTTCGACATCGGCCACATCGCCGTGGGCGCCGGCGGCGGCGGCATCGCCAGCCTCGGCGTGGTGGGCCAGGGCAACAAGGCACAGGGCTGCACGGGCCTGCCCACGCCCACTGGTGACCTGTTTGCCGTGGACTACGTGGCGCACGAGATGGGCCACCAGTTCGCCGGCAACCACACCTTCAACGGCACCGTGGGCAGCTGCTCCGGCGGCAACCGCAGCGCCGCCAACTCGGTGGAACCGGGCAGCGGCTCGTCCATCATGGCCTATGCCGGCATCTGCGGCACCGACAACCTGCAACCGCACAGCGACCCCTACTTCTCGCAGCGCAGCTTCGACGAGATCACCACCTACACCTCGGGGGCCGAGTCGAACCTCTCGGAAGTGCAGTACGCCGTGCTGAGCGGCTTCACGACCAACGGCCAGACCTTCCAGATCCGCTACAACGGCAGCGACTCGGCGCCCATCACGCGCGGCGTCGACTTCACGATCGCCGGCGTGAAAGCGGCCATCGAGGCCATCCCGGGCTGGCCTGCCGGCGGCACGGTGACCATCTCCACGCTGGGTGACACGGCCTTCACCATCACCTTCGGCGGCACGCTGGCCGGCGTGAACGTGTCACAGCTGGAACTGGTGAACCCGACCGGCGGCGCCACGGGCAAGATCGGCGAGGTCGTCAAGGGCAGCATCACCACGCGCCAGGGCAGCACCATCACCGCCACCGGCAACGCGGCGCCGACGGTCACGGTGCCGGCGGCCGTGTACACCATCCCGCTGCGCACGCCCTTCGCCTTGACGGGCAGCGCCGTCGACGCCGATGGCGACACCATCACCTACCTCTGGGAGCAGACCGACCGCGGCGCCGCCACCGGCACCAGCCTGACGAGCAACACGAAGACGAACGGCCCGCTGTTCCGCCAGTTCGGGACCATCGCCAACGTCACCTCGGGTGGCACGCTGCTCTACAACTCGCCTGGCGAGAATGCGGTGACGACCAACCCGACGCGCGTGTTCCCCGACATGGCGCAGGTGCTGGCCAACAACACCAACGCCGAGACGGGCGCCTGCCCCGCGGCCAGCGCCACGCCGACCGCCGCCGAGATCGACTGCTTCTCGGAGTACCTGCCCACCAGCGCGTATGTCGGCTTCGCCGGCGTCAACGCGGCACCGCTGTCCCTGAACTTCAGGGTCACGGCGCGTGACGGCCGCGGCGGCGTCAACAGCGGCAACGTGCAGCTGCAGCTGGCCACCGGCGCCGGCCCCTTCCTCGTGACCTCGCCCAACACGGCGATCACGGTGGACGGTGCCTCGTTCCAGACCATCACCTGGAGCGTCGCCAACACCGACGTGGCCCCGGTGAGCGCCGCCAACGTGAAGATCAGCCTGTCGCTCGACGGTGGCACCACCTGGCCGATCGTCATGGCCGCCAGCACGCCCAACAGCGGCAGCAAGTCGGTGCAGTTCCCGAACGTCAACACGGCAGCGGCCCGCGTGAAGATCGAAGCCGTGGGCAATGTCTTCTTCGACGTCTCCAACGCCAACTTCACGATCCGCATGACGGGCGACCTGAACAGCGACGGTCAGGTCGACTGCGGTGACCTGAACATCATCCGCGCCTCGTTCGGCAAGAGCGTCGGCCAGCCGGGCTTCGACCCGCGCGCCGACACCAACAACGACGGCATCGTGAACGTGCTCGACCTGGTCTACATCTCGCAGCGCGTGACCGTCGGGGTTCGCTGCCCCGTGTGAGTGCAGGTCGCGCGGCTCGCCGCGCGTCTGGAAGGGCCGGGTGACCCGGCCCTTTTTCTTTTCAGGGACAGCGGAAGCGGGCCAGCGGCACCTGGGTCAGGGCCGCAGCGGCATCCACCTGCGGGATGTTGGTGCCACAGAGCGTGGACCCGGTGTCCTTCAGTCGCCGCACGACCTGACTGGGCGTCAGCGATGGATCGCTCGCTCGCAGCAGCGCTGCCACGCCGGACACCAGCGGTGCCGCCATCGAGGTGCCGCTCCAGCTGGCGAAGGCACCGCCGGGCATGCTGCTGGTGACCGAGGCGCCAGGCGCTGCGAGTTCGATCCAGGAGCCGCTGTTGCTGAAGTCGGCCAGCTTCTGCTGCCAGTGGCTGGCGCCGACCGCCAGCAGGCCGTAGGCCCCTTCGGAGGCCGGGTACTCGTCAGCCTGCTGGCTGCCGGAGTTGCCCGCCGCGGCCACGACCACCGCACCCTTGCCGGAGGCGCAACGCGCCGCATCGGCGGCGTAGCCCGGGTCGCTGCGGTCCTCGATGGGGTCGTCGTCCACCGAGGGCTTGCAGGTGAGGATGGCGCCGATGGCGGCCATGATGCGGGTGCGCGACAGGCTGCCCAGGCTGAGGTTGATGACGTGGGCGCCATCGTCGGTGGCCGGGTTGCCGTCGGGGTCCACCGCCCAGAGCAGGGCTTCGGCCAGCACCCAGGCGTTCCCGACGCCTTCGTTGTCCAGCACGCGCACCGGCATGATCCGGGCGCCGGGCGCCGCCAGCGCCACGAGGCCGGCCACGTGCGTGCCATGGCCGTGGCTGTTGCCCGTGCCGGAAGCGCTCTCGCTGGGGTCGGTGTCGAAGTCGACGAAGTCGAAGCCCGGCATCAGGCGGCCGGCGAACAGCGGGTGCGAGGCATCGATGCCGGTGTCCAGCACCGCCACGCGCACGCCCGCGCCGGTGGACAGGCGGTGCGCCACGTTCAGACGCAAGACACGCGGCGCCCATTGCGCCGCAAAGGCGTCGGGGTTGCCGATGGCCCAGGGCATGTTGGCACGCGCCTCGGGAGTGCGGTGCTGTGCATTGAGCTCGGCGATCATCACCTGGGGCTCCAGGGCCAAGGGCGCGAGAAGGTCGCGCGGGGCCACCTTGCCGATGGTCTTCACCCTGAAGATGGGCCGCGAACCGAAGCGGCTCACGAGCGTGAGCGGATACTTCGCCAGCAGCGGCTGCAGCGCATCGGACGCCTTCAGCTTGAGCAGCAGTTCGCCCGCGACCTCCGGATCGCCGGTGGCGGTGCCGGCGCGGCTGGCCGCCTTCTTGCCGGCCGCCTGGGCTGGCAGTGCCAGGCTCAGAGCCAGCCCGGCGGCGAACAAGGCGGAGAGGAGGGGGTGGGCGCGCATGGCAAACCTTCAGGGACGGGGCGGGTGCTCACCGACAGAGCAGGATCCCGGCCCGTCGATACGCCGGCGACCCTGCGCCTCTGTCGGCGCGGTACGGGTATACGACGGAACTGCGGAGCCGTATTCCAATTCATGTGCATTGTGCACATTTAATGGCGGCTACCACCCCCCGAGCAAGGTGAATGCCCCCCAGAAACAGGGGTGGGGATGGGTCCGGCGGGTGTGGGCCATGGCGGCCGCGAGAGCCTCGGCCGTGCCGGCGCCGCCGGCCAGAGCCCGGTAGAACACCTCCATGAACGCGGCCGTGACGACGTCGTCCACCGGCCAGAGGCTGGCCACCACGCGCGCCGCGCCGGCAACCAGGAAGCCCCGCACCAGGCCCAGGTGCTCATCACCGCTGGAGCGCTCGGCCAGACCGGTTTCGCAGGCGCTCAGGACCACGGTGCACCCTCGCAGCGGCAAGGCTTCGGCCAGGTCGACGGTGAGCTGCGCGTCGGCCAGGTGCAGGGCGCTGAAGCGCGGGTTGTCGACCCGGAACTCGGCATGGCAGGCCAGGTGCAGCACGTTGGCCCCCGCGGCCTGGGCCTGCAAGGTGGCCAGCGTGGCCTCGGCACCGACGAAGGCCTGGCCTTCATCGAAGAGCCTGGCCACGAAACGGGCCTCGGCAGCCGCCTGCGGCAAGCGCGTGGACTCGCCGAAGGCGCGCACGCGCCGCGGCAGCGCCGGCTGCGTGGCCAGGCCGCGCAGCGCAGCCCGCACGCTGGGCGCGGCGGCCAGTGCAAGCCGTTCGCCGAGCGGTCCGTCGGCATCGGCCAGCGCAGCGAAAGGCACCTCCGCCAGTTCGCCGTGCGGCACCACGACGACGCGTCGCGCCCCGGCCAGGGCTTCAGCGAGCGGCGCCCACACCAGCCCGTGCAGCGTGCGCAGCCGCGCCTCGGCGCGCGCCTGCAACGTTGGCAGGTGCCGTTGGAGCGCCGCCGTGCCGTGGCGCAGTGCTTCGGCCTGAAAGCGAAAGGCCTGCACGGCTTCCCGCAGCGCGGACCAGCCCTCAGGCAAGCGGCACAGCGCAAGCCCGGCGGCGGTGACCACGCAAGCAAAAGCTGCGTCTGCGTCGGCCCCGTAGGCCACCAGCGCATCGCCGGGCGCCAGCGCCGCCTGCAGGGCCGGCACATCCAGCGCCGCACCGCCACGCCGCGCGCCCGTGTCGACAGACAGTCGGCGCCGGCGCGCCTGTTCCAGCAGCTCACGTTCAAGGCGGCGGCGCTCCTCGTCGGGCGCCTGCCACGGCGCGCCTTCATCCTGCAGGCGCTGCACGCGGCGCAGCAGCCAGTTGACGCGCTCACGCAAGGCCCGGACGGCCTCGCTGTCGTCCTCGGCCCCGGCTTCGGCCTGGCGGTCGTCCAGTGCCCGGGCGCGACAGCGGTCCAGTTGCACCAGCACGGCGGTGGCATCGCCGCGGGCCAGCGCCAGATGCAGCAGCGCCTGGTACGGGCGCAGATGGCCGCCGAGGAAGGCGCTGCGCAGCGCGTCGTCGGGCAGCGCAGCGCGCTGCACTTCGAACTGCTCGATGGCGGCCTCGAAACCGGCTTCCGCTGCTGCCGCGTCGCCGCGTGCCAGCGCCAGTTCCCCGCGGCCGGCCAGACAGCGCACCTGCACAGCCGCCACCTGGAGTTCACACGCGGCCGCCCATGTCGCCTCGAAGAGCGCGCCGGCCGCCGCGTGCTCGCCCTGCGCGAGAAGTGCTTCGGCGCGCACCGCCTCGGCACGGAGGCGCGCTGCGGCATGGCCGGCGGCCGCCAACCCCTCGGCGGCCTGCCCGGCCTGCGCCAGTGCGCCGGGGAAGTCGCCCTGCACCAAGCCCAGTTCGGCCCGGGCCAGTGCCACGATCGCACGGCCGTAGAGGTTGCCCTGGGCATCGAACAGGCGCGCCGCCTCGGCCAGCGACGCGTCAGCCTCCGGCAGTCGCAGCAGCGCCTGGGCCAACCCCTGCTGCTTGAGCGCCCAGGCCTGTTCCACCTTGAGCCCCAGCCCGCGGAACTGCGCCACCGCGGCGCCGGACAAGGCCAGGGCCTCAGGGAGAAGGTTCAGCTCCAGGTAGACATCGGCCAGTTGCCGCTCCACCACCGCCAGGTACTGCGGCAGGGCCAGTGCCTCGTAGCGGCGGCGTGCGGCCTCGAAGGCCGCCAGCGCGTCGCGCCAGTCACCACGCGCCAGGTGAAGCAGCCCGCGCCCGTCGTCGGACAGCGCCTGTTGCAGCGCCAGCCCCTGGTTCGCGGCGCGCATCGCGGCGCGGGCGTGGATGCGGCCGGCCTCGTCGAAGTCACCCTGGGCCAGCAGCGCGCCGGCCAGGCCGATGTCGGCCAGCACCGAGTAGCCGTGGTCGCGCAAGCGGGCGAACAGCACGGCGGCCTCCCGGAAGTGGCGGGCGGCCTGCGCATAGTCGTCACGGAACAGCTGCAGGCTGCCCAGGTTCTGGCTCACGCGCGCCGCCGCAGCCAGATTGCCCAGGGCCCGCAGTTCGCGCTGCGCCGTCAGGGCGCAGGCCACGGCCTCGTCATGGCGGCCGAGCATGGACAGCGCCATGATCTTCGGGACCTGGGTCTGGGCCGCGGGGTCGGCCAGGCCGGCCCGGCGCAAGGCGTCGGCGGCACGGTCGAAGAGCGCCGGCGCGTCCGCCACCTGGCCACGCGTGACGGCGGCGATGCCGGCCGTCCAGTCGGCCAGCGCCCCGATCTCCGGCACGCCCGGAGCTTGCGCTGCCAGCGCACGCAAGGCGTCGGCTGCCCGGCCGGCCTGCACGGGCTCGCTGTGCCAGGCCGCGTAGCACAGGTCCTTCAGCGCCCAGGCCAGCGCCAGTCGGTCGGCATCTTCAGGCAGCTCGGACAGCGCGCCGCCTGCGGCCAGGTGCAGGGCCTGGTCGGCCGGCGTGGCGCCCGGCGGGGAGGTCAAGCGGCGGGCTCGCCCATCTCCAGCGGCGGCAGCACGATGCGCTCGCTGCCCAGGTGCAGCGTCAGCACGTAGGCGCCGCGCGGCAGGCCTTCGATGCGGAATTCGCCGAGCGCGTCCAGCGCCACCACGCGCGCCGGGGCCCCGTCGCCGGGCTGGGGCACGAGTTCGACGCGTCCGCTGTCGTCCGGCCCGAGGATCTGCCCCGCCAGCGCGTAGGCGCCGGCATCGGGGGCGATGCGCAGGTCGATGTCGCGGCCCTGGGCGCTGAACAGCAGGTGGCGCGTGGCCGAGCGGCCCGAGCGCATGCCGGCGGCCAGCGCTGGTGCGGCCCAGCTGTCGAAGGTGAGCACCGCGCTGATCTGCGTCGCCACCGCCTGCGCCAGCGACTTCAGCGCGCCGAAAGCCCCGGCGGCGGGGAACAGGCCGATGGCGCTGCGCTGCAGCGCCTCGGGCGCGTCGGGAAGCTCGCGGACGGCGCGCGCCACAAGACGGCTGAAGGCTTCGTCGCTGGGGTCGTCGAGGTGGGAGCTCATGGGGGTGGCCTACAGGGAGACGAACGACAGAGCAGGCGCATTCCTCGCTGATACATCCGGCTGCATTCAGGCTCCTTCCACCAGCTTGCGCAGTTTGCCCAGGCAGCGCGCGCGGGTGGGGCCCAGGCTGCCGGCGGGCATGTCCATGCGGCGGGCCACCTCGTCGTAGCCGAGCTTCTCGTCTTCGTCGCGGAACACCAGGAGCAGCAGCGTGCGGCAGCGCTGGTCCAGGCGGTCCAGGCCCAGGCGCAGGCGGTGCAGCTGCTGCAACTCGGAGAGCTGCTCCTCGGCCAAGGGGGCATCGTCGGCCACGGTGTCTTCCAGGCCCGGCATGTCGTCGTCCTCGTCGCGCGACATCGAGACCGTGCGGCGCCCGATCTCGCGCGCGCGCAACGCCTCGCGCTTGGCGGTGGTGACGATCCAGGCCTGCAGACGCTCGGGCTGCGCCAGCCTGGGCAGGTGCTCCACCAGGCGCGAAAACACGGTCTGGAAGACATCGGCCGCGCCGTGGTCGTCGAAGCCGGCGCGCGTCACGATGGCGTAGACCAGCCGCTGGTAGCGCTTGACGAGCGTCGTCCAGGCACTGGCGTCGCCGCGCCGGCAGCGTTCGACGAGTGCAGCGTCGTCGTCTTCTTGGGAGAGGTCAGCCATGGATCGACGCGCATCCTAGCCCGGCGCGCCGGCGCCCGACTTCAGAACTGTTCCGTATCCACCTCGTTCTGGCTCTGCGCGCCGTAACGATTTCCCGAGATGGCCGACGGTGTGAACAGCGCGTCCAGCCGCGCCAGCACGTCGGAAGGCAAGGCCAAGCCGCAGGCGCCGAGGTTCTCGACCAGGTGCGCGCGCTGCGTGGTGCCGGGCAGCGGGATGACCTCGGGCCCCTGCGCCAACAGCCAGGCCAGCGCCAGCTGCACCGGCGTGGCGCCCAGTTCCTGCGCCAGGGCCTCGAAGGGCGGCAGCAACGCGAGGTTCTTCGCATAGTGCGCCGGCTCGAAGCGCGGCATGCTGCGGCGGATGTCCTTGGCATCGAGCGCGGCCACGTCGCGCAGTGCGCCGGTGAGGAAGGCGCGGCCCGTGGGGCTGAAGGCGACGAAGGCAGCGCCGATCTCGCGGCAGGCTGCCAGCACGGCGATCTCGGGGTTGCGCGTCCACAGCGAGTATTCGGTCTGCAGCGCCGCGATGGGGTGCACGGCGTGCGCCTTGCGCAACGTGGCGGCCGAGACTTCGCTCAGGCCCAGCGTGCGCACCTTGCCCTGGTCGACCAGCCGCGACATCGCACCCACGCTGTCCTCGATGGGCACTGTCTTGTCCCAGCGGTGCAGGTAGTAGAGGTCGATCACGTCGGTCTGCAGGCGCTTCAGGCTGGCTTCGCAATCGCGCTGGATGCTTTCGGGCCGGCCATCGATGACGCGTTGCAGCGCCCCACCCGGGCCGACCGGCTGACCGGTCATGCCCCCCTTGCTGCACAGCACGATGCGGCTGCGGTGCGGCTTCAGCACGCGGCCGATGAGCGTCTCGTTGGCACCGAAGCCGTAGAGCGCGGCGGTGTCGATCAGCGTCATGCCGCGGTCCAGCGCCTCCAGCAGCAGCGCCTCGGCCGCCTCCACCGGCGGCGGCGTGCCGTAGGCGTGGCTGAGGTTCATGCCGCCGAAGCCGATTTCCGCGACTTCGAAGGGTCCGATGCGCCGCGTTTTCATGCCAGCTGCAGCTCCAGCTGGTGCAGCACCTCGTAGCAGGGCAGCACCTGCGCCACGCTCGAATTCGGCTCGCGGCCTTCAGCGATGGCACTGAAGAACTCGCGGTCCTGCAGCTCGATCCCGTTCATCGAGACATCGACCTGGCTGACGTCGATCTTCTCCTCCTTGCCATTGAACAGGTCGTCGTAGCGCGCGATGTAGGTGCCGCTGTCGCCGATGTAGCGGAAGAAGGTGCCCAGCGGCCCGTCGTTGTTGAAGGACAGGCTCAGCGTGCAGATGGCGCCGTTGGCGGCCTTGAGCTGGATGCTCATGTCCATCGCGATGCCGAGCGTCGGGTGGATCGGCCCCTGGATGGCGTTGGCCTTCACGATGGGGCTGCCGGCCTGGTAGGCGAACAGGTCCACCGTGTGCGCGGCGTGGTGCCACAGCAGGTGATCGGTCCAGCTGCGCGGCTGGCCCAGCGCGTTCATGTTCGTGCGGCGGAAGAAGTAGGTCTGCACGTCCATCTGCTGGATGTTGAAGCCGCCGCTGGCGATCTTCTTGCGCACCCACTGGTGGCTGGGGTTGAAGCGGCGCGTGTGGCCGCACATCGCCACCTTGCCCGAGGCCTTCGCGGCGGCCACCACCTGCTGGCCATCCTTCAGCACGTCGCACAACGGGATCTCCACCTGCACGTGCTTGCCGGCCTCCAGGCAGGCCAGGGTCTGGCTGGCGTGCATCTGCGTGGGCGTGCACAGGATGACGGCGTCCACCTCCCGGAGGGCCAGGCTGTCGGCCAGGTTGGTGGTGACGTGGGCGATGCCGTACTTGTCGGCCACTTCCTGCGTCTTCGCGAGTTCGCGGCTGACCAGCGAGATCACCTTCACGCCCGGGATGTTCCTGATGCCGTCCAGGTGCTTGATGCCGAAGGCGCCGGCACCGGCGAGAGCGACGTTGATCGTCATGTCAGTTGTTCTCCAGGATCAGGTGGCCCACCGCGGTGTTGCTGGCAGGCACGTGATAGAAGCGGTGCTTCACGGTGGGCGGCGCATCGCTCATCGCGCCGCGGGCGATCAGCCACATCACGAGCTCGATGCCCTCGCTGCCGGCCTCGCGCACGTACTCGATGTGCGGCACCTGGGCCAGCGCCTCGGGCTCGCTGATCAGGCGGTCCAGGAAGCGGTTGTCCCAGGCCTTGTTGATGAGCCCGGCGCGCGCGCCCTGCAGCTGGTGGCTCATGCCGCCAGTGCCCCAGATTTGCACGTTCAGGTCCTGGTCGAAGCTCTCGACGGCCTTGCGGATGGCGCGGCCCAGGTTGAAGCAGCGGCGACCGCTGGGCACGGGGTACTGCACCACGTTCACGGCGAACGGGATCACCGGGCAGGGCCAGGCGCCCTTCACGGGATCCTGCTCACCGCACATCAGGCTGAGCGGCACCGTCAGGCCGTGGTCCACGTCCATCTTGTTCACGATGGTGAGGTCGAAGTCGTCCTGGATCACGCTCTGCGCGATGTGGCTGGCCAGTTCCGGATGGCCGATCACCTTCGGCACCGGCCGCGGGCCCCAGCCTTCGTCGGCCACGGCGTATTCGGCCGCGGTGCCGATGGCGAAGGTCGGGATCATCTCCAGGCTGAAAGCCGTGGCGTGGTCGTTGAAGACCAGGAAGATGGCGTCGGGCTTGTTGTCCTTCAGCCATTGCCGGCCGAACTCATAGCCGGCGAAAACGGGCTGCCAGTAGGGCTCGGCGGTCTTGCCCAGGTCCATCGCGGCGCCGATGGCGGGCACGTGGCTGGTGTAGACGGAAGCGGTGATGCGGGCCATGGCGTTCAGAAGCTCGTGTTGGGGCTGCTGCCCTGCGGCTGGCGGTGCGGCTGAGCCGTGCCGTCCTCGCCCAGGTAGCGATTGCCTTCGGGGCTGCGGCCGCCCTTGACCATCATGTCGCGGTATTCCTCTTCGGTCATGCCCGTCATGCTGCCGGCCATCTGCTGGAAGCTCTTGCCCAGCGTGGAACCGAGCTTGGCCAGGAAGTAGATGTTGCCGCCCTCGGCGATGCAGCGGTTCAGGTCGCGCGCCAGCACGGCCTGCTTCTGCGCTTCGGTCATCGGCCACTCGTCGAGGACGGCGCGCGGGTTCGCCTTGAAGCGCTCGCGCTGCTCGGCCTTCATCAGGCTCATGCAGAACTGGTTGAGGTGGTAGCCCTTGCGCGCCTGGTCGGCGTCGAAGATGGTCGTGCCGGGCACGTCGAGGTAGGGCTTGTCCAGTGCCATGGTTCAGACCTCCTCGGGCCAGTACAGGCGCATCGGGTTGGTGACCAGCAGCTTCTGCTGAAGTTCGGCCGTGGTGGCGATGTGCGGGATGAAGTCCACCAGCAGCCCGTCGTCGGGCATGTGGTTCTTCAGGTTCGGATGCGGCCAGTCGGTACCCCACAGCACGCGGTCGGGGAAGGTCTCGACGATGTGGCGCGCGAAGGGCACCACGTCGCGGTAGGCGGCCTGTTCGCCGTTCAACGCATTCGGCCCGGCCACGCTCAGTCGCTCGGGGCAGCTGACCTTGCTCCAGACGTTCGAGTGCTCGCGCATGAATCTCACGAAGAGCTGGAACTCGGGGCCATCGATGGGTTTGCTCACGTCGGGGCGACCCATGTGGTCGACGACGACGGTGGTGGGCAGCGCGGTGAAGAAGTCCCACAACTCGGGCAGGTCCACCGCCTCGAAGTAGATGACCACGTGCCAGCCCAGCTTCGCGATGCGGCCGGCGATCTCCATCAGCTCGTCCTTGGGCGTGAAGTCCACCAGCCGCTTGACGAAGTTGAAGCGCACGCCACGCACGCCGGCCGCGTGCAGGGCCTGCAGTTCGGCGTCGCTGATGCTGCGCTTCACGGTGGCGATGCCGCGCGCCTTGCCGCCGCTGCCGACGCAGGCATCGACCATCGCGCGGTTGTCGGCGCCGTGGCAGGTGGCCTGCACGACGACGTTGCGCGCAAAGCCCAGGTGGTCGCGCAGCGCATAGAGCTGCGCCTTGCTGGCATCGCAGGGCGTGTACTTGCGCTCCGGCGCGTAGGGGAACGCGTCGCCGGGGCCGAAGACGTGGCAGTGGGCGTCCACGCTGCCGGGCGGCAGCTGGAACCTGGGCTTGCTGGGGCCGGCGTACCAGTCCAGCCAACCGGGGGTCTTCTCGAAGGTCATGCGGGCTTCTTGATGTGCTGAAGGATGCGGTCGGCTTCAGTGCGCCAGTTCGGGCTGCGCGCGAATTCCTTCGTGCCCCGCTCGCCGAAGAGGCCGGCGTCGCCCAGGTCGGCCACCCAGGCCTGGCGTTCGGCCGTGCCGCTGGCGCTCCATGGGGTGAGGCCCGCTTCGCGCACGGTCTCGGCCACCTCGCGCACTTCCTCGCTGCGGCGGCGGCCGTGCTCGATGACGCGCTGGAAGAAGTAGGCGGCCTGCTTCTCCCAGTCGATGCCGGGGAAGGTCTCGTAGAGCGAGGCCACCACCGCGTCTTCCACGCCGTAGTGGCGGGCCGTGGTGAAGCTCTCGATGACCATGGCCTCCAGGCCCTTGATCATCACGCTGCGGCACATCTTGGTGGCGCTGGCCACGCCGAGCTTCTCGCTCGCCACCTTGGCCGCGAAGCCGCGGGCGCTGAGCAGCGGCTCCAGCGCTGCGGCATCAGGCCCACCCAGCAGCAGCGGCACCTGGATGCGGTAGGGCGGCACGCTGGTCATCACCGCGCCTTCCACGTAGCGGCCGCCGGCGGCGTTCACCACGCCGGCGGCGCGGATCTTGGCGCCGGGCGAGGCGCTGTTGAAGTCGAGGAAGAAGGCGCCGGGCTTGAGCGCGGGTGCGCAGGCTTCGGCCACCGACACCGCCTGGCTGGCGGTGACGGCGGAGACCACGATGCCGGCACCTTGCACGGCTTCGGCATGCGAAGCCGCCAGCGCCACGCCGTGCTGCTGCGCATGCGTGCGCATCGCGTCGCCGCGGGCGTCGGCCAGCTTCAGGTCGAAGGCCGCCACGGCCACGCCCTGCGAGCGCAGGTCCTCGGCCAGGATGCGGCCGACCTCGCCGCAGCCGATGAGCGCGAACGCGATTTCAGTCGACATAGCGCAGCCCGGCCTTCTCCAGCGGTTCGCGCATCTTGTACATGTCCAGGCCCAGCACGCCGGCGGCCAGCTTGGCGCGCTTGTCGCCTTCGTTGGCTTCGCGGGCCTGCGCCGCCTCCAACGTCTTCGCCGCCATGCCACCCGGGACGCAGACCACGCCGTCGTCGTCGGCCACGATCACGTCGCCAGGCGTCACCCACGCGCCGGCGCACACCACGGGGATGTTCACCGAGCCGATGGTGGCCTTGATCGTGCCCTTGCTGCTGATCGCCTTGCTCCACACCGGGAAGCCCATCTCGTGCAGCGTCTTCACGTCGCGCACGCCGGCGTCGATGACCAGCGCCCGTGCACCGCGGGCCATGAAGGACGTGGCCAGCAGGTCGCCGAAGTAGCCGTCGGTGCATTCGGCGGTGATGGCGGCGACGACGATGTCGCCGGGGCGGATCTGCTCGGCCACCACGTGCATCATCCAGTTGTCGCCCGGGTGCAGCAGCACGGTGAC
>JAEUPH010000294.1 GCA_016790395.1 Rubrivivax sp. | reverse complement strand
TCAAGGGGGCGCCGCTGGCGGCCGGGCAGAGCCCGTCCGCGGCGGCCGCTTGATGCGTCGGCGCTTCTTGCTGGGATCTGCCGCCGTGCTGGGACTGGCGGGCTGCGCGCGCGCGCGCTCGGCGCTGCGCCTGTGGGCCATGGGCCGCGAGGGCGAGGTGGTGGGCGAACTGCTGCACGACTTCAGGCGCGAGCACCCCGACGTGGCCGTGCAGGTGGAACAACTGCCCTGGACTGCTGCGCACGAGAAGCTGCTCACCGCCTTCGCCGGCGACGCCACGCCCGACGTGGCGCAGCTGGGCAACACCTGGCTGCCCGAGTTCGTGGCGCTGGGCGCACTGGAGGCGCTGGACGTGCGCGTGGCCGCGTCGCGCACGCTGGACCGCGGCGACTACTTCAGCGGCATCTGGGCCACCAACCAGATCGACGGCGCCCTGTACGGCCTACCCTGGTACGTCGATACGCGGCTGCTCTTCTACCGGCGCGACCTGCTGGCGCAGGCCGGCTTCGCGCAGCCGCCGCAGAACTGGCCCGAGTGGCTGGCCATGCTGCAGGCGCTGAAGCGCCGCGCAGGCCCCGACAAGTACGCCGTGCTGCTGCCGCTGAACGAATACGACCCTCTGGTGGCGCTGGCGCTGCAGCAGGACGAACCGCTGCTGCGCGACCACGCCAGCTACGGCAACTTCCGCAGCGCGGGCTTCCGCCGCACGCTGGACTTCTACCTGTCGATGTACGACCAGAAGCTGGCGCCGCCGGCGACGAACAACGAAGTCGCCAACCTCTGGAACGAGTTCGCGCGCGGCTACTTCAGCTTCTACATCAGCGGGCCCTGGCAGATCGGTGAGTTCCGCCGCCGTCTGCCCGCCGAACTGCAGGGCGTCTGGGCCACGGCGCCGCTGCCCGGGCCCAGCGGGCCGGGCGCCAGCGTGGCGGGTGGTTCCAGCCTGTGCGTGTTCAAGCGCTCGAAGCGCAAGGACGAGGCCTGGGCGCTGGTGGAGTTCCTCTCGCGCCCGGCCACGCAGCAACGCTTCCGCGCACTCACCGGCAACCTGCCGCCGCGCCGCAGCGCCTGGGCCGAGCCCGCGCTGGCGGCCGATGCGCCTTCGCAAGCCTTTCGAGATCAGCTGGAGCGCGTGAAACCGGTGCCGCAGGCGCCGGAGTGGGAGCGCATCGCCACCGAACTGCGCCTGGTGCTGGAGAAAGTGGTGCGCGGCGACATTGCCGCGGCCGACATGCCGGCCGAGATGGACCGCCGCGCCGACCGCCTGCTGGAGAAGCGCCGCTGGATGCTGGCCCGTGCCGGAGCCGCGCGATGAAGACGCGCACGCTTGCCGGCTGGGTGTTCGCCGCGCCGGCGCTCATCGCCATCGGCGTGTTCTTCTTCGTGCCCGTGCTCGCCGCCTTCGCGATGAGCCTGACCGACTTCGACATCTACGCGCTGGCCGACCTTGGCAACCTGCGCTGGGTGGGCCTGGAGAACTACCGCGCGCTGCTGGCCAACCCGCTGTTCTGGCAGGCGCTGACCAACACCCTCGTGTTCGTGCTGCTGGGCGTGCCGCTGTCCATCGGCGTGTCGCTGGGCACGGCGATGCTGTTGAACTCGCCGTTCACGCGCTTCCGCGGCTTCTTCCGCACGGCGCTGTTCGCCCCGGTGGTCACGACCCTGGTGGCCGTGGCGGTGGTGTGGCGCTACCTGCTTCACACGCGATACGGTCTCATCAACCAGGGGCTGTCACACCTCGGCATCGCGCCCATCGACTGGCTGGGCGACCCGCAGTGGGCCATGCCGGCCATCGTCCTGCTCAGCGTGTGGAAGAACTTCGGCTACAACATGGTCATCCTGCTGGCCGGCCTGCAGGCCATCCCAGCCGACCTCTACGAAGCCGCGCGGCTGGATGGCGCGCGCCGTTGGGCGCTGTTCCGCCACATCACGCTGCCGCAGCTGGCGCCGCTGATGCTGGTGGTGAGCATCCTCACCATGGCCGGCCACTTCCAGCTCTTCGCCGAGCCCTACGTGATGACGCAGGGCGGCCCGGCGCAGCGCACGGTGACGGTGCTCTACCTGATGTACGAGGAAGGCTTCAAGTGGTGGAGCCTGGGCTCGGCCTCGGCCGTGGCCTTCGTGCTCTTCGTCATCATGTTCGCCATCACGCTGCTGCAGATGCGTGTGTCGCGCAGCGCCACGGGGGCCGCATGAAGTGGCGCAGCGGGCACCTGCTGGTGAACGGCGCGCTGGCGCTGATCGCGGCGCTGACGCTGTTCCCGCTGGCGTGGATGCTGTCGGCGTCGCTGATGGCGCCCGGCGAGGCCAGCAGCTTCCCGCCGCCGCTCTTCCCGCGCGAGCCCAGCCTGCAGCACTACCGCGCACTGTTCGGCACGCAGGGCCTTGCGCAGCAGGCGCTGAACAGCCTCTTCATTGCCTGCGCAGCCACTGCGCTGTCGCTGGCCTTCAACCTGAGCGCCGGCTACGCCTTCGCCAAGCTGCCCTTCCGCGGGCGCGAGGCGCTGTTCCGCACGCTGCTGGCGGCCATGGTGATCCCCGGGCAGGTGGCCATGATGCCGCTCTTCCTGATGCTCAAGCACCTGGGCCTGGTGAACAGCTTCGCCGGTGCGCTGGTGCCCTGGCTGGCCGGCGTGTTCGGCATCTTCCTGGTGCGGCAGTACGCGCAGGCCATTCCTGACGACATCCTGGAAGCCGCGCGGCTGGACGGTGCCGGCGAAGGCCGCATCTTCTGGCACGTGGTGCTGCCGCTGCTCAAGCCCATCGTCGTGACGCTGGCGGTGCTGGTGTTCCTGGGCGCCTGGAACGATTTCATGTGGCCGCTGATCGTGCTGACCGATCGCGAGCTGCAAACCCTGCCCGTGGCGCTGGCCGGGCTCTCGCGCGAACATGTTCAGGACACCGAACTGATGATGGCCGGTGCGGTGCTCACCGTGGCGCCGGTGCTGGTGCTCTTCCTGGTGCTGCAGCGGCACTACATGCAAGGCCTGCTGATGGGCAGCGTGAAGTGATGCGGGCCTTCGCCTTCGCCGCGCTGCTCCTGGCGGCCACCGTCCAGGCCGCTCCGCTGCGCCAGGAGCTCATCGACGATTTCCGCGACGCCGCCGCGTGGCAGGCCAGCGCGTCCGATCAGGTGAAGGCCACAGCCCGCCGCGCCGCCGACGGCAGCCTGTGTCTGGACTACGACTTCGCCGGTGTGTCCGGCTACGCGGTGCTGGCGCGCGCGAAGCCCGTGGGCTGGCCCGAGCGTTTCGATCTGCACTTGCGTTACCGCGGCGAGGGCGCGCGCAACGACTTCCAGTTCAAGCTGGTGGACGCCAGCGGCCAGAACGTGTGGTGGATGAACCGGCCGAACCACCCGTTGCCGCAGCGGCTGGAAGACCTGCGCATCCGCCGCCGCCATATCGACTTCGCCTGGGGGCCGGCCAGCGACCGACGACTGGCCCGCACCGAGCGCATCGAGTTCGTCATCGCGGCAGGCAAAGAGGGCGGTCGGGGTTCGCTGTGCCTGGCCCGCCTCGAACTGCGCGAACGCGCGCCCGACCCCTTGCCCTGGCCGGATGTGAAGCGGGCCGTGCAGGGCGACCGGCTGACGCTGGACTTCGGCGTGCCGCGCGAGTTCAACGGCCTGGCGCTGCAGTGGCCGGCCCCGGCGCCGGACTACGACGTGTTCGGCCGCGACGGCACCGGCGGCCCCTGGCGGCTGCTGCGCCGTGTGCGTGGCAGCGATGGCGCGCTGGACGCGCTCTACCTGCCTGAGACCGAAGCGCGGCAACTGCGCATCCAC
>JAEUPH010000238.1 GCA_016790395.1 Rubrivivax sp. | reverse complement strand
TCCTCCTTCTGCGCCACGCGGCTCATCGTGAGGTGGTGCTCGACGATGAACTCGATCAGCCGTGCGTCTTCGGCCTCGATGCCGTGGTCGCGGCAGAAGCGGCGCACCTCGCGCGCGCCCAGCGTGGAGTGGTCACCCTGGCGGCCCTTGGCGATGTCGTGGAAGAGGGCGGCCACGTAGAGCAGCCAGGGCTTGTCCCACTGCGCGGCGAGCTGGCTGCAGAAGGGGTATTCGTGTGCATGCTCGGGGATGAAGAAGCGGCGCACGTTGCGCACCACCATCAGGATGTGCTGGTCGACGGTGTAGACGTGGAACAGGTCATGCTGCATGCGGCCGACGATGCGCCGGAACACCCACAGGTAGCGGCCCAGCACGCTGGTCTGGTTCATCAGCCGGAAAGCGTGCGTGACGCCATGCGGCTGGCGCAGGATGTCCAGGAACAGCTCGCGGTTGATGGGGTCCTGGCGGAACTTCGCCCCCATCACGTTGCGTGCGTTGTACAGCGCACGCAGGGTGCGCGCCGACAGCCCTTGCAGACCCGGCGTCTGCTGGAAGACGAGGAAGGTCTCCAGGATGGCGTGCGGGTTGTTCAGGTACAGCGTGTCGTGCGCCACTTCCAGCATGCCGCCGCGGTCGTAGAAGCGCGCGGTGATGCGGCGCATGGGTGCGCTGCCCGAGCCGTTGATGTGCTCCTCGATGTTGAGCATCAGGATCTGGTTGAGCTGCGTCACCGCCTTGGCCGCCCAGTAGTACCGGTGCATCAGCACCTCGGAGCTGCGCTGGTCGGGCGTGGCCCTGTAGCCGAAGCTCTCGGCCACGGCGGTCTGCAGGTCGAAGACGAGACGGTCCTCGCGCCGGCCGGCCACGATGTGCAGCCGCGCGCGCACCAGGCGCAGGGTGCCTTCGTGCTTGACCAGTTGCGCCGCCTCGAAGGGCGTGATGAGCCCTTTGTTGGACAGCTCCGTCCAGGTGCGGCCCAGGCCGGCGGCGCGCGCCAGCCAGATCACCACCTGCAGGTCGCGCAGGCCGCCAGGGCTCTCCTTGCAGTTCGGCTCCAGCGAGTAGGGCGTGCCTTCGTACTTCACGTGGCGCTGGTGCATTTCCAGCGTCTTGGCGCGCAGGAAGGCCTTGGCGTCCATGGCCGCGTCGTGGGCCTTGGCGAACTGGGTGAACAGCCGCCTGGCGCCGCAGACATGGCGCGCTTCCAGCAGCGCGGTCTGCACGGTGACGTCGCGCGCCGACTCGGCCAGGCATTCCTCGACGCTGCGCACCGAGGAGCCGATCTCCAGGCCGACGTCCCAGCAGGCGGTGACGAAGCGCGAGGCCGCCGCCGCGAGCGTTTCATCGGCCTCGCGGGGCAGCAGCACGAGCACGTCGATGTCGGAGTGCGGAAACAACTCGCCGCGGCCGTAGCCGCCCACGGCCACCAGGGCGGCGCCAGCCGGCAGGCCGCACTCGGCCCAGAGGGCGGACAGCGTGCCATCGACATGCCGGGCCAGCGCCCGGATGAGCAGCGAGGCGGCGCTGGACGTGGCGCGGCTGGCGCGGAAGTGTTCGAGCAGCGCGGCCTTGCCCTCGCGGAACCTCGAGCGCAGCGCCGCCAGGCTGGCGCCTCCCACCGCGGCGTCCACGGCGTTCAGGAAGTTTCCAGCGGCGCCGGCGCCAGGCAGGCCTCGGGCTGAGGCTTGCCGTAGCCCAGCGGCGCGAAGGCCGGTGGCGGCGGGCTGCCGGCGCTCACCGTCAGTACCTCGTAGCCGCTGTCGGTGACGAGCACGGTGTGCTCCCACTGGGCCGAGAGGGATCGGTCGCGCGTGACGATGGTCCAGCCGTCGTACGGGCGGTTGCCGCGGCGGTCTTCCTTGATGTCGCGCTTGCCGACGTTGATCATGGGCTCGATCGTGAAGATCATGCCCGGCACCAGTTCTTCCAGCGTGCCCGGGCGGCCGTAGTGCAGCACCTGGGGTTCCTCGTGGAAGCGCACGCCGACGCCGTGGCCGCAGAACTCGCGCACCACGCTGTAGCCGGCGCTTTCGGCGAACATCTGGATGGCGTGGCCGATGTCGCCCAGCCGCGCGCCCGGCTTCACCTTGACGATGCCCTTCCACATGGCGTCGAAGGTCACCTGGCACAGGCGCCTGGCGACGATGCTGCCTTCGCCGATGATGAACATGCGGCTGTTGTCGCCATGCCAGCCGTCCTTGATGACGGTGACGTCGATGTTGACGATGTCGCCGTTGCGCAGCGGCCGGTCGTCAGGGATGCCGTGGCAGACCACGTCGTTGAGCGACGTGCACAGCGAAGCCGGGTAGGCCGGGTAGCCGGGTGGCTGGTAGCCCAGCGTCGCGGGGATGCCGCCCTGCACCTTGACCATGTGGTCATGCGCGATGCGGTCGATTTCCAGGGTGGTGACGCCGGCGCGGACATGCGGCGTGAGGATGTCCAGCACTTCGGACGCCAGTTGCCCGGCGACGCGCATGCCTTCGATCTCGGCGGCCGTCTTGATCGTGATTGCCATCCCAGGATTATCCCACCGGGCCCCTAAAATCGCTGGTTTACCCTGCGCCCGACCGCCTCACCCCAGGCTCCGCATGACCGCCACGCCCCTTCACCTGATGCACTTCGAGGGCGGCGACGCACTCTCCCCCTTCCGCGCGCAGGCCCTGCTGGGCCGGCTGCAGGCGGCCTGCCCGCGCGTGACGGGCGTCGCCGCGCGCCATATGCACTGGGTCGGCTTCGACGGCGTGCCCGACCTGGGCGCCCTGGACAAACTGCAGGCTCTGCTGAGCTACGGCGACGCCTATCACGGCCCTGCCGCCGGGGAACTGGTGGTGGTGATGCCGCGCCTGGGCACGGTCTCGCCCTGGGCCAGCAAGGCCGCCGACATCGCGCGCAACTGCGGGCTGGAGGTGCACCGCATCGAGCGCGTCACCGAGTTCAGGCTGTCGCTCAAGGGTGGCCTGTTCGGCGCCGCCAAGCCACTGGCTGCCGACGAACGCGCCGCCGTGGCCTCGCTGCTGCACGACCGCATGACCGAGAGCGTGGCCTTCGAGCGCGAGGCCGCCGAGCACCTCTTCGATCCCCAGCCCGCGCCGCCGCTGGCCCACGTGGACGTGCTGGGCGCGGGCCGCGATGCGCTGGTGGCCGCGAACACCGAGTTCGGGCTGGCGCTGTCGGGCGACGAGGTCGACTACCTCGTGGACGCCTTCCGCAAGCTGGGCCGCAATCCCAGCGACGTGGAACTGATGATGTTCGC
>JAEUPH010000216.1 GCA_016790395.1 Rubrivivax sp. | reverse complement strand
GCGGCGGTGGCGGCGGCGGCGCGCTGCGCGGCCACCTTCAGGGGGTCGATGAGGTCGTACTGGACGCCCGCCTGCTCGTAGCTCAGCGGGGTTGGAGTGGGGGTCGTCATGGCCGGTGATTATCCCCGCGGCCCATAGAATGACCCGATGTCCTACGTCATCCTGGCCCGCAAGTACCGCCCGCGCAGCTTCGCGCAGATGGTCGGGCAGGAGCACGTGGTGCAGGCGCTGACGAACGCGCTCACGCAGGGCCGGCTTCACCACGCCTACCTGTTCACCGGCACGCGCGGCATCGGCAAGACCACGGTCAGCCGAATCCTGGCCAAGAGCCTGAACTGCACCGGCCCGGACGGGCAGGGCGGCATCACCGCCACGCCCTGCGGTGTGTGCCAGGCCTGCACCGAGATCGACGCCGACCGCTACCTGGACTACACCGAGCTCGACGCCGCCAGCAACGGCGGCAAGGAAGAGATCAAGGACCTCATCGAGCGCGCGGCCTACAAGCCCGGCATCGGCCGCTTCAAGGTCTTCATGATCGACGAGGCGCACCAGCTCTCCAAGGACGCGTTCAATGCGCTGCTGAAGACGCTGGAAGAGCCGCCCGAGTACCTGAAGTTCGTGCTGGCGACGACGGACCCCGAGAAGGTGCTGCCCACGGTGCTCAGCCGCTGCCTGCAGTTCAACCTGCGGCCGATGGCGCCGGCCACCGTGCGCGACTACCTGGCCACCGTGCTGGAGGCCGAAGGCGTGGCGGCCGACGCCGGCTCGCTGCGCCTGCTGGGCCGTGCCGCGCGCGGCAGCATGCGCGACGGTCTCTCGCTCACCGACCAGGCCATCGCCTACGGCGGCGGCCGGCTGGCCGAGGACGTGGTGCGCAAGATGCTCGGCAGCGTCGACCGCAGCCAGCCCCGGCAGCTGGTGGAGGCGCTGTCGCGGCGCGACGGCCCCGGCGTGCTGGCCACCGTGGACGCATTGCGTGAACGCGGCCTGCCCGCGGCCGCCGTGCTGGAGGAGATGGCGCTGCTGCTGCAGCAGATGGCCGTCGCCCAGGCCGTGCCCGGTGCGCTGGACGAGGACGACCCCGACACCACCGACGCCCGTGAGCTGGCCGGCGCGCTGGCCGCCGACGAGACGCAGCTGCTCTACAGCATGCTCGTCCACGGTCGCGAGGAGCTGGGCCTGCTGGGCGACGAATACGCGGCCTTGACGATGGTGATGCTGCGCTACCTGGCCTTCCCGGGCAGCGGTGCCGCCGCCCCGGCGCCAGTGCCGCGCGCCGCACCGCTGCGCTCGCCAGCGCCGCCGGCCATCAAGCTGGCGGTGCCGACGGTGCCGGCAGTGGCTGCGTCCTTGCCTGCGCCGGCAGCGCCGATAGCGCAGACAGCGCCGACACCGCCGACAGCGCCGGTGCCGGCCGCAGTCGCCGCCCCTGCGCCGGTGGCCCCTGCCGCGGCGCTGGGCGAGCGCTGGCATGCGCTGGTGAAGAAGCTGGCTGCCGCGGGCGCCATCAGCGCCCTGACACGCGAACTGGCGGTGCAGGGTGGCCTGCAGGCGGTGGACGATGCCGCCACGCCGCCGCGCTGGCTGCTGCACGTGGAGCGCGAGACCCTGCGCAACACCGCATTGCGCGACAAGCTGGCCTCGGCCCTGGCCGCCGAACTCGGCCATGCCGTGCAGCTGGACGTCGAACCCGGCGTGCCCGAAGACACGCCGGCCCGCCGCGACGCCGCCGAGCGCCAGCGCCGGCAGGCAGCGGCCGAAGCCGCCATCCACGAGGACGCCGTCGTGCGCGAACTGCTGGCACAGTTCAAGACCGCGCGCATCGTCCCTGGCTCGATCAAACCCCTGGATTCCCCGGAAGGAAGCACACCATGATGAAAGGCCAGCTGGCCGGCCTGATGAAGCAGGCGCAGGCGATGCAGGACAACCTCAAGCGCGCGCAGGAAGAACTCGCGCTGGTGGAGGTGGAAGGCCAGTCCGGTGCCGGGCTGGTGAAGGTCACCATGACCTGCAAGCACGACGTCAAGCGTGTCGAGATCGACCCCAGCCTGCTGGCCGACGACAAGGACATGCTGGAAGACCTGGTGGCCGCCGCCTTCAACGCCGCGGTGCGCCGCGCCGAAGAGGTGAGCACCGAGAAGATGGGCAAGCTGACCGCGGGCCTGCCCTTGCCGCCCGGGATGAAGTTCCCCTTCTGACGCCCCGCGCCCCTTGGCCGACACCGCGCTCGACGGCCTGATCGAGGCGCTGCGCCGCCTGCCCGGCGTGGGCGTGAAGTCGGCGCAGCGCATGGCCTACCACCTGCTGCAGCACGACCGCGACGGCGCGCGCCGCATCGCCACCGCGTTGACCGACGCCGCCACGCGCATCCGCCACTGTGCGCGCTGCCACACCTTCACCGAGACCGAGGTCTGCGGCACCTGCAGCGACGCGCGGCGCGATGCGCGCCTGCTGGCCGTCGTCGAGTCGCCCGCCGACCAGGCCGCCATGGAGCGCAGCGGCAGCTACAGGGGCCTGTACTTCGTGCTCATGGGACGGCTGAGCCCGCTGGACGGCATCGGCGTGGCCGACATCGGCGCCGACGCGCTGCTGGCGCGCGCCTGCGACGGCGTGGTCGAGGAGGTGATCCTGGCCACCGGCTTCACGGCCGAGGGTGAACTCACGGCGCATGCCCTGGCCCAGGCGCTGAAGGCGCGCGGGCTGAAGGTCACGAGGCTTGCACGCGGCGTGCCGGCGGGCAGCGAACTGGAATACGTCGATCTGTCGACCATCGCCTACGCGCTGGTCGACAGAAGATAGGCTAGTCCGCCACGGCCGCTCGGTAGGCATGCCAGCTGGCATGCCCCAGCACCGGCCCCACCACCAGCAGGCCCAGGAAGCCGGGCAGCATGGCCAGCACCACCAGCAGCGCGATGAGCGCCGCCCAGAACATCATGACGCCGGTCTGCGTGCCCACCAGGCGCATGCTCGTCAGGCCGGCGCTGATGGCATCGGTCTTGCGATGCAGGATCATCGGCATGGACACCACGCACACGGCGTAGATCAGCGTGCCGAACAGCAGGCCCACACAGGCCCAGCTGACGGCGAAGCCGAGGTTGTCGCCGGAGAACAGCGCCATCACCGAACCCTTGAAGTCCGGCATGCCGTCGAAGGTGACGGCGAACACCACCAGCGTGCTGCGCGCCCAGAGCATCTCCAGCACCAGCAGCACCACGCCGAAGATGCCCAGCTGGCCGGTCTTGGACTGCCAGGCCAGCACGGAGTCGGTGAAGCCGGGCCGCTCACCGCGCTCGATGCGCTGGCTCACGCGGTACAGGCCCAGGCACAGGAAGGGTCCCATCAGCAGGAAGGCGCCGGCCAGCCCCAGCACGTAGGCGGGCGACTGCTGGAACACCTGCATCAGCGCCCAGCTCATCAGCACGAAGCAGGTGCCGTAGAACAGGCCGATCGCGGGGGCGCGGCGGAAGTCCTGCCACCCTGCGGCCAACCAGCCGACAGGCGCGCTGAAGGCCAGGGGCTTCAGCACCACCGGGCCTTCGGCCGGCACGAACTCGGGGATCTCGAGCGACGGATTCATGGCGCGCGAGCTTAGGGCCCGATGGGCCCGCCGCGCGTGCGGGATTTTCCGGAGTCAGCGCGCGCGCCGCACGCGCAGCAGTTCGTCCAGCACCAGGCAGATGGCGCCCAACGTGATGGCGCTGTCGGCCACGTTGAAGCTGGGAAAGTAGCCGCCGCGAAACAGGCCTTCGAGGAAGGCGAAGCGGAACTGCAGGAAGTCGACCACGTGGCCGTGCAGCAGGCGGTCGATGACGTTGCCCAGGGCGCCGCCCATGATCATCGTCACCGCGAAACAGAACAGCTTCTGCGTCGGGTGGCTGCGGATCATCCAGACGATGAAACCCGAAGCGGCCAGGCCCAGCGCAGCAAAGAACCAGCGCTGCCAGCCCGAGGCGTCGGCCAGGAAGGAAAAGGCCGCGCCGGCGTTGTGCGCGCGCACGAGGTTGAAGAAGCCGTCGATCACGGGGCGGCTGTCGCCGAGCTGGAACCAGCCGATGATCAGGGTCTTGGTGAACTGGTCGGCCAGCACGACCAGTGCGGCCAGGGCCAGCCAGGGGGCAAGGCTGCCGCGGGATTGGGTTGCCATCGGGCTTTGTCGGGGGCGTGGGTCCTTCGAGCGCGCTACTGTAGTCGTGCCGGTGCCGAGAGTCGCAGCGCCAGGCGTTCCACCAGCGCCACCAGGGCTGCATCGGCCGCCGCGATGCGCTGCGCGGCATCGCCCGGCGCGGCCTCGGTGAGTGCCCGTTCCAGCGTCTCCAGCTCGGCCTGCAGCGCGCGTGCGCCGATGGTGGCGCAGGCGCCGCGCAGCGAGTGGCAACCGTGGCGCCAGCGCGCGACCTCGTCATCGCCCCCCGGGGCGAAGGCCGGTTCGCCATCGCGGTAGGCCTCCACGAAGCGGCGCAGCACCCGTTCCAGTGCCGTCGCGTTGCCGCCGACGTTGCGCAGGGCCGTTTCGAGATCGAAGCCCTCGATGCCCTCCAGCCGGTCGCGCAGGGGTCGCGTGGCCGCCGTGGCCGCTGTCGGCGCCGTGGTCGCGGCCGGCAGCGGCAGCCAGCGCAGGAGCGCGGCATACAGCGTCTCCGGGTCCACGGGCTTGGGCACGTGGTCGTTCATGCCGGCCTGCAGACAGGCCTCACGGTCCTCGGCGAAGGCGTGGGCCGTCATCGCGATGATGGGCAGCGACTGCCGCTGCTCGCGTCGCAGCCGCCGCGTCGCTTCGAGGCCGTCGGTGCCGGGCATCTGCACATCCATCAGCACCAGGTCGTAGTGGCGCGTGGTGGCCAGCTCGACCGCGCGCGTGCCGTCGTCCGCGGTCTCGACCGTGAGCCCCGCCGCGCGCAGCAGCGAGCCCGCGACCTCCTGGTTGACCAGGTTGTCCTCGGCCAGCAGCACGCGCTGTCCGGCATGGCGCTCGCGCAGGCGCGACTCGGCCGCACCCGGCAGGGCCGCCTGATCCAGGAGGCGGCCCTGACGCCGCAGCACGCGGGCCAGGGTGTCGTGCAGCCGCGAGGGCGTGATGGGCTTGACGAGCACGGCGTCGCAGCGGGCCTCGTGCGACTGCTGCCACATGCGCTCTTCGTCGAAGGCCGTGATGAGGATGCTGCGCGGCATGCCGTCGCCCAGCAGCTCGCGCAGTTGCCGCAGCGTCTGGAAGCCGTCCATCGGCTCCATGCGCCAGTCCACGAGCACCACGTCGAAGGGCCGCGCGGCGGCCATCGCCGCCTGCGTGACGGCCAGCGCGCTGGCGCCATCGCCCGCCATCTCGACGCTCAGACCCAGCGATCGCAGCAGTTCGGCCAGGGTGCCGCGGGCTTCCGGCAGGTCATCGACGAGCAGCGCGTGGAGCCCGCGAAGCTCGATGGGCGCGGCCTGCTCGCCGGCCTCGGCCGCGCGCAGCAGCCGCGCCGTGAACCAGAAGCGGCTGCCCTGGCCGGGGGTGCTCTCCAGGCCGGTCTCGCCGCCCATCAGCTGGGCCAGGCGGCGCGTCAACGCCAGGCCCAGTCCCGTGCCGCCATGGCGGCGCGTCGATGAGTTGTCGGCCTGCTCGAAGGCGCTGAACAGCAGCGCCTGGCGCTCGGGGGCGATGCCGTCGCCGGTGTCCTGCACCTCGAAGCGCACCTGCAGCGCGTGCTCGTCCTCGCGCAGCAGTTCGGCACGCAGCTGCACGAAACCCTGGCTGGTGAACTTCACCGCGTTGGCCAGCAGGTTGATGATGGCCTGCGCCAGCCGCGTGGCGTCGCCACGCAGCCGTTCCGGCAGGTGATCGGTGTCGACGATCAGCTCCAGGCCTTTCTCGCGCGCGCGGTGGCTGACCATCTCGAAGCAGCGCGAGATGAGTGCATCGCGAGAGAACTCCGCGTCCTCCAGCGTCAGCCGGCCGGCTTCGATCTTGCTGAGGTCGAGGATGTCGTTGATGACCTGCAGCAGGTGCTGCGCCGCCGCCTCGATCTTGCCCAGGCGCTCCCTCTGCTGCGCATCGCGCGTCTCGCGCGACATGAGGTGGGCCAGCCCGATGATGGCGTTCATCGGTGTGCGGATTTCGTGGCTCATGTTGGCCAGGAAGGCGCTCTTGGCACGGTTGGCGGCCTCGGCCCGGTCGCGCGCCAGGGCGAGTTCGAGGTTGGCGTTGCGCAGCAGCGCCTCGGCCGCCTTCAGCGCGCTGATCTCGAAGGCGATCGTGTAGAAGCCCTTGACCTGGCCCTCGGCGTTGCGGTCGGGGATGTAGTGGATCTCGTGCACATGGGTGACGCCGCCGCGTTGCGTCTCGCGCTCGAAGCGCTGCGCCCGCCCGGCCAGCGCCGCCTCGACGTGGTGGCGGACGCCGGCCACGAACTCGGGCCCGGCCAGCGCTTCCATGGCCTGGCCGAGAACGTCGGCGTCGCCCACGCCGTACCAGCTGCGCCAGCTGCGGTTGACGTAGCGGCAGCGCAGCCCGGCATCCCAGTAGGCCACGCGGCCGGGCAGGGCGTCGGCGACCGTGCCGATGAAGCGGGCCGCGTCGGCCAGGGACTCGTTGGCCTGCTGCAGTTCGCGGGTGCGGGCGGTGACCAGCTCTTCCAGTCCCTCGCGGTGGCGCGCCAGCTCGTCTTCCTGCTGCTTGCGTCCGGTGACCTCCTGGAACGAGCACACCACCGCCAGCACGCGGCCGTCGTCCGGGCTGCGCACCGGTTGGGCGCTGAGCTCGAACCAGCGCGAATGGCCTGCCGGGTCGACCGTGCGCAACAGCTCGGCTTCCACGGCCTCGCCCGTGGCCAGCACGCGGCCGATCGACACCTGTTCCGGTGCCAGCGGCTCGCCCTCGGGCGTCAAGACCTGCCAGCCCGGGGCCACGAAGCTCTGGCCCACCCACTCCTGCTGGCGGCTGCCGATGATGCGTTCGGCCGCGGCGTTGCAGCTCAGCACGCGGCCCTCGGTGTCGACGACCACCACCCCTTCGGCCAGCACCGAGACCACCGTGCGGAAGTGCGCTTCGCTGTCGCGCAGCGCGGCTTCGGCGCGGCGCGCATCGGTGACGTCGCGCGCCACGCCGAAGACGCCGATCACCTGCCCCTGGCCGTCCAGCAGCGGGCCCTTGGTGGTGAGCTTGGTGCGTGGGCCGAGCCGCGTGGGGATGGACTCCTCGACGGTGATGGTCCGGCCCGTCCCGAGCGCGTGCTCGTCGTTGGCGCGCACGGTGCGGGCCGCGTCGGCGCCCAGCAGTTCATCGTCGGTGCTGCCGATGGCCTGGTCCTCGGCGATGCCCAGCTCCTCGCAGGCCGCGCGGTTGTGCAGCACGTAGCGGCCCTGCAGGTCCTTGGCGAAGATGGCGTCGCTCGAACTCTCGGCGATGGCACCGAGCAGGTTGAGGGTCTTCATGCGCTCCGCATGCTCGCGATGCTCGCGCCGCGCCAGTTGCAGCGTCTGCTGCTGCAGCATCAGGCGCAGCCCCGCGCCCAGCGCGACGAAACCCAGCACGGCGGCCGCCGTCATCCAGCGGGCCGTGGCCCAGGCCTGCGCCTCGGCGTCGTCGGCGTCCAGGGTCGCCACCAGCCACCAGTCCGAACCCGCCACATGCCGCACGGTGGCCAGCACGGGGCGACCGTCGTGGTCCTGGCCGGCGAAGGCGGTGGCTTCCTGGACCTCGCCCCGCAGCAGCCGGGCCAGCGGGCCGGACGCGGTGGCCAGCGGCAGGCCCTCGGTGGCCGCCGTCGGCGGCGCGGTGCCGGGGCGGCCGGGGCTTTGCAGCAGCAAGCGCTCGCCGGCGCGACGCCACAGCGTCGTGACGGCTGCACCCTGCGGCGAGGCCCCGTTCTGCAGCATCGGATACAGGGTCCGCTCGGCGTCGATGCTCAGCACGATCACGCCCTGGGGCGGCGTGCCCGTTCGCCGCAGCGGCACGACGATGTGGAGGTGCGCCGCGCGCTCCGCGCTGCGCAGCATGATGCCGCTGTGCGTGGGCTGGCTGTCGGCCACCGCGCTGGCCACGGCGGCGCGCACCTCGGGTTCTCGGGCCACCGCCGCGCCGGCGGGCTCCGGCGTGAGCACGCGGCCGTCGGCGCTCAGCAGCAGGGCGCTGTCGGCTTCGTTGGCCTTGCGGAAGTCGGTGAGGCGGTCCAGCAGGCGCTGGCCTTCCTGCGCGTCGCCGCCCGATTGCCAGCGCTGGAACTGGCCGGCGAACAGCGTGCTGGACGCGAGGAAGTTCGCCAGAGAGAGCTCGCGGTGCAGCCAGGCAGCGACCTGGGCTTCGCGCAGCTGGGCGACGGCCAGCAGGCGCGCCTCGGCCGCCTGCTGCTCGCGCCGGAACTCGTGATGGACGGCCCAGGCCAGCAGCGCCGCGATGGCCAGGGCCATCGACAACAGGGGCAGGCCCCAGCGCCAGACAGGGCTGCGGGTGCCGGAGGCGGTGCGGGAGGTGGGGAACAAGATCGCCTGAGGCCAGACGGCCGGCCGGCCGCGACACGGCATTTCAGCACGCGGCCGCCCGCAACGCCTGACAGCGTTGCCCCGGGGCGACGCCCCTCAGGCGATCTGGCGCACTTCCCCGCTGCCGTGGAGGTTGGCCGTGCAGCGTCCGCACAGGGTGGGATGGGCGGCATCGCGGCCGACATCTTCACGCCAGTGCCAGCACCGTTCGCACTTGGTCGCCGCGAGCGCGCGCACGGCGAACTGCAGCTCGGCGCCGTCGCGCACCTCGGCGGCGGAAGTGATGAGCACGAACTTCAGGTCTTCGCCCAGGCTGCGCAACAGCGCTGCGTCGGCGGCTCCTGCGGTGATGGTGATGCCGGCCTGCAGCGACGAGCCCAGGCCACCGGCGGCGCGCAGCGTCTCGATCTCCTTGTTGGCGCCGTCGCGCAGCTCGCGGATGCGCTGCCAGCGGGCCAGCAGCGCATCGTCGGCGGCAGGCAGCTCCCAGTAGACCTGCTCGAAGATCGAGCCGCCGGCGCGGCCTTCGGGGCTGAAGACGTTCCAGGCTTCCTCGGCGGTGAAGCTCAGGAAGGGCGCCATCCAGCGCAGCATGGCGTGGGTGACGTGCCACAGCGCCGTCTGCGCGCTGCGGCGGGCCCTCGAACCCGGGGCCGTGGTGTAGAGGCGGTCCTTCAGCACGTCCAGGTAGAAGGCGCCCAGGTCCTCGGCGCAGAAGACCTGCACGCGTGCCACCACGGGGTGGAACTCGTAGACCTCGTAGTGCTTCAGCAGTTCGGCCTGCACCTGCGCCGTGCGCGCGAGCGCCCAGCGGTCGATCTCCAGCATCTCGGCCACCGGCACGGCGTGCTGCGTGGGATCGAAGTCGCTGGTGTTGGCGAGCAGGAAGCGCAGCGTGTTGCGGATGCGGCGGTAGCTGTCCACCACGCGGGCGAGGATCTTGTCGTCGATGGACAGGTCGCCCGAGTAGTCGGTGGCGGCGCACCACAGCCGGATGATCTCGGCGCCCAGCTGGCTGGCCACCGTGCGCATCTCGACGAAGTTGCCCAGGCTCTTGCTCATCTTGCGGCCCTGGCCGTCGACGGTGAAGCCGTGGGTCAGCAAGCCGCGGTAGGGTGCACGGCCTTCCAGCGCGCAGCCGATGAGCAGCGAGGAATGGAACCAGCCGCGGTGCTGGTCGTGGCCTTCCAGGTAGAGGTCGGCCTCCGGCCCTATGGCATGGTGGCCCTCGGGGTGGGAGCCGCGCAGCACGTGGCTGAAGGTGGAGCCGCTGTCGAACCAGACGTCGAGGATGTCGTGGCTCTTGGCGTAGTCCTCGGCTTCGTCACCGAGCCAGGCGCGCGGGTCGAGTTCGCTCCAGGCTTCCACGCCCCCCTGTTCCACCAGCGTCGCGGCACGGGCCACGAACTCCAGCGTGCGCGGGTGCAGTTCGCCCGTCACCTTGTGGAGGAAGAAGGGCAGTGGCACGCCCCAGTTGCGCTGGCGGCTGATGCACCAGTCGGGCCGGTTGGCGATCATGTCGCGCAGCCGGGCGCGGCCGTTTTCGGGGTAGAAGCCGGTCTGGTCGATGGCGGCCAGTGCCGTCTGGCGCAGCGTGCCGGGCGCCTTGTCGACGGTGAAGACGCCGTGGCCTTCGTCCATGCGCACGAACCACTGCGCCGCGGCGCGGTAGATCACCGGCGTCTTGTGGCGCCAGCAGTGCGGGTAGCTGTGCACCAGCTCGCCGCTGGCGAACAGGCGGCCGGCGTCCTTCAGGGTCTGCACGATCACCGGGCCGGCCTTCCAGATGTTCATGCCGCCGAAGAGCGGCAGCGCGGCTTCGTAGCTGCCGTGGCCCTGCACCGGGTTCAGGATGTCGTCGGTCTTCAGGCCATGCGCGACGCAGGAATTGAAGTCGTCCAGGCCGTAGGCCGGCGACGAGTGCACGATGCCGGTACCGTCGTCGGCCGTCGCATAGTCGGCCAGGTACACCGGCGACAGCCGGTCGTAGCCTTCGTGCACATGCGCCAGCGGGTGGCGGAACTGGATGCCGGCCAGCTTCTCGCCCTTCGTCGTGGCAACGACGTGGCCCTTGAGACCATAGCGCTCCAGGCACTTCTCCACCAGCGAGGCCGCCAGCAGCAGCTGGCCACGCTCGGTGTGCACCAGCGCGTACTCCAGCTCCGGATTCAGGTTCAGCGCCTGATTGGCGGGGATGGTCCATGCGGTGGTGGTCCAGATCACCGCGAAGGCCTCGCCCATCAGCTC
>JAEUPH010000131.1 GCA_016790395.1 Rubrivivax sp. | reverse complement strand
AGGGAGGAATCGGTCGGGTTCGGCGCGGAATTCATGCAGCGGGGCGAATCATCGCACCCCTGGTCCCGCCTGGCCGTCCATCGGTGCCGGCGCCGTGGCCTGGAACAGCGAGGGCCGGAACATTGCCGCAGATCCGGCTTGGGCGTCGTCGCCGTCGGCCCACAGGGCCAGGGCCGTGGCGCTCATCGGCCGCGCGAACAGGAAGCCCTGCAGTTCGTCGCAACCCAGGGCCACCAGCGCATCGCGCTGCTCGGTGGTCTCCACGCCCTCGGCCACCACACGCAGCCCCAGCGTGCGCGCCATCTGCACGATGGCCTGGACGATGGAACGGGCGTTGTCGCCGCTGGCGAGGTCCTGGACGAAGGCCCGGTCAATCTTCAGTTCGGCCGCGGGCAGGCGCCGCAGGCTCGCCAGGCTGGAGTGCCCGGTGCCGAAGTCGTCGATGGACACGTGCAGGCCGGCCTTGCGCAGCCGCTCGAAGGCGCTCAAGGTGTGCGCCGTGTCCTCCATGGCCACCGTCTCGGTGATCTCGCAAGTCAGCCGCGATGGCGGGATGCCGTGTTCGGCCAACTGGCGCAGCACGAAACGCACGAAGTCTTCCTGGCGCAGCTGGTGGCCCGAGACGTTGACGGCCACGCGCATGCGCAGCCCCAGGCCGCGCCACTGGGCGGCCTGCCGGCAGACCTCGGAGAGAACCCAGCGCCCGATGGGCACGATCAGCCCGTGGCGTTCGGCCAGCGGGATGAACACGGCCGGGCTGATGGTGCCGCGCTGCGGGTGCTGCCAGCGCAGCAGCGCCTCGGCGGCGGTGATCTGCAGCGTGCGGGCATCGACCTTGGGCTGGTACACCAGCTCCAGCTGCCGGCGCTCCACCGCATGGCGCAGCTCCTGCAGCAGTTCGGCCTGCTCGCGCTGGTCCACCGCCATGGCGGGGTCGTACATCGCATGGCCCGCGCCGCCCACCTGCTTGACGCTGCGCATGGCCAGTGCGGCGCAGCCGGGCAGCCGTGGCCGCGAGCCGTGGTCCGGATAGACCGCCACGCCGACGGAGGCCGACATCTGCAGTTCCGTTCCTTCGGCCGTGAAGGGCTGGCGCAGCAGCTCGGCGAGCCGGCGCCCCAGGGTGCCGGCCTGCTCGACGCCGGCGTCCAGCAACACGGAGAACTCGTCGCCGCCGAGCCGGCACACCGCCAGCGGTGCTGGCGAGAAGGCCGACAGGCGCCGGGCCATGGTGGTGAGCACGGCGTCGCCCACCTGATGCCCGTAGCCTTCGTTGATGGTGCGGAAGTTGTCCAGGCCCACGACGAGCAGTGCCGCCGGGCGCGCGCCGCGGTCGCAGGCCGCCACGGCCTCGTCCAGACGTGCCTCGAAGTCCGGCCGCGTCATCAGCCCGGTGAGGGGGTCGCGCGTGCGCAGCTCGACGAGCTTGGAGTTGGCGGCGCGCAGACGGCGGCGCAGCACGGCGCGGTGTCGCAGCAGCGCGATGACCATGTAGGACAGGAAAGCGCCGGCCAGCAGCACGCCGAGCCAGACCCAGGCACTGCCGGTGGCGAAGGAAGACGTTGGCGCAAGAGGCGGCCCCATGCCTTCGATATCGACCGCGGGCGCGGCCGCTTGAGGCCGCGGGTCAGTGCTGGAAGCCGATGCCGCGGCGCTGCCGCACCTCGGGCTTGACGCGGTGCTCACCTTCCAGCTGGCTGAGGAATTCGTCGGGTGTGAAGGCGGCACCCAGGATGTCCACCTGCCGCCGCACGGCCGCGAAGTCACCGGGCACGAGCTGGTCCAGCGCCGCCAGCCGCGCTCGTTGCTCGGCACTGAGCGCGCTGTCATCGCCGGCCAGCGCCTCGGCCGTGAACATTCGCACACGCTGCGCGGCCGTCAGCGGGTGGAAGCGGATCTTGAACGTGAAGCGCCGCAGCGCGGCCTCGTCCAGTTCGTCGAAGAGGTTGGTGGTGCAGATGAAGACGCCGCCGAAGCGCTCCATGCCCTGCAGCATCTCGTTGACCTCGGTGACCTCGTAGTTGCGTTCGGCCAGGCGGCGGCTGCGCAGGAAGCTGTCGGCCTCGTCCAGCAGCAGCACGGCGTCCTCGGTGCCGGCTTCCTCGAACATGCGTGCCATGTTCTGTTCGGTCTCGCCGACGAACTTGCTGGCGATGTCGCTCGTCTGGCGGATCATCAACGTCTTGCCCAGCGCCTTGGCGATGTGCTCGGCCAGCGCCGTCTTGCCGGTGCCCGGTGCGCCGTGGAAGCACAGGGTGCCGTGGCCACGGCGCGCCAGGGCCTCGATGACGCGCGCGATCTCGAAGCGCGACTCCAGGTTCAGCAGCGACAGGTCCCAGCTCGTCACCACCGGGCGGGCGCCCCGCTCGGCCCGCTCGCCGCGGCCCAGGGCCTGGTCGGCGTTGGTCAGTTGCCGCTCGATCAGGGCCTCGAAGGCCTCCTCGCCCTGCGTCTCCGGCTGTGCCAGCTGCGCGAAGCGCACCGCGGTGCGGATCTGCGCCGGCGTCAGCCCGCGCCGCTCGGCCAGCCGCGCCGCGAAGCCTTCGCCCACCGGCGCGCCGGCCAGCGCGCGCGTCACCAGGGCCAGCCGGGCGCCCGGGGGCGGGCTGAGCAGCCGCAGGTGGTACTGGAAGCGGCGGCGGAAGGCGGGGTCGATCTGCTCGATGCGGTTGGTGACCCAGATCACCGGCACCGGGTTGGTCTCCAGGATCTGGTTCACCCAGGCCTTGCCGCTGACGCTGCTGGATGCCGGCGCGTCGCCGCTGTCCAGCCGCGCGATGAGCTGCGCGGCCTCGCTGCTGATGGGCGGGAAGACGTCCTCCACCTCGTCGAAGAGCAGGGCCACGTCGGCGCTGCCCTTGAGGAACACCTGGCTGATCTGCAGACTGCGGTAGCGGTCGCGGCCGCTCAGGCTGTTGCCGTCGCGGTCGGCGTACTCCACCTCGTACAGCTGCAGTCCGGCGGCGGCGGCGCAGACCTTGGCGAGTTCGGTCTTGCCCGTGCCCGGCGGGCCGTAGAGCAGCACGTTGACGCCCGGCTCGCGGCGCAGCGCGGCGTTCTTCAGCAGCGCGGTGAGCATGGTCGCGTCGTCGGCGACGAAGGCGAAGTCGGCCACCTGCAGTTCGCTGCGCGGCACCGGCCGCGTGAACACGGCCATCAGCTCGCCCGGTGCGCGGTACTCGCGCATCAGCACCGGCGGCAGCTGCTCGCTGACCTTCATCAGGTCGGCCAGGTCGGTGATGTTGTGTTCGCTGATCAGGTTCTCGACCATGCCCACGCGCTCCAGCCGCGAGCCGGCGCGCAGCGCCTCGCCGACGTCGCGCGCGTCGACGCCGGCCACCGAGGCGATGGCCGCGTAGGCCTCCTGCGCGCTGGACACCTTGAACTCGACCAGCAGGCCGCGAAGATCGCGTTGATAGCGCGCGAGGGTTCCGTACAGCAGCAGCGCGCGCTCGGCCGGGTTCAGCTGCAGCAGCCCGGCCAGCGC
>JAEUPH010000105.1 GCA_016790395.1 Rubrivivax sp. | reverse complement strand
CCTGTCCCCAGCACGACAGCGTGCGCGCCGCGCCGTGGATGGCACAGGTGCTGGCCAGGCCGGCCGAGACGGCGCTGACCTCCGTGAGCCCGCCGACGAGCGTCGGCTCGGCCCGCGTCAGACCCGTCCCGTCGCCCAGCGCGCCGGCGGCGCCCGCACCCCAGCAGTACAAGGTGCCGGCGGCCGCCACCGCGCAGCCGTGGTAGGAGCCTATGGCGATCTTGTTGTCCACGGCGGCGGCGGCGGCCGGGGCGTCGACCGTCAGCAGGGCCCCCTGGCTGATCACCAGGCCGGCGCCGTTGAAGACCGCCACGCTGTAGACCGCGCCGCTGTCGGCCAGCGCCAGGGCCGGCGTGGTGTAGCTGGCATCGGTAGCGCTGCCGATGGGCAGGCCGTTGCGCAGCCACTGGTAGCGAAGCGCTGTGCCGGAGGCGGTGACACCGAAGGTGGCTGTGGCGCCCACCGCCGCCGAGGCGGCGCCGGGCTGGGCGCTGATGACCGGCGCGCCGATCACGGTGAGCGCGACAGCGTTGCTCGCGACGCTGCCCGCGGCATTGCTGACCGTCACCTGGTAGCTGCCCGCATCGCCCGCCGTGGCGGCGGCGATGAGCAGCTGCGCACCGGTCTGTCCCGCCAGCGGCGTGCCGTTGCGCGACCACTGGTAGGCCAGCGGGCCGCTGCCCTGCGTGCCCACGGCCAAGGCCACGCTCAGGCCCGGCGCCACCACCATGGGCTGGGGCTGCGCGTTGATGCTGGGCGCTTCGGGTGTGGCCGAGGCCGGCGTCAGCGCCGGCGCCACGCCCAGAGTCGCGGCCCGGCTGGTGACCGTGCCCACGCTGTTGCCGACCACGACGCTGTAGTTGCCGGCGTCGTCCGTGCTCACGCCCTGGATCGTGTAGGCCGCCGCCGTGGCACCGGCAAGGGCCACGTCGTTGCGCCGCCACTGGAAGGTGAAGGGGCCCGTGCCTGTCACCCCCACGCCAAAGGTGGCGGTGTTGCCCACCGTGACGGCCACCGCTGCCGGCTGGGTGGCGATGGCCGGAGCCACGGGCGCCGTGCCGCTGGGGACATCGGTGACCGTCAGCGCGACGCGATCGCTGAGCACCGAACCCGCGCCGTTGGACGCGCGCACCGAATACAGGCCGCGCTGGGTCGCTCCGGCGTTGGCGATCTTGAGCTGCGGGCCGTTGGCGCCGCTGAGCGCCACGTCGCCGAAGAACCACTGGTAGGACAAGGGCCCGGTGCCGTTGACGGTGACAGCGAACACCGCTTCACTGCCGGCCAGCACCGTCAGCGCTGCGGGCTGCGCGGTGATGGTGGGCGCCACCAGACCATCGGCCACCGAAACGGTGACAGTCTCGCTGGGCGTGCTGCCGGCGGCGTTGCTGGCCAGCACGCGGTACTGGCGGCCGTTGTCGGCCAGCTGCAGCACCGGCGTGGTGTAGTTGGCCGTGGTGGCGCCGCTGCCGTCGGCCACGTCGGCCCAGTCGCCGGTGGCGTTGGCGGGCCGCGTCTGCCACTTCAGCGTGGGCGCCGGCGTGCCGCTGGCGACGACGCTGAAGCTGGCGGTCTGCCCCGGCTGCACCAGCAGCGCGCGCGGCTGCTGCGTGAAGGCCGGCGCCACCGTCTGCTGCACGACGGTCAGCGTGGCCAGGGGCCCGATATTGCAGGCGTCGGCGGTGGCCGAGGGCAGGCGGTAGCAGGCGCGCAAGCGGAACTGGACGCCATTGTCGGCGGCAGTGGCCGCGCCGAGGTCGAAGTCATAGCCCCAGAAGGCCCAGGGCAGCGAGCCGGCCAGGGGGCTGGCATTGGCCTCGTTCTGCGTGCGTGCCTGCACGATGCGCCAGACGGTGTCGCTGGGGTCCTTGCGTTCGAGGTAGACCAGGGCCCGGTCTGTCGGAGTCGGCGCCACGTACTGGGTGCCGCTGCGGATGCTGGCGCCGCCGGTCAGCACGCCGCGCAGGGCCAGCGCCTCACCGGGCGCACGCTGCAGCGCGTCCGGGAACTGCACCACCTGCGGCACGCGGTGTAAGGTGTCCGGGCCGCGCAGACGGAGGGTGGCCTCGGCGCCCACGAGGTAGCTGCGGGCGTTCGTGGCCGCGTCGGTGCAGATGAGGCGGACGCTGAAGAGGGCCTCCAGCGGGCTCTGGCGCAGCCTCGTGGTATCCAGCGTGAAGCCGCGCGTGAAGACCGCGCCCGAACTGGCCGGCTCGGGCTGTCCGATGTTGATCCCGCTGATCACGCCGTTCTGCCACAGCCCGATCTTCGGGTCGACGCAGCTGGCCGGCAGCAGCCCGCCGTTGGGCGTGACGGTGATCGACATCGGGATGCGGCGCAACAGCTCCGGGTTGGCGCAGGGGGCACCGCCGCATGTCAGCGTGATGCTGCTGAAGCCATAGGGCTGCGGCAGCACCGTCACACCCGTCACCGGCACGTAGGTCACGACCACCGGCGCGAAGTAGGAGAACGAGCGCACGGCCACCTCGAGCTGGCCGTCGCGGGTGACGGTGTCGCCCAGCACCTCCCACTCGCCCCCTGGCTGGGCCTTGGCGATGAGCAGCCGCTGGTTGTCCTTCAGCGTCAGCCCGGCCGGCACGGGCAGGCGCACCGTCACCGGCTCGTTGAACTCGGCGCCATGCGGTGTGATGGCCACCATCGGGCCCGCCGCCTGCGACCACCCCGGCAGCGCCGGCGCACCCGTGGCGTCCTGCGCCACGCGGATGGTGACGTCCTGCGCCATCGCGCCCGGCGGCACGATGACCTTGACGCCGCCGTCGCCGGCGACGCTGCCGCCGTCGGCGCCCACCGTGACCGCGGCGGGGTCGTTGCCCTCCTTGCCCCCGCAAGCCGCCAGCAGCGCCGCCAGTGCCGCCGCCGCCATCCACCTCCCGATTTGCCGACTCATGTCTTTCCGCTCCCGGCGGCCCTCCCCAGGCCACCACGGCGCGTTTGTAGTCAGGCCGCGTTAGGAGGGCGTTAGGCGTCGGCCGCGCCGCGGCAGCACGCCGGCCAGGCCGGTGGCCTTCACCCTGGGTGCCCCGCGCCGGTGACCGGGAGGGCTGGCGGTCAGTGCTTTTCCGCCGCCAGCGCCAGCTGCACGGTGAAGAGCGCGCCGCCGCCCGCGGCGGCGCCCAGCGTCACGGTGCCGCCATGGCGTTCGACGATCTCGCGCACGATGGCCAGCCCCAGGCCGCAGCCGCTGCCGTCGTGCGTGCCGCGCACGAAGCGCTCGAACACGTGCTCGCGCTCGGCCTCGGGCACGCCGGGGCCGCTGTCTTCCACTTCCAGCGCCGCCGTGCCTTCGCCGGCGCGCACGCGCACCGTGGTGCTGGCGCCGCGGCCGGCGTAGTGGATGGCGTTGTCCAGCAGGTTCACCAGCGCCTCGCGCAGCAGCAGCGGGATGCCGACCACGAACGCCGGCGCGTCGCCTTCGCTCTCGTCGAAGCCGAGGTCGATGTCCGCGCCCATCGCGCGCGGCACCAGCTCGGCCGTGGTCTCGCGCGCCAGCTGCCGCAGGTCGAAGGCCACGCGGTCCTGGCGCTGGGCCGATTCGGGCTCGGCGCGCGCCAGCGTCAGCAGCTGCACCACCAGGCGCGAGCCGCGCGTGGCGCTCTCGTGCACGCGGCGCAGGCGCTCGATGAGCGCCGGGTCGCGCGCTTCGCCGAGCGCCAGCTCGGTCTGGCTCTTCAGGCCCGCCAGCGGCGTGCGCAGCTGGTGCGCGGCGTCGCTGATGAAGCGCTTCTGCGCCGCCACGTTGCGCCGCACCTCGGCCAGCAGCGTGTTCATGGCGCCGGCCAGCGCGCGCACCTCGGGCGGGGCGGCCGTGAGCTCGATGGGGGCCAGCGCATTGGCGCTGCGGCCTTCCACCTGGTCCTGGAGCGCCTCCAGCGGACGCAGGCCGGCGCGGATGCCGGCCCACACCACCACCGTCATCAGCGCGATCAGCACGGACAGCGGCAGCGCCGTGTCCACCAGGATGCGGCGCGCCAGTTCCTCGCGGTTGGCGCGCGAGCGCGCCACCTGCACGAGCATCGTGCCGTCGGGCGTGCCCTCCAGGCCGAACTGAAGGTACAGCGCCACCACGCGCACGCGTTCACCGGGCGCCGTGCGGCGGCCCTCGATCGGCTCGCGGTAGGTGCCGTCGTAGAAGTAGGGCTCGTTGAAGCGGGGTGATTCCACCTTCACGTGCGGCAGTTGCGCGTCGCCCAGCAGCAGCTGGCCCGGCGGCGAGCTCACGGCGTAGAGCACGCGGTCCGTCGGGTCCGACTCCAGGATCTCCTGCGCCGAGCGCGGGAAGTCGATGAACAGGCCGCTGGCCGTGGGCTTGATCTGTCGCGCCAGCGCGCGCGAGGCCTGCAGCAGGCTGGCGTCGATGGCCTCGTTGGCGTAGCCCGCCGCCAGGTTGTAGGTGAAGAGTGCGGCGGCCAGCCACAGCACGCCCTGCGGCAGCATCAGCCAGATGAAGAGCTGGCGGTGCAGCGAACGCGCGATGCGCATGTCGCGCAGCCACGGCCACCGGGCGCGCGTGGCCATCAGGGTGCGGCGGGCGCTTCCGCTTCGAGCAGGTAGCCGAGCCCGCGCGCCGTGCGGATGGACAGGCCCGAGCCTTCCAGCTTCTTGCGCAGGCGGTGGATGTAGACCTCGATGGAGCCGGTGCTGCCGTTGTCGCCGCCGTCGGCGGCCCAGGCCTGACCGATCTGTTCCTTCGTCACCACGCGGTCGCGCTGCGACAGCAGCAGCTCCAGCAGCAGCCATTCGCGCGGGCTCAGCTCCAGCGGCACGCCGCGCACGAAGGCGCGCCGCGCGTCGGGGTCGAAGCTCAGCTGGCCCATGTCCAGGCCGCTGCCCGGGGCACGCGTGCGGCGCAGCAGCGCGCGCAGCCGCGCTTCCAGTTCGGGGAAGTCGAAGGGCTTGACGAGGTAGTCGTCGGCGCCGGCGTTCAGGCCGGCGACGCGGTCGTCCAGGCTGTCCAGTGCGGTGAGCACCAGCACCGGCATGCCGACGCGCGCGGCGCGGGCGCGGCGCAGCACCGTCAGGCCGTCCACCATGGGCAGGCCCAGGTCCAGGATGGCCAGCTCGTAGGGCTGCTTGAGCATCAGGTACTCGGCCACCGCGCCGTTGGGCGCGTGCTCGACGTCGAAGCCGGCGCGGCGCAGCTGCGCGGTCAGGGCGTCGGCCAGGATGGCGTCGTCTTCGGCCAGCAGCAGCGTCATGGGGCGACTGTATCGCCGCGGCCTCCGGTCTTCAGCTGTTGTTTCCCCGGCACTAAGGGTTAACGTGTCATTAATGGAAGTTTGATTTCATTAAGAATTGAGCGTCCCGTTCGGACGGGCTCGAACACAACCAGGAGACAACGAATGGCTTTTCGTATCGCGTCGCCTCGCCTGACGCCCGTCAGCGCAGCCGTCTTGGGGGTGCTGATGGGTGGCACGCTGCCGGCCCAGGCGCAGCAGGCTGGGGCGCCCAGCGAAACGGTGGTCATCACCGGCATCCGCCGCGCCATCGAGACCTCGGTGACGACCAAGCGCGAGCAGGACGCCATCGTCGAGGCCATCTCGTCGGAAGACATCGGCAAGCTGCCCGAGACCAGCATCGCCGAGTCGCTGGCGCGGCTGCCGGGCCTGACGGCGCAGCGGGTCAGCGGCCGTGACCAGGTCATCAGCATCCGCGGCCTGGCGCCCAAGTTCGGCGTCACCCTGCTCAACGGCCGCGAGATCGTCTCCACCGGCGACAACCGCTCGGTGGAGTACGACCAGTTCCCGGCCGAGCTGATCAACGGCGCCGTCGTCTACAAGACGCCTGACGCCGCGCTCGGTGCGCAGGGCCTGTCGGGTACCGTGAACATGAAGACGCTGCGCCCGCTGGACCTGCGCGGCCGGCAGATCAACCTGGCCGTGCGCGGCGAGAAGAACTCCTTCGGCGCCCAGGTGCCCGGCAGCAAGGCCACGGGCAACCGCGTCAGCGTCTCCTACGTCGACCAGTTCGCCGACAACACGCTGGGCGTGGCGCTGGGCTTCGCCCACCTGGACAGCCCCAACCAGGAGCGTTACTTCAAGCACTGGTGGTGGGGCAACTCGGCCATCTGGGGCGGCGCCTTCCGCGGCCTGGAGAACGCCGATCCGGCCAAGGCCCCCAGCACGCTGCAGGGCTTCGAGATGGGCGCCACCTCGGTGGAGAACAAGCGCGACGGCGCCATCGCCGTGCTCGAGTACAAGCCGAACAAGAACCTGCGCACGCAGGTGGACCTGTACTACTCCAAGTTCGGCCAGCGCTCGCAGGGCCGTGAGCTGCAGTCCGACCTGGGCCCCAACTGGAGCGGCAACGGCACGCCGGGCAACATCCCCAACGGCGGCCCGATCTACAGCAACGTCAGCACCACCACGATGGGCAACGACGCCGTGCTGACCGGCGGCCGCGTGACCAACGTCGATCCGCTGGTGCTGTCGCGCTACGGCAAGCGCGACGACAAGGTCACCGCCATCGGCTGGAACACCGAGATGGGCCTGGGCGACTGGAAGGCCGTGGCCGACCTGAGCTGGTCCAAGGCCTCGCGCGACGAGCAGGTGGGCGAGGCCTACGCCTCGGCCGTGGCCAACACCGGTTTCGACTTCGCGCTCAACCCCTTCGGCACCGGTTTCTCGAAGATGACGCCGCTGCTGGACTTCGGCAGCCCGGCGGCGATGCTGTTGCGCGGCAAGGCCGCGTGGGGCAACCTGGCGGGCGTGGGCCAGGCGGGTTCGCTGTCGCCGATCTCGGTGGACGACGAGATGAAGGGTCTGCGCCTGGCGGCGCGCACCAGCCTCACGTTCGGCCCCTTCGTCAGCTTCGAAGGCGGCGTCAACTACACCGACCGCACCAAGGACAACCACCGCGAGCAGACCATCTTCGCGCTGAAGAACGGCAGCGCCTGCGCCGCCAGCGACGTGTGCACGAGCTTCCCCGCGGGCCTGCTGCAGTCGCCGGTGAACCTGGGCTTCGCGGGGGCGCCCAGCGTCGTCAGCTTCGACATGATGAGCGCCATTGCGGCCGGCGTGTACAACTCCGGGCCCGACAACGTGCAGCTGGCACCGGGCCGCATCTGGAGCGTCAACGAGAAGGTCACCACGGCCTTCGTGAAGGCCGGCCTGGAGTTCGACGCGCTGGTGCCCGTGCGCGGCAACATCGGCCTGCAGTTCGTGCGCACGCAGCAGGGCTCGGACGGCAAGGCCTGGGACAGCGTGGCGCGCAACACGAAGTCCATGCACTTCGGCAAGAGCTACGACGACACCCTGCCCAGCCTGAACCTCACCGCCGAGGTCACGCCCACGACGCTGGTGCGCCTGGGCTGGGCCAAGACGCTGGCGCGGCCGAACCTGGAGGACATGCGTGCCGGCTTCACGGCCAGCGTGGCCACCTCCGGCGCCTCGCTCGGCCAGTGGTCCGGCAGCGGCGGCAATCCCTTCCTGGAGCCCTGGCGCGCCACCGCCACCGACCTGTCGATCGAGAAGTACTTCGGCAAGCGCAGCTACATCGGGCTGGCGGCGTTCAAGAAGAAGCTGAAGACCTCGATCTACGTCGACAACACCCTCTTCGACTTCGCCGGCTTCCCGAACAGCACGGGCACGCCCCAGGCCTGCCTCACGGGCCAGACGGTGTGCAGCATCGGCAACCTCACGGCGCCGATCAACGGCCAGGGCGGCAACATCGAGGGCGTGGAGCTGACGGTGTCGCTGGACTTCGGCATCGTGGCCAAGGCCCTGGACGGCTTCGGCGCGGTGCTCAGCGCGTCGCACAACCACAGCAACCTGCCGGGCCGCGCCAACGACGGCAAGAAGGACCTCAAGCGCACCATCGAAGGCCTGTCGGGCGACGTCTGGAGCATGGTCGTCTACTACGAAGGCCACGGCTTCTCGGCGCGCTTCGGCCAGCGCTACCGCTCCAAGTACATGGCCGAGGTGCGCGGGGTGTGGATCGACAACTCGCTGTCGGCCATCGAATCGGAGAAGATCAGCGACGCGCAGATCGGCTACTCCTGGGACAGCGGTCCCCTCAAGGGCCTGGGGCTGCTGCTGCAGGTGAACAATCTGAGCAACACGCCCTACCGCACCAGCCTGGCGGATGATTCGAGCTCCTCGACGCCGCTGCGCATGATGCCGGAGCGCTACATCGAGTACGGTCGCCGCTACCTGCTGGGCGCCACGTACAAGTTCTGACGCCTTCTTCAACCGCACGAAGGCGCCGCCGCAGAGCGGCCTGTCCCTGCCGGGCCGGGCTCGCCTGCGGCGGTGCTGCTTCCAAGATCCGACCATGACCGACCCCGCCGCCCTGCCCGTGATCCGACGCGGCGACTTCGAGCCCGGCTTCCTGTGGGGCTGCTCCACCTCGTCCTACCAGATCGAAGGCGGCATCCACGAGGGCGGCCGCGGCGAGTCCATCTGGGACCGTTTCTGCGAGCGCCCGGGCAACATCCGCGACTTCAGCAGCGGTGCCATCGCCTGCGACCACTACCACCGCTGGCCCGAGGACCTGGACATCGCGCGCGACCTGGGCACGGGCGCCTACCGTTTCTCGATCGCCTGGCCGCGCATCTTTCCCGATGGCAACCCGGCACGCCCCAACCGCGCGGGGCTGGACTTCTACAGCCGCCTGGTGGACGGCATGCTGGAACGCGGCCTGCAGCCCTGGGCCACGCTGTACCACTGGGACCTGCCGCAGGCACTGCAGGACAAGGGCGGCTGGACCAACCGCGACACCGTGGGTGATTTCGTCGCCTTCGCCGACCTCGCCGCGCGCACGCTGGGCGACCGCGTGAAGCACTGGATCACGCACAACGAACCCTGGTGCACGGCCATGCTTGGCCACGCCGAGGGCGCCCACGCGCCCGGCCTGCGCGACTTCCGCGCCGCGCTGCAGGCCTGCCACCACGTGCTGGTGAGCCACGGCCTGGCCATCCCGGCGCTGCGCGCCGCGGTGCCGGATGCGAAGGTGGGCATCACCTTGAGCCTGCACCCCATCAGCCCGGCCACCGCCAGCGCCGAGGATGCCGCCGCCGCGCGGCGCCACGACGGCCTGCGCAACCGCTGGTTCCTGGACCCGCTGCACGGCCGTGGCTACCCGGAGGACGTGATGGAACTGCTGGGCCACCGCGCGCCGAACACGCAGACGCGCGACGCCGCGGCCATCGCCACCCCGACCGACTTCCTGGGCATCAACTACTACTTCCCCGAGGTGGTGGCCGACGCGCCGGGCGAAGGCGCCATCGCCACCCGCGTGGTGGAACAGCATGGCGTGGAACGCACGGCCTTCGGCTGGCCGGTGTCGCCCGAGGGCATGGTGACGCTGCTGGAGCGCGTGCAGCGCGACTACGCGCCGCCGCGCGTGTACCTCACCGAGAACGGCTCCACCTACGACGACGTGGTGCAGCCCGACGGCAGCATCGACGACGTGCAGCGCCGCGCCTACCTGGCGCGCCACATCGCCGCCGCGCGCGATGCGGTGGCGCGCGGCGTGCCGCTGAAGGGCTACTTCGCGTGGAGCCTGCTGGACAACTTCGAGTGGGCCGAGGGCTACGTGCGGCGCTTCGGCCTCACGCACGTGGACTACGCGACGCAGAAGCGCACCCTGAAGGCCAGCGGTCGCTGGTACCGCGACTTCCTGCATGGCTGAGCGGCGGCGTCCCGGGCGGTGGGCGGCGGTGCTGCTGGCGGCAGCGCTGCCGGTGGGGGCCGCGCCGCCGCAGCCTGCAGCACCGGCCTCCACCCCGGGCGTGAAGGCCGAGGTCATCCACTGGTGGACCAGCGGCGGCGAGTCGGCGGCCGTGAAGACCCTGGCCGAGGCCTACCGTGCCGCCGGCGGCGTGTGGGTGGACATGGCGGTGGCCCTGGGCGAGCAGGCGCGCGCCGTGGCCATCAACCGCATGGTGGGCGGCAACCCGCCCACGGCGGCGCAGTTCAACACCTCGCGCCAGTTCGCCGACATCGTCGAGCAGGGCATGCTCGCCCCCATGGACGAAGTGGCCCAGCGCGACGGCTGGGAGCGCTTCCTGCCCGAGGTGGTGCTGGGCGCCGTGCGCGTGAACGGCCACTTCTACGCCGTGCCCATCAGCATCCACATGCCGACGTGGATCTGGTACTCCAAGGCGGCGTTCAGGAAGGCCGGCATCACCGCCGAGCCGCGCAGCCTGGACGAGCTCTTCGTCGCGCTGGACAAGCTGCGCGCCGCCGGGCTGGTGCCGCTGGCGCATGGCGGCCAGGCCTGGCAGGACAACACCGTGTTCACCGCGGTGCTCACCAACCAGGGCGGCCGCGATCTCTACCTGAAGGTGCTGCGCGACCGCGACCCGGCCGCCATCGGCAGCGAGGCCTTCCGCCAGGTGCTGCTGACCTTCAAGCGCCTGCAGGGCTACGTGGACCGCGGCTCGCCGGGCCGCAACTGGAACGACGCCACGGCCATGCTCATCACCGGCAAGGCCGGCGTGCAGTTCATGGGCGACTGGGCCAAGGGCGAGTTCACCCAGGCCGGCCTGGTGCCCGGGCGCGACTACGGCTGCATCGCCGGCTTCGGGCCGCAGGCGCCCTACATCATCCAGGGCGACGTGTTCGTGTTCCCGAAGCCGAAGAACGCGCAGGCCGCCAAGGCGCAGCAACTGCTGGCGGGCGTGATCACCGCGCCGGCGACGCAGGTGGCCTTCAGCCAGAAGAAGGGCTCCATCCCCATCCGCACTGACGTCGACACCAGCAAGCTCGACGCCTGTGCGCAGCAGGGCGTGGCCATCATGAAGGACAAGGCGCGCCACCTCGGCAACGGCGAGATCTACCTCACGCCCGACCAGAACGGCGCGCTGGCCGACATCCTCACCGCCTACTGGAACCGCAGCATCCCGGTGGAGAAGGTACAGCGCGACATCGCCGCCGCGCTGAAGCGCTGAAGGCCATGTCGCGCCGCTGGGCTGCCCATGCCGCGCTGCTGCCGCTGGCCCTCACCGTGGCGGTGGCCTACCTGGGCTCGATGCTCTGGACGGTGGGGGTCTCCTTCACCAGCTCGCGCACCTTTCCCAATGCGAACTTCGTCGGCTGGGCGCAGTACGAGCGCCTCTTCGACAACGAGCGCTGGCAGCTGGCCTGGCACAACCTGGCGCTCTATGCGCTGCTGTTCGTGGTGGCCAGCCTGCTCATCGGCACCTTGCTGGCCGTGGCGCTGGACCGCCAGGTGCGAGCCGCGGGGCTGCTGCGCACGGTGTTCCTCTATCCCTATGCGCTGTCCTTCGTGGCCACCGGCCTGGTGTGGCAGTGGATGATGAACCCCGAAGCCGGCCTGCAGCAGGCCGTGCGCGGGTGGGGCTTCGAGGGCTTCGTGTTCGACTGGATCGTCGACCCCGAGCGCGTGCTCTACACCATCGTCATCGCCACCACCTGGCAGGCCGCGGGCCTGGTGATGGCGCTGGTGCTGGCCGGGTTGCGCGGCGTGGACGCCGAGATCTGGCAGGCCGCGCGCCTGGAAGGCATTCCCGCCTGGCGCACCTATGCGCAGGTGGTGCTGCCCACGCTGGGCCCCAGCTACGCCACGGCCACGGTGATGCTGTCGGCCGCGGCCGCCAAGCTTTTCGACGCCGTGGTGGCCATGACGCAGGGCGGCCCGGGCGGCGCCAGCGACGTGCCGGCCACCTTCGTGATGGACCACCTGTTCGGCCGCGCCAACATCGCGCTGGCCTCGGCCGGCTCGGTGGTGATGCTGGTCTCGGTGCTGGCCATCGCCGCGCCCGTGCTGCATGCGCGGCGCTTGCTGCAGCGGCGCAGCGGGGTGGCGGCATGAAGCGCGCGGGGCGGCTCGGCGCGGGCGCCTTCATGGCGCTGGCGGCGCTGTTCTTCCTGCTGCCGCTGTACGTGATGCTGGCCACGTCGCTCAAGACCATGGACGAGATCCGCCTCGGCAGCCTCTTCGCGCTGCCGCTGGCGCCCACGCTGGACGCCTGGCGCATGGCCTGGAGCGGCGCGTGCACGGGCCTGACGTGTGAAGGCGTGCATGTGGGCTTCTGGAACTCGGTGGCCATCGTCGTGCCCGGCACGCTGCTGCCGGTGCTCGTGGGCGCGGTGAACGGCTATGCACTGAGCTTCTGGAAGCCGCGGGGCGGCGAGTGGCTGTTCCATGTGCTGATGCTGGGCGCCTTCGTGCCGGTGCAGGTGATGATCTACCCGCTGGTGAAGGTGCTGGCCGGGCTGGGCCTGTTCGCCACGCTGCCGGGCATCGTGCTCGTGCACCTGGCCTTCAGCATGCCGGTCATGACGCTGCTCTTCCGCAACCACTTCGCCAGCCTGCCGCGCGAGCTGTTCAATGCCGCGCGCGTGGACGGCGCCGGCTTCTGGCGCGTGTTCTTCGCCGTGATGCTGCCGCTGGCGCGGCCGGTCATCGTGGTGGCCGCCATCGTGCAGGTGACGGGCGTGTGGAACGACTACGTGCTGGGCCTGGTGTTCGCCGGCGCCGAGCAGCAGCCGATGACGGTACAGCTGAACAACGTCATCAACACCACCACCGGCGAGCGGCTCTACAACGTGAACATGGCGGCCACGCTGCTGACGTCGCTGGTGCCGCTGGCGGTGTATTTCTTCGGCGGCCGCTGGTTCATCCGCGGCATCACCGCCGGTGCCGTGAAGGGTTGATGCGATGAGTGCCGTCCACGTGCAGAACCTCACCGTGCGCCTGGGCGGGCGCGCGGTGCTGCAGGGCCTGGACCTGGACGTGCCCGCCGGCGAGTTCCTGGTGCTGCTGGGCCCCTCGGGCTGCGGCAAGAGCACGCTGCTGCAGGGCATCGCGGGGCTGGTGGACGTGCAGGGCGGCGCAGTGGAGATCGCCGGCCGCGACGTCACGCGGGCCGACCCCGCCGAGCGCGGCATCGGCATGGTGTTCCAGTCCTACGCGCTCTACCCCAGCATGACGGCGCGCGGCAACCTGAGCTTCGGCCTGAAGGTGGCCGGGACGCCGAAAGCCGAGATCGAACGGCGCGTGCAGCAGGTGGCCAGCATGCTGCAGCTGGAGGCGCTGCTGGAGCGCCGGCCGGCGCAACTCTCCGGCGGCCAGCGGCAGCGCGTGGCCATCGGACGCGCCCTCGTGCGCGAGGTGGGCGTGTACCTGCTGGACGAGCCGCTGTCCAACCTGGACGCGCAGCTGCGCATGGAGCTGCGGCGCGACCTGAAGCTGCTGCACCAGCGCCTGGGCGCCACCATGATCCATGTCACCCACGACCAGGTGGAGGCCATGAGCCTGGCCACGCGCATCGCGGTGATGAAGGACGGCGTCATCCAGCAGATCGGCACGCCGCAGGAGGTGTACGAACGCCCGGCCAACCGTTTCGTGGCCGGCTTCGTGGGTGCGCCGGCCATGAACTTCGTCGAAGGCACGCTGGCCGCGCAGCTGCGTCCCGCCCTCGCACGCCCGGCCGTGCTGGGCGTGCGTCCCGAACACGTCCGGCCCTCGGCGCAAGGGCGCTTTGCCGCCACCGTGCAAGTGGTGGAAGCGCTGGGGGCGCAACAGCTGCTGTGGCTGGAGCATGGCGACTTCACCCTCTCGGCGCTCGTGGAGGCCGGCCACGGCTTCGCGCCGCGCCAGATGGTTGCCTTCGACATCGACCCCGCGCGCGTGCTGGCCTTCTGTGCCGCCACCGGCGCGCGACTCTGAACGCAGGAGAGCATTCACCATGTCCATCACCCCCATCCGCCGCGTCGTCATCGTCGGCGGCGGCACCGCCGGCTGGATGACGGCTTCGGCCCTGTCCACGCTGCTGACCGCCGAGACGCAGATCGAGCTGGTGGAAAGCGACGAGATCGGCATCGTCGGCGTCGGCGAGGCCACCATCCCCCACATCCGCCTGTTCAACGCCGCCATCGGGCTGGACGAGAACGAGTTCCTGCGCAAGACGCAGGGCAGCTTCAAGCTGGGCATCGAGTTCGTGAACTGGGGCCAGCTCGGTGACCGCTACATCCACGGCTTCGGCAAGGTGGGGCAGGACGCCTTCGGCACGCCCTTCCACCACTTCTGGCTGGCGCGCGCCGCCGCCGGCCGCCATGCCGAGCTGGACGCCTGCAGCATCAACACGCTGGCGCCGCTGCACCACAAGTTCATGCGCCCGCGCGAGGACATGGCGGGCTCGCCGCTGGCCGACATCACCTACGCCTTCCACTTCGACGCCAGCCTCTACGCGCGCTTCCTGCGTGGCTTCTGCGAAGGCCGCGGCGTGAAGCGCACCGAAGGCAAGATCACGCGCGTGCTGCAGCGCGAAGGCGACGGCTTCATCACCGGCGTGCAGCTGGAGAACGGCACGCTGGTGGAGGGCGACCTGTTCGTCGACTGCTCGGGCATCCGCGCGCTGCTCATCGGCCAGACGCTGGGCGTGGGCTACGAAGACTGGCGCCACTGGCTGCCCTGCGACCGCGCCATCGCCGTGCCCTGCGAGCGCGTGGACCCGCTGCTGCCCATGACACGCAGCACGGCGCACGGCGCCGGCTGGCAGTGGCGCATCCCGCTGCAGCACCGCACCGGCAACGGCCACGTCTTCAGCAGCCGCTTCATCAGCGAGGACGAAGCCGCCGCCGTGCTGATGAAGAACCTGGACGGCGCGCCGCTGGCCGACCCGCGCACGGTGCGCTACGTCACCGGCCGGCGCGACAGGTTCTGGCACCGCAACTGCGTGGCCGTCGGTCTTTCCAGCGGCTTCCTGGAGCCGCTGGAATCGACCAGCATCCACCTCATCCAGATGGCGGTGACGCGGCTGATCCAGTTCTTCCCGCACATGGGCTTCGACGAGGCCGACATCACCGAATACAACGCGCAGACGCAGTACGAGTACGAGCGCATCCGCGACTTCATCATCCTGCACTACCACGCCACCCAGCGCGACGACACGCCGTTCTGGAACTACTGCCGCACGATGGAGATCCCGGCCACGCTGCAGCACAAGATCGACCTCTTCTCGGCCAACGCGCGCATCGTGCGCGAGGGCAACGAGCTCTTCGCCGAGCCCAGCTGGCTGCAGGTGATGTGGGGCCAGCGCATCCGCCCGCGCGGCTACCACCCCTTCGCCACGCAGAAGAGCGGGGCGGAGGTCGACGGCTTCCTCGACAACGTGGAAGGCGTGATCGCCAAGTGCGTCGGCGTGATGCCCACGCACGCCGAGTACATCGCCGAGCATTGCGCGGCACCGAAACCGTGAAGCGGCTGCTCGCGCTGCTGCTGCTGCTGATGCTGGCCGGGGCGACGATGGCGCAGCCGATCAACGTCGCCACCTGGAACCTGCGCCTGGCCACGCCGGATGACGGCCCCGACGTGTGGGCGCACCGCAAGGACATGGTGAAGGCGCTGATCACCTTCCACGAGTTCGACATCGTGGCCACGCAGGAAGGGCTGATCAACCAGCTGCGGGACCTGGACACCCTGCCCGGCTGGGCGCGCGTGGGCGTGGGCCGCGACGACGGCAAGGAGGCCGGCGAGAGCTCGGCCATCTTCTTCCGCACCGCGCGCTTCGAGCTGCGCCGCCACGGCGACTTCTGGCTCAGCGCCACGCCGGAGAAGCCCAGCATCAGCTGGGACAGCCGCTGCTGCAACCGCCTGGCCACCTGGGCCGAACTGCGCGACAAGGCCACGGGCCGCGAGTTCCTGGTCTTCTCGGTGCACTTCGACCACGAAGGCCCCGTCTCGCGCCGCGAATCCGCGAAGCTGATGGTGAGCAAGGTGCGCGAACTCGGCGCGGGCAAGCCCGTCATCTGCACCGGCGACTACAACGCCGAACCCGGCAGCGAGCCCATCGCCACGATGCGCGCCGCGCTGCGTGACGCGCGGGACGAGAGCGAGACGCCGCCCTACGGCCCCGAGGGCACGTTCAACGGCTTCCGCATCGACACGCCGGCCGACCGGCGCATCGACCACGTCTTCCTCACGCCGGGCATCCGGGTGCTGAAGTACGGCGTGTTGACGGACTCGCGTCGCGGACGCTTTCCATCCGACCACTTCCCGGTGGTGGCGCGGCTGCTGCTGCCCTGAGTCACTCCTGCCGGCCGAAGTGCCGCTGCGCCACCCAGCGCGCCACCTGCCGGCCGAGCTGCTCGCCGGCGTCGACCGAATAGCGGAAGTGCATGCCGCCGTGGAGGCGCGCCAGGCCGGCTTCGGCGCTGAAGGCCTCCACGCCGGTGTAGCGCCGCGTCGTGCCGGTGACGCTGCTGTCCCAGCTGAAGCTGACCGCCGGCGTGCCGTAGAAGTGGCGCAGCGTCTCGCCCAGGCTGCCTGAGGTGCAGGAGTGCGCTGCCGGGTACTCGGGGTGGTTCGGGGTGGGCAGTGACGGCGACCAGGCCTCGTCCTTCGACGTCGCCGCGTTGCCGTCGGCATCGGCCATGCGGATGGCGCTCAGCGGACGCCAGCTCTGGTAGTGGTACTTGGCCTCGAAGCAGGCGCCGATGGCGTCCACGTAGCTCACGTAGATCATGGCCATCAGCCGGGCCGCGTCGGCCACGCTGGCGGTGCTGGCCGCGAAGCGTCCCAGGTTGCGCGTGATGGCCGAAGGCGGCGGCTCGGTGTGGAAGCGCGCCACCTCCAGCTGTTCGGCCGAGCGCGCGCTGCTGGACGTGCCGCCGAGCGTGCGTGTCTCTTCCAGTGCCGCCGCATACACCGCGCTGTCCAGGGACGGCGGGGGCGCCGGGCGGAACTGGTCCAGGCTGCGCAGCGCGAAGGGCCGGATCGACGGAAAGTGGCGGAACACCGGGTTCGGGTTGGCGGCGCGGAACTGGCCCGGCCTCGTGCCCGAGGCATACGGCGCCAGCGTCACGCTGCGGCCGTCCTGGGCCCGCCACCGCACGACGCCCGCGGCCACCTCGCGGCCCAGCGCCAGGCCCCGTGCCTTGGCCGGGCCGTCGGGCAGCAGGGCCAGGCGCTGTTCGTAGGCCGCCTGGTATTGCGCGCTGCGGTTGGGGAACAAGGCCTGCAGCACGCCGTGGGCAGCGGCGCTCACCGCGGCCTCGGTCGAGGCACCGGCCGCCGGCGTCCCGGGCTTCACCGCGAAGGGCTTGTGGCGGCCCTCGATGGCGACCACGGCGTCGTAGAGGGCCACGTGCACGCTCGCCAGGTCGAAGAACACGGCCGGCCGCTGTTCCTCAGGCGTGGTGGCGACAGGCCCAGCGGCCAGCACCGTCCTGTTGGCGATCTCGTTCCAGAAGGCCACCACGTTGGGATGGTCGGGCGCAACGGTCACCGGCGGCGCCGCGCCGGGCGGCGAAGCGCAGGCCGCGACGCCGAGCACCAGCGGCAGCAACCCCGGGCGCCCGCCCTGGGCGTGGAGGATCTTCATGGGGCGCCGCCGTTCAGACCGAGCTCGCCAGGCAGCCGGCCACCGTCAGCGACGTGCTGCCGATGTCCAGCACCGCGCCGCCCTGGCCGCCGACGGCGGTGTCCACGACGATGCGCGTGCGCGCCGGCACGGCGAGGCGGAAGACGCCGCGGCTGTCGGTGACGGCGGTGCCCAGGGCCTGGCCCGCGGCGCTGCGCACATGCACCGCCACGCCGGGGGCGCTGAGCCACTGGGCGTCGACGACGCAGCCCTCCAGGCGCACGCTGGCGGCCTGGGCGGCCGGCGTGGCTTCGGCGAGCTCCTTGCCGGTACCGCCGCAGCCGGCCAGCCACAGCCCGGACAGCGCGGCGAGCAGGCAGGGCCGCAGCGCGGCGACGGGGTCGAGGGTCGAGAAGCGGACGTTCATGGCAGGCTCTCCTGGGGGTGCGACCCTCGGGGCGGGGTCGATGGCTGCACTGTCGGGCGGCACCCCCGCCGCCGTCCTGAAGCCGGCCCTAAGCGTTGCTAAACCTCGCCCCAGAAGCGCCTACAGTCGGGCGGCCGCGGCGACCGCACCGCCCAGGAGCCGGCATGTCCCAGACGCTGAAGGTCGGTGAGTTCGAGGTCCGCGTCGACGAGCGGCGCGTGCTGCGCGGCGGTCATGCGCAGCCGCTGGGGGCGCGCGCTTTCGAGCTGCTGGTGGCGCTGGCCCAGCACCGCGACCGCGTCGTCGGCAAGCAGGAACTCATGGCCCGGGTCTGGCCGCGCCTGGTGGTGGAGGACAACAACCTCACGGTGCAGATGGCGGCCCTGCGCAAGCTGCTGGGGCCGGGCTGCATCGCCACCGTGCCGGGGCGCGGCTACCGCCTCACGGCCGATGGGGGCGAGCCGCCGGCGTCCTCGACGCCTTCACCCGCGCCCGCCGCCTCACCGGGGCTCTTCGGCCGCGCCGACGAGCTGGCCGCGCTGCGCCAGGCCGTGGGGGCGCAGGCGCTGGTCACGCTGCTGGGCCCGGCCGGCATCGGCAAGACGAGCCTGGCGCGCGCGCTCGCCGCCGAGCTGGGGCCGACCCTGGCCGATGGCGCTGCGCTGGTCGAGCTGGCACCGCTGAACGACCCCGCGCTGGTGCTGGGCGCCGTGGCCGCGGCGCTGGGCCTGCCGCCCAGCGCGGCGACCAGCCCCGAGGCGCTGGCCGCCGCGGTGGCCGGCCGCCAGGGCCTGCTGGTGCTGGACAACTGCGAGCACCTGGGCGACGCCGTGGCCGCCGTGGCCGCGGCGCTGCGGGCCCATGCGCCAGGGCTGCGGCTGCTGGTCACCAGCCAGGTGCCGCTGCAGCTGCCGCAGGAACAGCGCCTGCGGCTGGGCCCGCTGGCGCTGCCGGCCGAAGGCCAGGCGTGGGCCGAGGCGCGACGGGCCGGTGCCGTGGCCCTGTTCGAAGCGCGCGCCCGGGCGCTCGACCCGCAGTTCGAGATCACACCGGCCAACGCGGACGGCGTGGCCGCGCTGTGCCGCCGCCTGGACGGCGTGGCGCTGGCCATCGAGCTGGCCGCCGCGCGCGTGCGCTGGCTGGGGGTGCAGGGCCTGCTCGACCGGCTGCAGGCGCCGGCCGAGGCCGGTGCGGGCGAGCAGCTGCAGCTGCTGGCCGGCGGCGCGCGCCTGGCGCTGCCGCGCCACCAGACCCTGCGCGCCGCCCTGGCCTGGAGCCACGCGCTGCTGTCGGCCGAGGAGCAGGCGGTGTTCCGCCGCCTGGGTGTGTTCGCCGGCGGCTTCTCGCTGGCCGCGGTGCAGCAGGTGGCCAGCGACGCCGCCATCGACGAGTGGGCCGTGCTGGACCTGCTGGGCCAGCTGATCGACCGCTCGCTGGTGGTGGCCGATTTCGGTGGCGCCGCGGCGCGCGCCGCCGGCGCCCCGGCCCACGAGGCCGGCGAACCGCGCTACCGTCTGCTGCAAAGCCTGCGCGAGTTCGCACTGGAGCAGCTGGCGGCCCACGGCGAAGCGCCGGCCTGGCGCCGCCGCCACGCCGAGGCGTTCTGCGCCCTGGCCTTCAGCCGCGGTGGGCCCACGCCCGCGCTGCGTTCGCCGGCCGACCGTTGGCCGCTGGTGCTGGAGCACGACAACCTGCGCGCCGCCCTGGACACGCTGGCCGAGCACGACGCGCCGCGCGCATTGGCCATGGCGGCCGAACTGCTGCCCTTTTGGCGCGAGCGCGGCCACCACGCCGAGGCCCAGCGTCGCTGCGTGACGCTGCTGGCCCACCCGCACAACCAGGCGCCCAGCGCCGAGCGGGCGCGCGTGCGCGTCGCGTTGTGCGGCGTGGCCAACGAACGCAACGAGACGGCGCTGATCCGGCCGCTGGCCCAGGCCGCGCTGGCCGATGCGCGCGTGCTGGGGCTGCCGCTGCTGGAGTCGCTGGGCCACATCTGGCTGGCCCACGCCGAAGAGGCCGAGCTGGACCTGCCCGGTGCCGCGCGCGAGTTCGAGAACGCGCTGGCCCTGCTGCGCCCCCTGGACGAGCCGGTGCGCGTGGCCGAGACGCTGACCAACCTGGCCTGCATCCAGATCGCCCAGGGCCGCGCGGACACCTGCGGGCCGCTGCTGGACGAGGCCCTGGCCCTGTACAGCGCCGCCGACAACCTGTGGGGCCAGGGCTTCGCCTTGTCGACCATGGCCGAAGCCGCGATGGCGCGCGGCGAGCACGCCACCGCGCTGCCGCCGGCCGAGGCGGCGCTGGCCCTGCACCGCCGGCTGCAGCACCAGCACCGGCTGTGCTTTTCGCTGGTGCAGTGCGCCGCCTTGCTGCTCACGGCCCAGCGCGTGGCCGAGATGCGGGACCACCTGGCCGAGGCCCTGGCGCTGGCGCTGGCGCATGGCTTCCAGGAGTTCACCACGCTGGCGCTGGTGCAGGCCGCGCTGCTGGCGGCCCACGAGGGCCGTCCCCAGCAGGCCGCGACGCTGCTGGGCGCCGTGCAGGCCAGCATCGACCGCGGCGGTGCACCCGCCGGCCCGCTGGACCAGGCCCAGTTCGCGCAGGCGCAGCGGCAGATGCAGGCCGTGCTGGGCACCCCGGCCTATGAGGCCGCCTGGGCGGCCGGCTTGGCGCTGCCGGCCGCCGCCGCTGCAGCGCTGGCCACGCAGCGCCCTACGGCGCCAGCAGCAGGCGCGTGACGCCGTGACGCGCCAGCGCCTGCGCCACCGCAGCGGCGTCGAAACGGGGCAGCGTCACCACCGCTGCGCCCTGGGCCAAGGGCGCCAGCGCGCCCTGCACGAAGCCGCTGGGTTGGCCCATGGGCAGCAGCGACAGCGTGACATCGCGCTCGCTCAGCGGCTGCTCGCGTTCGCGCGCCACCGCCTGCAGCAGCACCTGGCCGTGCGTCAGCCGCAGCGTGCGCCCCGGGCCTCGCGCGCCGACCCAGGCCAGGCTGTGCAGGCCGGTGGGCGGGCGCGGTTCGTCATCGGCGCAGGCCAGCAGCGTGGTGTAGGCGACCGTGCCGTCGACTTCGCCCGGAACGATCAGGCGCAGCGCACCGGCCCGCGTCCGCAGCCGCGGCAGCAGCGCCGGTGTGGTGAAGGCATGGCGCACGCGCCAGCGCTGCAGCTGGCGGCCCAGCTCGTCGCCGCGGCAGGCCGGGTCGGCGCCGCAGACGGCGCCGCCCGCCACCCACGCCGCCAGAGCGACGATGGGCCACTCCGGTGCGTTGGGGGCCAGCATCAGCAGGACGTCGCCGGGCCCGAAGCCCTGCGCCGCCAGTCCTGCCGCGCAGCGGCCCACCAGGTGGTCCAGCGCGGCGTGGCTGTAGCGGCTGCCGCAGGCGCCTTCCACCAGCGCCGTGGCCTCCGGCCACTGGCGCGAGCGCCGGCGCAGCCACAGCGGCAGGGTGATGGCGGGCGGCGAGGGGTTCAGCATGGCCCGGCCACTGTGGCGCGGGCGTGCCGCGAAGTCCTGATCGGCGGCTGAATCCTTGCTAAATCGGGCGGCGCGCAGGGCTTAAGCTCGTGCGCCCTCCCCGAAGCGCGCGCGCCGCCCGTCCATGCCGTCCCCCGGCCACTCCCCACGCGACCTGCCGGCCGACCTGGCCTTCGGCCGCTGCCTGCTGCGCCCCGCCGCGCGCCAGCTGCTGGTGGACGGCCGGCCGGTGGCCGTGGGCGCGCGCGCCTTTGACCTCCTGCTGGCCCTGGTGGAACGCCGCGAGCGCGTGGTCGGCAAGGACGAGCTGCTCGACCTGGTGTGGCCCGGCGTGGTGGTGGAAGAGAACAACCTGCAGGTGCACGTGGCGGCGCTGCGCAAGCACCTGGGCGCGGGCGCCATCGCCACGGTCAGTGGCCGCGGCTACCGCTTCGCGGCCGAGCTGCTGCCCGCCGCGGCGCCGCCGGCGCCACCGGCCGCCGCGACACCGCTGGCGGGGCCGGCGCCAGCGGCACCGCTCTTCGGGCGCGAGCACGACCTGCAGACGCTGGACTACCTGCTGCAGGCGCACCGGCTGGTGAACATCGTCGGCGCCGGGGGCATCGGCAAGACGGTGCTGGCGCGCGCCGTGGCCACGCGGCAGGCCGGACGCTTCGCGCAGGGCATGCGATTCGTGGACCTGTCGCCGTTGGCCCGCGACCCGGACGTGGCGCCGGCCCTGGACGCCGCGCTGGCGGCCGGTGCCGACGCCGGCCTGCTTCTGGTGCTGGACAACTGCGAACACCGCGCCCGCGCCGTGGCCGCGTGGGCGGCACAGGCGCTGCCGGCCCGCGCCGGCCTGCGCCTGCTGGCCACCAGCCAGGAGCCCCTGCGCCTGCCCGAAGAGCAGGTCTACCGCGTCACGGCGCTGGCCCTGCCCGCGGGGCCGGGGCTGGCGGCGGCGCGGGCGGCCAGCGCCGTGCGGCTGTTCGAGGCGCGCGCGCGTGCCGCCGACAGCGCCTTCGTGCTCGGCGAGGACCAGGTGGCGCTGGTGGTCTCGATCTGCCGTCAGCTCGACGGCGTGGCGCTGGCCATCGAACTGGCCGCCGCGCGCGTGCCGCACCTGGGCCTGCAGGGCCTGCACGACCGGCTGCACCAGCGGCTGCGCCTGCTGGCCACCGCGGCCCGCGACGTGCCTCCGCGCCAGCGCAGCCTGGCCGCGGCGTTGGGCTGGAGCCATGCCTTGCTGAGCGATGCCGAGCAGAAGGTGCTGCGCCGCCTGGCCGTGATGGCCGGCCCTTTCAGCCCGGCCAGCGCGCAGGCCGTGGCCGCCGGCGACGGCCTGGACGGTGGCACCGTGCTGGACGCCCTGGGTTCGCTGGTGGAGCGTTCGCTCGTGGTGGCCGAGGCCGCGGCCGCCGGCGTCGAGCCCCGCCTGCGCCTGCTGGAGACCGTGCGCCAGTTCGCGCGCGAGCGGCTGGCCGAAGCCGGCGAAGAGGCGGGCTGCCGCCAGCGCCACCTGCACCGCATGGTGGCGCTGGCCGAACAGGCCGCAGCAGCCCTGGCCGGCCCCGCACCGGGCGCGGCGCTGGCCCGGCTGGACGCCGAGCGCGACAACCTGCTGGCTGCGCTGGCGTCCAGCGCGCAAGGGCCCGATGGCGTGGTGCCAGGCCTGCGCCTGCTGGTGGCGCTGCACCGCTGGGGTCTGCACCGCGAAGGGCTGGCCCCGGCGCGCACGGCCTGTGCCGCGATGCTGGCGCACGCCGATGCGGCCGGGCAGGGCGCTCTCTTTGGCCGGGCCTTGTGGGTGCTGGCCGAATGGGGCGTCGCGCTGGGCGAGTTCGATGCCGCCACGCCCGGCCTGGAGCGCTGCGCCGCGGAGGCGCTGGCTTGCGGGGACGCAGTCTTGCAGGTGCAGGCGCAGATCAGCCTGGTGGCTGCGCTGGCACAGCAGGGCCGGCAGGCCGAGGCCCGGCGGCTGCACGAGCAGGCCCTGGCCGCAGCGCGCGGCCTGGCACAGTGGCCCGCGTTGCGCATCGCGGCGACGCTGGCCCAGGCCGACCTGGAGATCGCTTCGGGCCGGACGGATGCGGCGCGCCCGCTCTACGAAGAGGCCCTGCGCCTGGCGCGCGCGGGCGGCGACCGCCTGGCCACGCTGGGCCCGCTGCTGGGCCTGGCCCGCCTGGCACCGGGGGCCGCGCCGGCCAGCGCGCCGCTGCGCGCGCAGTGGCTCCAGGAAGCCCAGGCCCTCGCCGAGACGCTGGACTCGGCGCCTGCCCGACGCCTGGTGGCGGCAGCCTGCCCGGCCTCGCCCGGCGTTTAGGAACGATTCAGGCGGATTCAGGACAGCGGGCCGGTCCGCCGGCCACACTGTCCTCGACGCTCCGATGGCGTCGAAGTCCGAAAGCGGAAGCGAGGTGTCACGATGGATGAAGAGTTCGATCTGCAGCGGGGGCGCGTCGTGCCGGGTGCGGGCAGCTACGTCAGCCGCCAGGGCTCGGTCTACGCGCCGGGCATCAGCGCCGAGACCGTGGGCGCCAGGGCGGTGTTCCTCGGCATGGTCACGCTGCCGCCCGAGGGTCGCACCCGGGCCCACGTTCACGAGTTCCACGAGTCCGCCTTCTGCCTGCTGAGCGGCGACGCCGTCGAGCTGTGCACGGGGCCCCGCCTCGAGCACCGGGAGCTGGCCCGCCCCGGCGACTACCTGTTCATCCCCGCGGGCGTGCCCCACGTGGCCGTGAACCGCGGCAGCACGCCCGCGGTCTTCATCGGCGTGCGCAACGAGCCGACGGCGCAGGAGAGCGTGGTGATGAGGCCGGAACTGGACGGGTTGGTGTCATGAGCGCGCCGGGCCGCTCCCAAGCGCTCATCCCGGCGTGCGCAGCATGGAGGCTTGCCCCATGAGTGCCTACGTGATCTTCGACGTCGAGATCCACGACGTGGCGCGCTACCAGGCCTTCATGCAGGGCGTGAAGCCGGCGCTGGAGGCGGCAGGTGCGCGCTACCTGGCGCGCGGCGGTGCGCACCACGTGCACGAAGGCGACTGGACGCCGCGGCGCATCGTGCTCATCGAGTTCCCGTCGCTCGCCGCCTGGGAGGCCTTCTACAACGGCGAGACCTACCAGGGCCTGAAGGCCGTGCGCGACGCCTGCAGCTCGGCGCGGCTGGTGTCGGTGGAGGGCCTGGCATGAAGCCCCTGCGGCTGACGGTGCTGGGCAGCGGCTCGGTCGGGCTGGCCTTCGCGGCCAGCTACGCGAAGGCGGGCCAGCAGGTCACGCTGCTGGCGCGCGGCGCGGCCGTGGTGGCGCTGCGGCAGCAGGGCATCACGGTCAGCGGCGTCTGCGGCGAGCACCACATCGCGCCGGGCGGGCTGAAGGTCTCCGACGCCGAAGAACCGGACGCCGAGGACATCGCCTGCGACTTGCTGGTGGTGGCCACCAAGGCCTACCAGGTGGGGCCGGTGCTGCGCCGGTTGATGCAGCAGGCCGGCGGGGGTGTGGCGCCCCGGGCCGTGCTGCTGCTGCAGAACGGCTGGGGCTCGGCCGACGAAGCGCGCGCCGCGTTGCCGGCCGGGCTGCCGGTGTTCTCCAGCATCATGATGATCGGCATCGAAAGGCGCAGCCCGGTACACGTCAACGTCAACGTGCAGGCCAGCCCCGTTCGGGTGGGCTCGCTGTTCGCCGCGACCTCCGAGGGGCCGCAGGACGCCGTGGCGCGCGCCCAGGCGGGCTTCCTGCCCATGTGCCGCGAAGAGGCGATCGAACGCGCGATCCTCGACAAGTTCCTGTTCAACACCTGCCTCAACGCCATCGGCGCGATCACGCACATGAGCTATGGCGAACTCGTGAGCAACGTCCACACGCGGCGGCTCATCACGCAGGTGGCGGACGAGACGGTCCGCATCGTGGCCGCGGAGCGTGGTGTGCTGCTGGCGTCTGACGGGGCGACTTACCTTGAAAAGACACTGACCCCGTTCGTGCTGCCGAAGGCGGCGGCGCACCGCTCTTCGATGCTGCAGGACGTGGAGGCCGGCCGCCGGACCGAGATCGACTACCTCAACGGCGCCGTCGTCCGCCTGGGCGAGGCTCGCGGGCTGGCCGCACCGGTCAACGCGGCCGTGGCCAGCCTGGTGCGGGCGCGGGAAGCCTGAAGGTCGCCCGTCCCCCGTGCAATGTCTTGTAAGCCAATCTTGCAGATCCTGAAGTCTCGCCGGCCGCCGCCACGGGCGGCAGGTAAGAAAGCCTGAGCGGGCAGCCCCCCCTCCCGCTGCAAGCCCTTGTCGCGCAAGGCGAACCGCCCCGCGTCGGCGCCGCGCCGGCCGCTGCTGTCACACAGGCCCGGTGCTAGATTTCCATGGGGCCCCACTTCCCTTCGCCCTTCGGAGCCACCATGCGTGTCGCACGCCCCCTTCTCCTCAGCCTGGCCGCGCTCGCGGCCGCTGCCAGCGCGCAGGCCGGCGCCCTCACCATCGAGAGCTGGCGCGTCGACGACAAGGCGCTGTGGGAGCAGGTGCTGATCCCCGCCTTCCAGCGCCGCCACCCCGACGTGCAGGTGAAGTTCTCGCCCACCGCGCCCACCGAGTACGACAGCAGCCTGGCCGCGCGCCTGGCCGGCGGCACGGCAGGTGACCTGGTGGTGTGCCGGCCTTTCGACGTCTCGCTGGCGCTGTACAGGAAGGGCCAGCTGGAGAAGCTGGACGGCAAGCCCGGCATGGAGAACTTCAGCGCCACCGCCAAGGCCGCCTGGCAGACCGACGACGGCAAGGACACCTTCTGCATGCCGATGGCCAGCGTCATCCACGGCTTCCTCTACAACAAGCGCGTCTTCGCCAAGCTCAAGCTCGCGCCGCCGAAGACCACCGACGAGTTCTTCGCCGTGCTGGACGCGCTGAAGAAGGACGGCAGCACGGCCCCGCTGGCCCTGGGCACGGCCGACCAGTGGGAGGCCTCGCAGATCGTCTTCACCAACATCGGCCCCAACTTCTGGGGCGGCGAGGAAGGCCGCAAGGCGCTGGTCGCGGGCAAGGCCAAGTTCACCGACCCCGGCTTCGTCGCCGCCTGGGAGTTCATGGCGAAGATGGGCAGCTACCTGCCCAAGGGCGCGGTGTCGCAGACCTACGCCGACAGCCAGAACCAGTTCGCGCTGGGCCGCGCGGCCATCTACCCGGCGGGCTCCTGGGACATCGCCTACTTCAACCAGACGCAGGGCCTGGAGCTGGGTGCCTTCCCGCCGCCGGTGAGGAAGGCCGGCGACAAGTGCCAGATCTCGGACCACACCGACATCGGCATCGGCATCAACAGGAAGGCGAAGAACAAGGCCGACGCCGAGAAGTTCATCGCCTGGGTGGGCTCGCAGGAGTTCGCCGACCTCTACACCAACAAGGTGACCGGCTTCTTCTCGCTGTCCACCCACCTCATCGCCGTGAAGGACCCGCTGGCCAAGCAGTTCGTCGATTGGCGTGCCAGGTGTGCGTCCACCATCCGCGTCAATTCGCAGGTGCTCAACCGCGGCACGCCCAGCCTGGAGAACGAGCTCTGGAACGTCGGCGCGCAGGTGCTGAACGGCAAGATGACGCCGCAGGCGGCGGCCACCCGCATCCAGGCGGGCCTCGACAAGTGGCACAAGCCGGCCGGCCGCTGAACCGCCACGCGCGGCCCTGGCAGCTGGCGGTTTTCCTCGGCCCCGCGCTGCTCATCTACGTCCTCTTCAGCGCCTGGCCGCTGCTGGAGACGCTGCGCCTGGCCTTCTTCAGTGCCGACGACAGCGGCGCCACGCACTACGCGGGCCTGGAGAACTTCCGCACCATCCTCGGCGACGCGGACTGGTCGGCCGCGTTCTGGAACGCGATGCGCAACAACGCGCTCTTCTTCGCCGTGCACATGGTGGTGCAGAACGGCATCGCGCTGGCGCTGGCGGCGCTGCTGAGCCTGAAGGACCTGCGCTTCGCCAGGAGCTACCGCACGCTGATCTTCCTGCCCACGCTGCTGAGCGTGGTGATCGTCGGCTTCATCTGGCAGCTGATCCTGTCGCCGCTGTGGGGCGTGGGCGAGAAGCTGCTGGGCTTCGTGGGCCTGGCGGAGGCGTTCGGCCCCTGGCTGGGGATGGAAGAGACGGCGCTGCTCACCGTGTCCTTCATCTCGGTGTGGCAGTACGTGGGCATTCCCATGATGCTGATCTACGCCGCGCTGCTGGCCGTGCCGGAGGAGATCCTCGACGCCGCGCATGCCGAAGGCGCCGGGCCCTGGCGCATCTTCTTCGCCATCAAGCTGCCGCTCATCTACCCGACGCTGGGGCTGGTGACCATCCTCACCTTCGTCGGCAACTTCAACGCCTTCGACCTCGTCTACTCGATCAAGGGCGCGCTGGCCGGGCCGAACTACGCCACGGACATCCTGGGCACGCTCTTCTACCGCACCTTCTTCGGCTACCAGGCCCAGGTGGGCAGCGCGACGATGGGCGCGGCGGTGGCCACGCTGATGCTGCTGGTCATCCTGTGCGGCGTGGGCCTGTACTTCTTCGCCGTGCAGCGGCGCCTGGTGCGGCATGCGCTCTAGCCGCGCGGAATGGCTGATGCGCCCCGACGTGGGCCGCCTGGCCGTGCACGGCGCGCTGGCGCTGTACACGCTGCTGGCGCTGTTCCCCATCGCGCTCATCCTCATCAACTCGGTGAAGACGCGCGCGGCCATCTTCGAGAACCCGCTGGCGCTGCCGACGATGGAGTCGCTGACGTGGATCGGCTTCCAGAAGGTGCTGTCGGCCACCAACTTCGGGCTCTACTTCGGCAACAGCCTGGCGGTGACGCTGATGTCGCTGCTGCTCATCCTGCTGTTCGGCGCCATGGCGGCCTGGGCGCTGTCGGAGTACGACTTCCGCGGCCGCGCGTTCTGGGGCGCGCTCATCGCCATCGGCATCATGGTGCCCATCCGGCTGGGCACGGTGGCCATCCTGCAGCTGGTGGCTTCGCTGGACCTCGTGAACACGCGCACGGCGCTGGTGCTGGTCTACACGGCGCAGGGCCTGCCGCTGGCGGTGATGATCCTGTCGGAGTTCATCCGCCAGGTGCCGGGTGAACTGAAGGACGCGGCGCGCTGCGACGGCGTGGGCGAGTTCACCCTCTTCTTCCAGGTCATCCTGCCGCTCATCCGGCCGGCCATCGCCACCGTGGCCGTGTTCACCATGATCCCGGCCTGGAACGACCTCTGGTTCCCGCTGATCCTGGCGCCCGGCGACGACACCAAGACGGTGACGCTGGGCGTGCAGCAGTTCATCGGGCAGTACGTCACCGACTGGAATTCGGTGCTGGCCGCGCTGTCGCTGGCGGTGCTGCCCATCCTCGTGCTGTACGCGCTGTTCTCGCGCCAGCTGATCCGCGGCCTCACCTCGGGTGCCGTGAAGTGAAGGAGCGTTCCTGATGGCCGCGGTCAGCCTCAAAGGCATCACCAAGTCCTACGACGGCAAGACCGACGTGCTGCGCGACATCAGCCTCGACATCGCCGACGGCGAGTTCGTGGTGCTGGTGGGCCCCAGCGGCTGCGGCAAGAGCACGCTGCTGCGCATGCTGTGCGGGCTGGAATCGGCCACGGCGGGCGAGATCGCCATCGGCGGCCGCGTGGTGAACCACCTGCCGCCGGCGCAGCGCGGCATTGCCATGGTGTTCCAGAGCTATGCGCTCTACCCGCACATGAACGTGTACCGCAACATGGCCTTCGGGCTGAAGGTGAGCGGGGCGGACAGGACCACCATCGACACGCGCATCCGCCAGGCCGCGAAGACGCTGCAGATCGAGCACCTGCTGGAGCGCCTGCCGCGCGAGCTCTCCGGTGGCCAGCGCCAGCGCGTGGCCATCGGCCGCGCCATCGTGCGCGAGCCGCAGCTGTTCCTGTTCGACGAGCCGCTGTCCAACCTGGACGCCGCGCTGCGCGTGCAGACGCGGCTGGAGCTGGCGCGCCTGCACCGGCAGCTGGCCGCCACCATCGTCTACGTGACGCACGACCAGGTGGAAGCCATGACGCTGGGCGACACCATCGTGGTCATGCACGAAGGCCGCATCCAGCAGGCGGGCTCGCCGCTGGCGCTGTACCAGACGCCGGTGAACCGCTTCGTGGCCACCTTCATCGGTTCGCCGAAGATGAACCTGCTGCCCGCGCGCGTGCTGCAGGCCTCGGCCAGCGGCGTGCGCTGCACGCTGCCCGGCCGGCTGGACATCACGGCCGAGGTGGACGGCAGCGCGCTGAAGCCCGGCGACGAGGTGACGCTGGGCCTGCGACCGGAACACGCGCAGAGCGGCGAAGGCCCCGAGCGCTTCAGCGGCCGCATCGACATGGTGGAGCACCTGGGCGAGGTGAACCTCCTCTATGTGACGTTGGACGGCGGCCAGGAGCTGGTGGTGCGCAGCGACGGCGATGCGCCGGTGCGCATCGGTGACCCGATCGTCTTCCACGCCGAGCGCGCCGCCTTCCACCTGTTCGATGCCGATGGGCGTGCGGCGCGCCGCCTGAAGCCCGGCAACCTGCTCGCGGCGCGGCGCCTGGAGGCGGCATGAAGTTCATCATCGGCTGGCTGCTGGGGCTCTGCATGTGCACGGCGTTCGCGCAAGGCGGTGGCGCCGCGGTGGCGCCTTTCGACATCCACTGGGAAACCGAGCGCACCGAGCCCGGGCCGCAGGGCCGCGGCTGGCGCACCGAGGCGCGCTTCGTCGTGCGGGCGAGGTCGGCGCAGTTGCTCGGGGCCGGCGGCTGGTCGCTGTACTTCACCTGCCTGGCCGAGGCCGACGAAGGCCCGATGCGCGGGCCCTTCGTGGTGGAGCGGCTCGTGGGCACGCTGTACCGCATCCGGCCCACCGCGGCCTTCATCGGCATGCAGGCCGGGCAGCCGCTGTCGCTGCCGCTGCAGCACAACGGCCGCATGCTGTTCCCGGACCGCGCGCCGCAGGGGCCCTACCTGGTCTTCGACAGCGAGCCTGAGCGCGCGCTGGCGCCGCAGGCCTACCGCGTGCTGCCACCCGCCGGGCCGCTGCCCGGGCCCACGGCCGAAGAGCACTTCGCGCGCCATGCGGTGGTCAAGCCGGTGCCGGTCGCCGAACTGCCGCCGGTCTTTCCCACGCCGCAGGCGCTGCAGCGGGCTGCCGGTGCACTGCGCTGGACCGCCCTGCCGCGCACCGTGCCCGGGCCGGGCCTGGCGCGTGAAGCGGCGCTGGCGCGCGAGCTGCTGCAGCCCTTCTTCGCCGCCGGCCGCGCCGCCCAGGAGCCGCCGCTGCGGCTGGTGCTGGGCCCGGTGGCGGGCCTGAACTCGCCCGAGGCCTACGAGCTGCGCATCGACCCCGCGCAGGGCGTGCTGATCCGCGGCCGCACGGCGGCAGGCGTGTCGCGTGGCCTGCAGTCCTTGCGCGCCTTGATGCCGCTGAAGCTGGCCGAAGGCGCCACGCTGCCCGCGCTGACCTTGCGTGACGCGCCGCAGTTCGAACACCGCGGCCTGCTGCTGGACGTGGCGCGCCACTTCCACCCCAAGGCCACGGTGCTGCGCGTCGTGGACCTCATGGCGCGCTTCAAGCTCAACAAGCTGCACCTGCACCTGACGGACGACGAAGGCTGGCGCATCGCCATCCCCGGCCTGCCCGAACTCACCGACTTCGGCGCGCGCCGCGGCCACAGCGCCGACCCGTGGCGCCACCTGCCGCCGGCCCACGGTTCCGGGCCGGATGCCGCCACCTCCAGCGGCAGCGGCCACTTCACCGAGGCCGACTACGCCGAGATCCTGCGCCACGCCGCGGCGCGGCACGTGGAGGTGATCCCCGAGATCGAGATGCCCGGCCACGCCCGCGCCGCCGTGCAGGCCATGAACGCGCGGGC
>JAEUPH010000076.1 GCA_016790395.1 Rubrivivax sp. | reverse complement strand
GACATCCGCTTCCCCGAGATCGAGAAGTTCGACCACCTGCCGCCAGCGCGCGTGGAAGGCGCCAGCGCCTTCGTGTCCATCATGGAAGGCTGCAGCAAGTACTGCAGCTACTGCGTCGTGCCCTACACGCGCGGCGAAGAGGTGAGCCGCCCGCTGGACGACGTGCTGGCCGAAGTGGCCGGCCTGGCCGCGCAGGGCGTCAAGGAAGTGACGCTGCTGGGGCAGAACGTCAACGCCTACCGCGGCAAGATGGGTGAAACGGCCGAGATCGCCGACTTCGCGCTGCTGATCGAGATCGTGGCCGAGATCCCCGGCATCGAGCGCATCCGCTACACCACCAGCCACCCGAACGAGTTCACGCAACGGCTCGTGGAGGTCTACGAACGCGTGCCGGCCCTGGTGAACCACCTGCACCTGCCGGTGCAGCACGGTTCGGACCGCATCCTGATGGCCATGAAGCGTGGCTATACCGCGATGGAGTACAAGAGCACGATCCGCAAGCTGCGCGCCGTGCGGCCGGGCATCAGCCTGTCCAGCGACTTCATCGTCGGCTTCCCCGGCGAGACCGAGGATGACTTCGGGAAGATGATGAAGCTGATCGAGGACATCGGCTACGACGCCAGCTTCAGCTTCGTGTTCAGCGCGCGCCCCGGCACGCCCGCTGCCAGCCTGGCCGACGACACGCCGCAGGCCGTGAAGCTCCAGCGCCTGCAGCACCTGCAGGCCACGATCGAGGCCAACGTGCGCCGCATCAGCGAAAGCCGCGTCGGCACGGTGCAGCGCATCCTGGTGGAAGGGCCTTCCCGCAAGAACCCGGCCGAGCTGATGGGACGCACCGAGTGCAACCGCATCGTCAACTTCGACGGTGGCCCGCACGCGGCGCGCCTGGTGGGGCAGATGATCGAGGTCACCGTCACCCAGGCCCTGCCGCACTCGCTGCGCGGCACGCCGCTCGTGCGCGAAGACGCAGCTCTCAGCGCCGCGCGAAACCCCGCCACCACAGCGTGACGGCGCACGCCACCACCATCACGCCGTAGGTGGCCATCTTGCCGTCGCGCCCGAAGACCATCAGCCCCGCCACGACCACCCCCGCGCACGCCGCGCAGGCCGGCAACGCCAGCCGCCGCCAGGGCACGGACGCCAGCTCCTTGCGCCACAACAGCTTGGCCAGGGCGGCCGAGACCAAGCCCAACGCCAGGGGCACGACGAAGAGATTGGCGAGATGGTTCAATGCGTCCAGCGGTCCCATGGTCACCGGTTCCTGGTGGTCGGGCGGCTGGCGGCGCACCGGATTGACTTCGCGCAATCCGGTGCGGCGTAATCAAAGCAGCCCGAAAACTACAATTCTCTCGTGAGCGCCGCACTCAACGTCCTGGCCCTGGGGCTGAACCACACCACCGCGCCGCTGGATCTGCGCGGCCGGCTGGCGTTCTCGCCCGAGCAGATGGGCCCGGCGCTGCACGGCTTCCGCGAGCGCCTGGTGCGCGCGCTGCCCGAGGCGGCGCTCGTTTCCACCTGCAACCGCACCGAACTCTACGTCGCCGCCGGCACCGAGAAGGCGAGCGAACTGGTGCGGCCGGCGGTGGACTGGCTGGCGGAGCAGGGCGGCATCACCGGCAGCCAGCTGATGGACCACAGCTACGTGATGGAAGACCGCGATGCCGCGCGCCACGCCTTCCGCGTCGCTTCGGGCCTCGATTCCATGGTGCTGGGCGAGCCGCAGATCCTGGGCCAGATGAAGCAGGCCGTGCGCCTGGCCGACGAAGCCGGCACGCTGGGCACCACGCTGCACCAGCTGTTCCAGCGCAGCTTCGCCGTGGCCAAGGAGGTGCGCACCTCCACCGAGATCGGCGCGCACAGCATCAGCATGGCGGCGGCGGCCGTGCGTCTGGCGGCGCAGCTGTTC
>JAEUPH010000034.1 GCA_016790395.1 Rubrivivax sp. | reverse complement strand
CAAGCCGGATCTGCGGCAATGTTCCGGCCCTCGCTGTTCCAGGCCACGGCGCCGGCACCGATGGACGGCCAGGCGGGACCAGGGGTGCGATGATTCGCCCCGCTGCATGAATTCCGCGCCGAACCCGACCGATTCCTCCCTGTTGCTGTGGCTGGTGGCCGCAGTGGTGGCCATGCTGGGCGCGCATGTCGCGCTGCGCTGGGCGCTGCTGGCCCGTCGCGCCACGCCGCTGTGGCGCCAGTGGCCGGCGCTGCTGGCCGCCGGCACGGCCTTCGGCATGGCACTGACCTCGGCCATGCTGCTGGCCACGGCTGCGCAGGGGCTGATGTTTCCCATCGGCTACCTGCCGCTGTGGGTGGTGGGGCTGTGGCTGGGCACCTGGCTGGCGTGCATCCCGCTGTTCATGGCGCTGGCGGCCAGCGAGCGCTGGTGGGTGGTGGTTCCGGTGGCGGTGCTGCTGGCCGGCGTGGCCGTGGGCCAGCAGCTTGGCTGGCTGACGGCGGCCGGCTTTCGCCCCGGCATCGTGTGGCGCCCCACGCCGCTGGCGGCCGGCGTGCTGCTGGAGGTGATCGGTCTGGCGGTGGCCGCCTGGATCGTGTTCACGCCCGTCGCCCGGGACAGCCAGCGCCGCCGCTGGTGGATGCTGGGGGCGGCCGTGACGGCCGGCCTCAGCGTGGCTGGCGGTCAGGAGCTGCTGTCCGTCGCGGCCGGGCTCGAGTACCAGGTGGACTCGATCTACCGCAACCGCGTGCCCAACTCGGTGCTGTGCCTCGTCGCCGGCGTGCTGGCGCCGCTGGGGCTGGTGCTGGCGTCGGTGGACCTGATGCTGCGCGCACCGCTTCGCAGCGGCTCTTCGGGCGACGGCACGCGGCGGCGCCGCAAGCGCCGGCACCGCATCCGCGCCCTCTGAAGCGCGCTTCGCCGGGCTTTCCTAGAATCGCCCCATGAGCTTCCGCCCCACCCCGACGGCCCCGCGCTTCACGCGCGGCGGCGCCCTGGCCGAACTGCTGACGCAGCGCATCGCGATCATCGACGGCGCCATGGGCACCATGATCCAGCGCCACAAGCTCACCGAAGCCGACTTCCGCGGCACGCGCTTCACGGACCACCCGACGGACCTGAAGGGCAACAACGACCTGCTGGTGCTCACGCGCCCCGACGTCATCCGCGAGATCCACGCGCAGTACCTGGCCGCCGGCGCCGACCTCATCGAGACCAACACCTTCGGCGCCACGCGCGTGGCCCAGGAAGACTACGGCCTGGGCCACATCGCGCGCGAGATGAACGTCGCCGCGGCCCGCGTGGCCCGTGAGGCCGCCGACGCGCACGCCACGCCCGAGCACCCGCGCTTCGTCGCCGGCGCCCTCGGCCCGACGCCGCGCACGGCCAGCATCAGCCCCGACGTCAACGACCCCGGCGCGCGCAACACCAGCTTCGACGAACTGCGCGACGCCTACCGCGAGCAGGCCGAAGGCCTGCTGGAAGGCGGCTGCGACCTGTTCCTGGTGGAAACGATCTTCGACACGCTCAACGCCAAGGCCGCCATCTTCGCGCTCGACGAGCTGATGGAAGACACCGGCGAAAGGCTGCCCGTCATCATCAGCGGCACCGTCACCGACGCCTCGGGCCGCATCCTGAGCGGCCAGACCGTGGCCGCCTTCTGGCACAGCGTGCGCCATGCGCGGCCCCTGGCCATCGGCCTGAACTGCGCCCTGGGCGCCGCGGTGATGCGGCCCTACATCGAGGAGCTCTCCAAGGTCGCCGCCGACACCTTCGTCAGCTGCTACCCCAATGCCGGCCTGCCCAACCCGATGAGCGAGACCGGTTTCGACGAGACCCCCGAGGTCACCGGTTCGCTGATGGAGGAGTTCGCCAGGAGCGGATTCCTCAACATCGCCGGCGGCTGCTGCGGCACCACGCCGGCGCACATCGCCGAGATCGCCAGCCGCGTGGGCCGTTACCGGCCGCGCAGCCGGCACGACCCGCTGTTCAGCGGCCTGCTCGCGGCTTAGGAGGCGGCGGCCTATGATGGGCCGCACCCTTCCTTCGAGCGCCGCCCCATGAAGCTTGCCCTGCTGCCGCTGGCCTGTGCGCTGGCCCTGGCCGCCCTGCCCGCCACGGCGGCTTCGGCCGCCGACTCCATCCTGCAGGAGCTGGAGCAGGAGAAAGCGGTCGACAACGTCTGGAAGGCCTACTTCCCGAACCTCAAGGTGGCCCGTCGGGCGGCCATCAGCTTCCACGGTCAACTGCTGGAGGCCGACTACGCGGCTGGCTTCCTGGTGCTGCAGTTGGACGCCGCCGACATGGACCGGCTGCGTGCCTTCGGCTTCCGCTTCGAGCGCGCCACCGAGTTCATCCAGCGCCGCAACCGCGCGCTGACGCAGTTCCAGATCGCCCGCGCCCAGCGCGCGCCCGGCGCGCCCGAACCGCAGGCCATCCCAGGTTACGCCTGCTACGAGACGGTGGAGGAGACCTTCAGCGCGGGCGATGCGCTCATCGCCGCCAGGCCCCAGCTGGCCGGCTGGGTGAACGCCGGCAGCTCGTGGCTGAAGACGCAGGGCGCCGGCGGCTACGACCTGAAGGTGCTGAAGCTGACCAACGCCGCGGTGGCCGGCAGCAAGCCGAAGCTCTTCGTCAACGCCGCCATCCATGCCCGGGAGTACACCACCGCGCCGCTGGTGCTGGAGTTCGCGCGCTGGCTGGTGAACGGCCACGGCACGAACGCCGACGCCACCTGGATCCTCGACCACCACGAGGTCCACCTCCTGCTGCACACCAACCCCGACGGCCGCAAGAAGGCCGAGACGGGGCTGTCGTGGCGCAAGAACGTCAACAACAGCTTCTGCGCCAACACCAACACGCGCGGCGTCGACCTCAACCGCAACTTCAGCTTCAGCTGGAACAGCACCGGCGGCCAGGGCAGCAGCGGCTCGGCCTGCAGCCTCACCTACCGTGGCCCGGGCGCCGGCAGCGAACCCGAGACGCAGGCGGTGGAGAACTACATCCGCAGCCTCTGGCCAGACCGCCGCGGCCCCGGCCTGAACGATGCCGCGCCGGCCGACACCAGCGGCATCCACCTCGACATCCACAGCTTCAGCCAGCTGGTGCTGTGGCCCTGGGGCCAGACCGCCACGCCAGCGCCCAACGGCCCGGCCCTGCAGACCCTGGGCCGTCGGCTGGCGTACTTCAAC
>JAEUPH010000287.1 GCA_016790395.1 Rubrivivax sp. | reverse complement strand
GACCGCTCGAGGACGGCCGGCCGCGATCACTGGGTCTTCAGCACCCAGGCCAGCAGCGTGTTCAGGTCGGCGTCGCTGATCCTCGACACATCGTTGGCCATCATCGGCACCGGCCCCCAGTTCCCCGGCCCGCCCATGCGGACGCGTTTGGCCAGGTACGGAATGGCGTCGGCACGGCCCTTGTACTTGGCGGCTACGTCCTTGTAGGCCGGGCCCACCAGCTTGACATCGGGCTTGTGGCAGGCCACGCAGCCTGCCTTGGTGGCCAGGTCCTGCGAAGCCAGGGCGGCGCCGGACAGCGAGAGCGTGGCGCACAGGGCGAGGGCAAAGACCTGGCCAGGGTGGTGAAGAAAGGATGAAGGCATGTCGGAGTTCCTCGTTGGCGGATGGGGATCCTGGTTCGGCCGGTTCGCTCAGCACTCCAGGCGGAACGCGGCCGTGGCGTGCGCGAGTCGCTCGGCCTGCTGCTTGAGACTCTCGGCCGCCGCGGCCGACTGCTCGACCAGCGCGGCGTTCTGTTGTGTCGTCTGGTCCAGGTGCGAGACCGCCTGGCCCACCTGGTCGATGCCCCGGCTCTGCTCGGCGGAGGCCACCGTGATCTCGCCGATCAGGTCGGACACCTGGCGCACCTGGCTGACGACGTCACCCATGGTCGTGCCCGCGTCCTGCACCAGCGCGCCGCCGGCGTTGACCTTCTCGACCGAGTCGTTGATGAGCTGCTTGATCTGCCTGGCCGCATCGGCGCTGCGCTGGGCGAGGGAACGCACCTCGCTGGCCACCACGGCGAAGCCCCGGCCCTGCTCGCCCGCGCGCGCCGCCTCGACGGCGGCGTTGAGCGCCAGGATGTTGGTCTGGAAGGCGATGCCGTCGATGACCGACGTGATGTCGGCGATGCGGCTGCTGGCCGACTGGATCTCGCCCATGGTCTGCACCACCTTGGCCACCACTTCGCCGCCTCGCAAGGCCGCCTCGCTGGCACCGTGGGCCCTCTCGTTGGCCAGGCGTGCGTTCTCGGCACTGGCGCGCACCGTGCCCGTGAGCTCGTCCATCGAGGCCGCCGTCTGCTCCAGGCTGGCAGCCTGCGACTCGGTGCGGCTGGACAGATCCGCGTTGCCCTGGGCGATCTGGACGCTGGCCGAGGCCACGTGCTCGACCCCTGTCCGCACGCCCGACACCAGGCTCACCAGCGCAGACCGCATCGACTGCATGGAGGCCATCACGCTGCCTTCGGGCGCGGGGGGCTGGCCATCGTCCACCAGCGAACCCTGTGCGATGCGCTGCGCGACGGCGGCCAGGTCACCCGGCTCGGCGCCCAGCGCCCGGCGCAGGTTGCGTATCAGGCCCAGGCCCACCCCCACGCCGAGGCCGATCGCGGCCACCACCACCACGCCCAGGATGAGGTTCAGCCGCCGGCCGGCCGCCAGGCTGGCCTGGTACTCCTCGTCGGCCGCCTGCAGCTGCAGCGCGAACAGCCGGTCCATGGCCTTGGCGTAGGCCGGGTTGAGCTGGCTCACCACCTTCAGCTGGTACCAGCCGTCCTCGGTCTTGCCCGCCTGCTCCAGCGCCAGCGTGGCATCCAGGCCCTGCTCGGTCAGAGCCCGCCGGGCGGTATCGACCTCGCGCGCCAGCGCCCGTTCGGCATCGCTCATCGGGGCGGCCATGAACTGCGCCCAGAGGGCCTCGATGCGGGCCTTGTTGACGGCGTACTCCTTGGAGCGCCGGGCCAGCACCTCGGGCACCGCATTCATCGCCACGTCGGTGACGAGGATGCGGTTGCGCGCGATCAGGTAGTGCATCTCGCCGACCAGCGCCAGCGGCTTGACGCTCCCGTCGTTGATGTCCTTGAGCATGGCCTCGTTCTGGCGTGCGCTGAACAGGCCCAGCACGGCGACGGCCACGGTCATCGCGATGAGCAGGCTGACGCCCAGGCCAACTCGCCGGCCGACGGTCATCGAACTCTGGAGGGTCATGGTGAGGTCCCGTGCGGACGCGCCCGCCGCGCCCGTTCGACCGGCTCTTCGACCGTCCGGGCGACGGCATCAATTGACGCCTGACGTGGAAGTGCCGAACCCGTGACACCTTGCACGGCTTTGGCGAACAGCCCAGGCCGCCACCGCCCCTCACGGGCCGCGAGCCGCCGCGGGCGCCTCGCTCCGCGTTGATCCGCATCATTGCCGGGCCCCGTGGCGCGGCCGATCATGGTCCGCACCAAGGAAGCGACCATGAGACACGCGTTGACCCTCGAACAACGCCAGGCACTGGCCGCCGCGCTGAGGGCGCGGCACGCGGCCGTGCGCGAACAACTGCAGCAGCGCAGCCCTGGCCGCTCGGCCGCCGAGCAGGCGCTGGAAGAGCGCGAACAGGACCGCGACGACACCCGCCAGCTGGCCAGCGACCGCGAAGTGGAAGCCAGCTACGCCGGGCTGGAAGGCCGGGAACTGCGGGCCCTGGAAGCAGCGCTGGCGCGCGTGGACGACCCCGACTACGGCCGCTGCGTGGACTGCGGCAAGGTCATCCCCTTCGGCCGACTGCAGGTGGAACCGCAGGCCCTGCGCTGCGTGGGCTGCGCCACGCAGCGCGAAAGATCCGCCGGCTGAGTCAGGCGGCCGCGACCGGCTGCCCGCTGGCGTCGAAGAGGCCTTCGAAGAGCACCGAGCTCAGGTAGCGCTCGCCGCTGTCCGGCAGGACCACCACGATGGTCTTGCCCGCGTTCTCGGGGCGCTGCGCCACGCGCACAGCCACGGCCGCCGCCGCGCCGCAGGAGATGCCGGCCAGGATGCCTTCCTCGCGCGCCAGGCGGCGGGCGAAGAGCACGGCGTCCTCGTTGCTGACCTGCTCCACGGCGTCGATCAGGCTCAGGTCCAGCACGTCGGGCACGAAGCCGGCGCCGATGCCCTGGATCTTGTGCGGCGAAGGCTTCACTTCCTGCCCGGCCAGCGTCTGGCTGATCACCGGGCTGGCGGTGGGCTCCACCGCGATGCTCAGGATGGCCTTGCCGCGGGTCTTCTTGATGTAGCGCGAGACGCCGGTGATGGTGCCGCCCGTGCCCACGCCGCCAACGAAGATGTCGATCGTGCCTTCGGTGTCCTCCCAGATCTCGGGGCCGGTGGTGGCTTCGTGGATGGCCGGGTTGGCCGGGTTCTTGAATTGCTGCAGCAGCACGTACTTGGGGCTGCTGGCGGCGATCTCCTCCGCCTTGGCGATGGCGCCTTTCATGCCCTTGGCACCCTCGGTCAGCACCAGCTTGGCGCCGTAGGCCAGCAGCAGCTTGCGGCGCTCGATGCTCATGGTCTCAGGCATCGTCAGCGTGATGGGGATGCCGCGTGCGGCGGCCACGAAGGCCAGCGCGATGCCGGTGTTGCCGCTGGTGGGCTCGACGATCTCCTTGCCCGGGCCGAGCAGGCCGCGCTTCTCGGCGTCCCAGATCAGCGCCGCACCGATGCGGCACTTCACGCTGTAGGCCGGGTTGCGGCCCTCGATCTTGGCCAGCACGGTGGCGCGGGCGCCGTCCGTGACGCGGTTCAGGCGCACGAGCGGCGTGCGTCCGATGGACAGCGAGTTGTCGTTGAAGTAGCCGGGCATGCGAGCACTCCTCTGCAGGCAGCGCCTTCCGATGTGGTGGACGCCGAGCCGGCGAGGCTAGCCGTGAGCAGGGCGCGCGACAAAGACCTTCCTGTCATGTCCTTATGCACGGACCGCGGTTGCGAACGGTCAAGCCAGGAATGGGCATGCCCGACTAGAGTTCGGAATCCGACACCTTGGCGGCCAGCCGGGCCAGCGATCGTCATGCCTACCGAACTGTTCAACAACGGCCGCCACAAGTGCCTGATGTTCAGCGACCTGTCCGGCCCCGACGCCGTGCAGGCCAACCAGTTCCTGGTGGTGGACGGCGACACCGGCGCGCTCATCGACCCCGGCGGCAACCTGGCCTACGGCGAGCTCTACCTGGGGCTGCAGAAGCAGTTCGCGCCGCACCGGCTGGAGACGATCCTGGCCTCGCATGCCGACCCCGACATCATCGCCGCGCTCGACCGCTGGATGACGGCCACGCCCGCCAAGGTCTACATCAGCACGCTGTGGGAGCGCTTCGCGCCGCACTTCTGCAAGCCCGGCAAGACCGCCGGACGCATCGTCGGCATCCCGGACCCCGGCATGCGCATCACGGTGGGCGCCAGCACGTTGTTCGCCGTGCCGGCGCACTTCCTGCACGCCGAAGGCAACTTCCAGTTCTGGGACCCGTCCAGCGGCATCCTCTTCTCGGGCGACCTGGCCGTGTCGCTGGGCGGCGAGCCACAGCGCCGCATCACGCGGCTGGCCGACGCGCTGCCGCGCATGGAACCCTTCCACCGGCGCTACATGACGAGCGGCAAGATCCTCAAGCTCTGGGCGCGCATGGTGAAGGACCTGCCGATCACCATGATCGCGCCGCAGCACGGCGCGCCGCTGGTCGGCGCGGCCGTGGGCGAGTTCATCGAGTGGGTGCAGACCCTGGACTGCGGCGTGGACCTCATGGACGAAGCCGCCTACGCCGTGCCGGCCTGAAGGTTGCGGCGCCAGCCGCAGCCGCCGGCCTCAGTGCAGGTCGATGGAGCGCATGGCGGCGCCGCGCAAGTCGGCAGCAAAGCCGGGGTCGCTGTCTTCCATGCTGCGGGCCAGGGCGAGCACGTCCTGGGCGCTCATGCGGGCCTGGTCACGGGCTTCCATCCAGGCGTCCAGGCGGCGAGGCATGTCCAGCATGGCGGAAAAGCCCTGGCGGATGCGGTCGAAGAAGGGCTTGGTATCGAGCCGCGCAGGGCGGCCATAGGTCATGGAGTAGGTCGACATGGAGGTCTTTCCGGCTTTCGGCATCCGGGTGGGACGCTGTGGCCTGGGACTAGGGTTTGTACCTACATTGTCGGCTCCGACTACGGGTTTTCCTTGAGCAAGGTCATTCGGAACCTCAAGCCGGCTGCGCCACCTCGCAGCCCGCCGTGAAGGATTCCTCGAACACCGAACAGCCCGCCAGGTCGGCGTGGGCGAAGCGGATCCGGCCGCGCGCCGCACGCAGCGCGGCCAGCGCCGGGTGGCGCTGCAGGCCCGGGCGCGGAATGGCCATGGCGTGGCCCCAGCGCATCAGCTCGGCGCGGCGCACGCGGCGCGGGAGGTCCGGATGGGCACGGGCAAGGTCGTCCAAGACCTGTTGCGTCCAGGCATCGGCGCTGCCGGCCAACAGCGCGGGCCGCTCGGCCTGCGGCAGCGCGCGGTAGGCCGTCAGCACGGTGGCGCTGCGCACGGCCGACAGGCTCTGGTGCATGGCGTCGACGTAGCCGAGGCCGGTGCTGCCGTAGATGACGTTGTCCCAGGACGGCGGCGCACCGGGGCGGTCGAGCGGCGGCGCGTCCAGCTGCAGGTTGGCCACCAACCAGGGCGCCCAGGCCAGCGCGGCCACCGCCTGGCGCAGCGCTTCAGGCGGGTCCTGGACGATGCGGGCCGCCACGAAAAGCGGCAGCGCCAGCACCACGGTCTGCGCCTGCCAGGCTTCGACACGCTGGCCCGCCACGTCCCAGGCCAGCACCTCCACGCCCTGGCGCTGCTCCGTCACACGCAGTGCCACCCGGCCCGTGTGCAAGCGCTCACCCATCGGCTCGATCAGGCGCTTCGTCAACCAGGCGTTGCCTTCGGGCCAGGTGAAGAGGCCTTCGCGCTCCGCTTCGCCTTCGCCGGGCGCGTGGAAGCCGTGGCGGCTGGCGAAGTAGTGCAGGCCGGCCCAGGCCGAGACGGTGTCGGCCGCAGCGCCGTAGTCGTCGCGGCAGCAGTAGTCCAGGTACCAACGCAATTCGGGGGCGTCGAAGCCCTGAGCGTCCAGCCAGCGAGCGAAGCTGACGGTGTCCAGCGCCGCCAGTTCGGCGCTCCAGCGGCTGCGGTGCGCCGGCAGTTCGAAGGCGCCCGGCTTCGACACGCGCGCCACGGCCTGCGCAAAGCTGCGCATCTGCCGCGCGGCCGCCGAGCCCGGATCCACCGGCGGCAGCAGGCCCTCGGCCCAGGCGCCGTCGACGAAGATGCGCTCTTGCGGGCTGTGGCACAGGTGGCGCTCGTCGGGCACGGTGCGGCCGAGGTGGGTCTTCAGCAGGCCGATCTCGTGCAGCCACTCGGCCACCTCGCGCGCGGCACCGCCGGGCACGGGCAGGTAGTGCGCGCCCAGCGGGCAGGCCATGCCGGCGATGGCATGGCCGCGGCTGTTGCCTCCGGGCTGGTCTTCCAGTTCCAGCAGGTGCACGTCGTCCACGCCCTGGCGGCCGAAGGCGCGCGCTGCCGCCAGACCGGCGATGCCGGCCCCCAGCACCAGCACGCTCGCGCGGCGCTGGACGGCCGGCGCCGGCAGCGCCGCCCCCTCGCGCAGAAGGTGGCCACGCTCGTGGCTGGCGCCCACCCAGACGGCGGGCGCCGGCGGCGCTTCGCGCGGCGTGCAGCCCGCCAGTGCCGCGGCACCCAGCAGGCTGCGGCGTGTGAGGCCGCCACTCACCGCGCCACCTTGCCCCATTCCTCCTCGAAGGTGCTCACCAGCGCCTGGTTGCTCAGGCGGTTGGCAGGCGCCGGCACGCGCGCCATGTCGGGCGGGAACTGCAGCAGCGCCGGCAGGCCTTCGGGGGTGAGGAAGCGCAGGCCGGGCGGCAGCGCCGTCGGCAGGCGCCAGGGCCGGCGGCCGGCGACGATGAAGCCCCACTCGCCGAAGCTGGGCACGTGCACGTGCATCGGCGTGGTGCTCAGGCCCACGGCCTCCAGCGTGGCCACCACCGTCCAGAAGCTCCTGCGCGCGATCAGCGGCGAGGTGGTCTGCACCACCATCCAGCCGCCGGCCGCCAGCACCTGGTCGGCGCGTTCGTAGAAGCTCGTCGTGTAGAGCTTGCCGAGCGCGAAGTTGGTGGGGTCGGGGAAGTCGATGACGATGGCATCGAAGCTCTCGGTGCAGGCCTCCAGCCAGGCGTAGGCATCGGCGTTGACGATGCGCAGCTTCGGGCTCTTCAGCGCGCCGCCGTTGAGCTTCACCAGCATGGGGTCGCTGGCGAACAGGCGTGTCATCGCCGGGTCCAGCTCCACCAGCGTCACCTGCTCCACCCCGGGGTGCTTGAGCACCTCGCGCACGGCCATGCCGTCGCCGCCGCCCAGCACCAGCACGCGGCGCGGTGCCACCGGGCCGTAAGCGGCCAGCAGCGGGTGCACCAGGGTCTCGTGGTAGCGGTACTCGTCGCGGCTGTGGAACTGCAGGTTGCCGTTGAGGAACAGGCGCACGCCGCCCGCGCCCGAGGTGACCACCACGCGCTGGTACGGGCTGGTCTCGCGCAGCACGATGTCGTCGCCGTAGAAACGGTCTTCGGCCCAGGTGCTGAGGCGGTCGGCGCCGGCGAAGGCGGCCAGCAGCACGCCCACCACCACCGCGCAGGCCGCGGCATGCAGTCCGAAGCGCCGCAGCTCGCCGCGGAAGACCAGCAACGCCCACACCGCCACCGCCGCGTTCAGCAGCCCGAAGAAGACCCCGGTGCGCACCAGCCCCAGATGCGGCACGAAGAGCAGCGGGAAGGCCACGGCCACCACCAGCGCGCCCAGGTAGTCGAAGGTGAGCACCTGCGAGACCAGCTCCGACAACGCCCAGCGCGGCGCGAAGTGGCTCTTGAGGATGCGCATGACGAGCGGGATCTCCAGCCCCACCAGCGCGCCGATGAGCCCCACCATGCCGTACAGCAGCACGCGGAAGGGCGCCACGGCGTCGGCCGGCAGCGTGCCGTGCGCCACGAACAGCAGCGCCGGCATCAGCCCGCCCAGCAGGCCCACCAGCAGCTCGATGCGCAGGAACTGCGCCACCAGTTGCCGCGTGACGAAGCGGCTGGCCCAGGAGCCCAGCCCCATGGCGAAGAGATAGGTGCCGATGACGGTGGAGAACTGCAGCACCGAATCGCCCAGCAGCCAGCTCGCCATGGCGCCTGCCGCCAGCTCGTAGACCAGCCCGCAGGCGGCCACGACGAACACCGACACCAGCAGCGCCAGTTCCGCCACCGACACGCGCACCGGCGCGGCATCGGTGTCGGCGTGGGGCAGTTCGGAGGTGGCCATGGTGCGACGGTAGCGCAGAGTCCGCGCCGGTCACGCGGGCGACAGGCCAGCGCTGGCCCCGCCGCGACAATGCCGGCGATGGGAACGCTCCACCTCGTGCGCCACGGCCAGGCCAGCTTCGGCGCCGCCGACTACGACCAGCTCAGCCCCCTGGGCACGCGGCAGTGCCAGGCGCTGGGCGAGTGGTTCGCCGGGCGCGGGATCCGCTTCGAAGGCGTGCTGCGCGGCACGCTGAGGCGGCACCGGCAGTCGCTGGCGGCCATCGCCCAGGGCTTCGGCACGCTCCCGGCTGAACAGGATTGGCCGGGTTTGGACGAGTACGACCCGGCGGCACTGATCCGCGCGCTGCACCCCGGCCCGCTGGCAGCGCCCGACACGCCTGAGGCCTACCGCGAGCACTTCCGACGGCTGCGCCAGGCGCTGGCGGCCTGGATGGCGGGCCGCACGCAGCCCGAGGGCATGCCCACCTGGGCCGGGTTCAGTGCCGGCGTGGCCGCGGCGCTGGACCATGTGCGCGGCAAGCACGAAGGCGACGTGCTGCTGGTCAGCAGCGGCGGCCCCATCGCCACCGCCGTGCAGCAGGTGCTGGGCGCCCCGGGGGAGGCGATGGTGGATCTCAACATGCGCATCCGCAACAGCGCGCTCACCGAGTTCAGCTTCTCGCCGCGCCGGCACGTGCTGCTCAGCTTCAACCACGTGCCGCACCTGCTGGCCCCCGGGCGGCGCGACTGGGAAACCTGGGCCTGACGCGGGCCCCCAGCTCGCCGCGCTCGCGCCCCTCGAGGGGGTGCGTTCCGGCCCGGGAGACCCAGCTCCGCAACCTAGCCGTGCATCGCGGCCGAGACGATGAGGCCGATGGCGATGCACATGGCGCCCACCACGATGGCCAGCGCCAGGTTCTTCTTCTCGATGATCTCGGCCCAGAGGTCGTAGGGCGTGAGCTTGTCGATGATGACAAAGCACAGCCAGAACACCACCACGCCCAGGAGCGCGAAGAGCGCCGAGCCGACGAAGATGCCCGGCTTCATCCATTCGATTCCCATCATGTCAGCACTCCTGTCTCATTGAGATTCCGGCTTCACTTGTGGCCACCACCGCCGCTGGACCAGCCACCGTAGGAACCACCGCCTGAACGGCCGCTGCTGCCTGAGTGGCGGCGCGCCAGACACTGCTGGTACTCGGCGCTGGCCTCGCCGAAGGTCATGCGCGTGTCGTCGCAGTCGTTGCCGTCGCACTGCGCCAGCATGGCGATGAAGATCAGCACGACGAAGAGGATGACCAGGCCCTTGGCCAGGCCCATGCTGGAGCCGGTGGCCAGCGGCGACACGTCGCGCTGCATGGCGCGGCGGTTCTGGCCGGGGATGGCGAAGGCCTCGGCCACGGCGTCGGCCGCCAGCGTGCGGCCGGCGGACCAGGTGACTTCGCTGCCGGTCTGTTCGCGCGACAGGCGCAGCGCGGCCTCGGAGCCGGTGCCCTCGTAGTCGGCCACGCGCGCCGTCTCGTCGCGCTGCAGGCGCCAGTAGAACTCGCCCTGCACCCAGGTCACCTTGGCCGCGTACTCGTAACGCCGGCGGTAGGCCTTGCCCTTCCACAGCGCCGTCTCGCCCGTGGCCTTGGGCGCGCCGGTGAGGGGGCGCACCCAGCTCCAGCCGTCCTCGGCGTCCACCAGGAAGGCGAAGCCCGACATGCGGTGGAACAGCAGGTACTCGCGCCAGAAGGTGGTCTCGTCGTCGGCGCCGTCGGCGTTGTCGCAGCGCTCCATGTAGCCCACCACCTGCCAGGGCACGGGCGGGCCATCCAGGCCCAGCTTGCCCTCGCTGCCCAGCGGGATCTGCGGCGTCAGGCCGCCGGGGCCGGAGTTGTTCTGCGCGTAGTGCTCGAGGTCGGCGCCGGCACCCTTGGAGATGTCCACCACCGAGTTGCACTGGCCACAGCTCAGGCTCTTGGTGGTGGACAGCTTGGGCTCCAGCGCCGAGCCGCAGCTGGGGCACTCGATGCCGCGCGCCTTCAGCGTCTTCTCGGCGCCGTCCTTCAGGCCCTGCAGCGCCAGTTCCGACAGCGCTACCGAGCGGCCGACCGACCAGCCGGGCTTGCCGGGGTCGCTGGCGTCGATCGTCGCCACCTCGCCCTCGGCATTGCGCAGGTCGATGACGAAGAAGTCGCCCTGCAGCCGCGGCGGCGCGGGCAGTTCGCCTTCGGCCGCGATGAGGTGCGTGCGGACCACCGAGGCCACGTTCCAGCCGCGGCGGTCGGCCACCAGGCGCTGGCCGGCGCGCAGTTCGTCGAAAGGCGGCACGTCGGCGGGCAGCGGGGCGTCAAAGGCCAGCACGTAGGCGCCGTTGTCCTCGCTCAGCCAGGCACTGCGGCCGTTGTCGAAGAGCGCATGCCACTCGTTCCAGGTGCCGCCCTCGTAGCCGTACTGCAGCCGGCCGACGAGCGTGAAGCCCATGCCCTGGCGCGTGCCGCTGGCGCCCAGTTGCAGCGGGCTGTGGTCGTCGAAGAGCTCGGCCGAGACGCCGATGCGGCGCAGCGCGTCGCCGTCGCGCAGCAGCGTGCTGCGGCAGAAGCTGCAGACGGCGCTGGCCGAGGCCGCCGAAGCGAACTCGACCGGCGCGCCGCAGTTCGGGCACGCCGCGCGGTACGCGCGCTGCGGTGACGTGGCCACTGGCCTGTTCTTCTAGTCGGGCAGGCTCAGACGAGCTTCTTCAGCAGCTCCGCCTTCTTCGCCGCGAACTCGTCCTCGGTGAGGATGCCCTTGGCCTTGAGATCGCCCAGCTTCTCCAGCGTGGCCATGATCTCCTCGGGCTTCAGCGCCGGCACGACCGCCGCCGCGGCCGCGGCCGCAGGCTGGGCCGCGCCCAAGCCCACACCCAGCCCCTGGCCCATCTGCTGCGCCAGCACCTGGCCCAGCGCCACGCCGGCGCCCAGGCCCACGGCCTCGCCGGCGATGCCGCTGCCGCCCTGGCCCACGCCTTCGGCGAGCTTGGGGATGGCCTG